>NZ_JAATJN010000001.1:3917525-4221031 GCF_011927955.1 Brevibacterium marinum | reverse complement strand
CGGCACGGTGACGAAGACGTTGTCCTTCGTCTTCGACTCGATGTTGACCTCGAGCTGCTGGACGCGCAGCGAGATCGGTTTGCTGGTGGTCTCGACGAGCGGCATCTTGAAGTTCAGGCCCGGCTTCGCGACCTTCTTGAATTTGCCGAATCGTTCGACGACGACGTTCTCCTGTGTCTTGACGGTGAAGAACAGGCTGGTCCTCAGCTTGCCGAACAGCAGTACGGCGAGGATGAGGACGACGATTATGACAACGATGACGCTTCCGGTGAGGATTTCCATGGCTCCTCCGAGCTGTGTGGGTCCGCTATTTCTTACAACATCTGTTGCTGTCCCACTCTACTGGTGATTGATGCACACATGCGAGGGAGACCTTGGCTGTTCCTGATTCGAGCCTAGGGCCCACCGCCGTTGTGGGAAACCGTGCGACAAGTGTGGATTCGCCCGAGACACTCCGGATGCTACGAGGGCCGTGCCGGTGGCTGCACATCTGATGTCAGACGTATACTGGAATCTGCGTGCGGAACTATCTGTGGAAGGTGACTATGTCTGAGACATCGACGACGAGTCAGCGCGAACCTGCCACCGACAACACCACCGGTCACCGGAAGACGACGACCTCCGACCGGATCAAAGATCTCATCCTCGCGGACGGACTCCGACCCGGAGACCTCCTGCCCACCGAGGGGGAATTGTGCGACCGCCTCGGCGTCTCCCGTTCGAACGTCAGGGAAGCCGTTCGCAAACTCTCGACCCTCGACATCGTCGACGTCCGCCATGGGCACGGAACCTATGTGGGCGAGATGTCCTTGGATGCACTCGTCGAAGCGCTGGTCTTCCGCGGTGTGCTCAGTCCCGGCGATGATCTGCGCGCGCTGCGGGATGTCGTCGAGGTGCGGCAGGCGCTCGACTACGGAATGTCCGAGGCGATCGTGGGGAGCCTGCAGGGCACCACGAACCCCGAACTCTCGGCCCTGGTCGACGAGATGGTCGCCATGGCGCAGGCCGGGAAGTCGTTTCCCCACCAGGACAGGGCCTTCCACACGGGACTCCTGGCGTCACTGGGCAATTCGCTCGTCGGCCAGCTCGTGGCGGCTTTCTGGGATGTGCACACGGCCGTGCTGCCGAGGCTCAACGTCGCAGTGGCAGCCGACCTGGAGCAGACGGCCCGGGCGCACGGGCAGATGCTCGAGGCAGCCCAGGACGGAGACGTGGAGGCCTTCCACGCTGCGATCACAGTCCACTACGAGCCGATCGCGCGTGCCCTCGACCGCGGCGTCACCTGATATAGGCCGGTACCGGCCACCACCGACAGCAGCACACACAGCGCACAGAGAGAGAACCGATGGAAGTCATCATTGCCGACGACCACGAGCTGGCAACACTGGTGGCCGATGCCATCGAACGCCTTCTGCACCGCGAATCCGCACCCGTGCTGGGCTTGGCCACCGGCTCGAGTCCGCTGTCCGTCTACGATGAACTGACCCGACGTCATGAGGACAACGGCTTGTCATTCGCCGGGGTTCGTGGGTTCATGCTCGACGAGTACGTCGGACTGCCCGCCTCGCATCCGCAGTGCTACCGCAATGTCATCGACGCGGAATTCGTCTCACGCGTCGACTTCGAAGACGGTGCGGTCCAGGGACCGAACGGGATGGCCGGGGACCTCACCGCCGCGTCCGCGGAATATGACCGGGCCATCGCCGAGGCGGGAGGCATCGATCTGCAGATCCTCGGAATCGGGACGGACGGTCACATCGCGTTCAACGAGCCGGGGTCGTCCCTGGCCTCACGGACCCGCGTCAAGACACTGGCACATCAGACACGCATGGACAACGCCCGGTTCTTCGACGACAACGTCGACCAGGTGCCCCAACACTGCCTGACCCAGGGACTGGGCACGATCATGGAGGCCCGTCACCTCATGCTCATCGCCACCGGCGGACACAAGGCAGAGGCCGTGCACCAGATGGTGGAGGGCCCGATCTCATCGATGTGGCCGGCGACCGTGCTGCAGATGCATCCGCATGCCACTGTCCTCGTCGACGACGCAGCCGCCTCACGCCTGCAGCTGGGCGACTACTATCGCCAGACCTACGCGAGCAAGCTGGACCGGAACAGACTCTGAATCGGAACAGACTCTGAACCGGAACCGGCGGATGCTCTGAGCCGAAAAGCCCCCAGCCTGTCGCAGGAGCCAGGGCGTCTCGCAGGCGTCAGGGAGTCTCGCAGGCGTCGACGAACCAGGACGTGATCGTGGCCGGGTGGGTGATCGCCGTTCCCACCACCACCGCCTCGGCGCCGGCGGACAGCACCGCTGACACATCCGACGGAGTGTGGATCCGGCCCTCGGCGACGAGCATCGGCGACAGGACCGCCTGCCGGATCTCGCGCAGGAGCTCGATGTCGGGCCCGGGCGTCTTCGGGCGTTCGCCCGAGTAACCGGCCAGGGTGGTGCTGATGAAGTCCGCGCCGGACTCTGCAGCGTCGAGAGCATCGTCGAGGCTGCCGCAGTCGGCCATGACCAGCGCATTCGTTTCCTCATGCAGACGGGCGACGGTCTGGGCCAGGCTCAGACCATCAGGGCGTGGACGGCGAGTGCCGTCGAGGGCAACGACATGGGCACCGGCCAGGGCCACGGCGTGGGCGTGCTGATACGTGGGAGTGATGACGACGCCGGAGGTGCCGTCCTTCCACAGGCCGATGACCGGAGTCTCGACCGCCGAGCGTGTCGCCTCGATGTCGGCGAGCCCCTGCACGCGCAGAGCGGCAGCGCCGCCGCGCACGACGGACGCCGCCACCTGGGCCGTGGTCCGTGGATCCCGCATGGGCTCTCCCGGATACGCCTGGGCCGAGACGATGAGTCGGCCTCGGATCGCGTCGCAGATCTCCTGCTTGGTGAACATCAATCAGTCTCTTCGCTGGTGTTGTCTGAGGTCCCGTCGATGCTGCCTGAGTACCCGTGGTCGGCCGACCACAGACTCGCCGCCCCGATCAGCGCGGCATCCTGTCCCAATTCCGCCGGTGCCAGTTCGAGCCCGCGCACGGCGGGGATGAGTTCGGCCTCGAATGCCTCACGCATCGGGCGCCACCAGGGCTCGCCGGCGCCGGCGAGGCCACCGCTGATGACGATGGCCTCCGGGGACAGCACATTGGCCAATCCGCCCAGCGCCGAGCCCAGTGCACGTCCGGCCCGGTCGAAGGCACGCGCAGCGATCGCATCGCCGGCGGCTGCGACCTGAGCCAGCTCGCGTGTCGAGGTTACGTTCCCGCCGCCGGCGAGGCGATGCGCCGCGAGGATGGCGGGACCTGAGGCGATCGCCTCGACGTGCCCGACTCCGCCGCAGGGGCAGGGCAGTGCCTGGGCAGATGCGACCGGCATGTGGCCGATGTGTCCCGCCGCCGCATGACGCCCCGTCAGCAGGCGTCCTGCGGTGATGAGACCGCCGCCGATTCCCGTGCCCGCAGCCACCAGCAGGCAGCTGCGGGTCCCTCGGGCCGCTCCCGCGAGCGCCTCCCCGAGAGCATGGGCATGGACGTCGTTGACAGCCCGTGTCTCAAGGCCGAGCCGGTCGCGAAGTCCTGCGGTCAGGCGTGTCCCTGTCCAGCCGGTGAGCGAGTCGGTCGCCGAGACCACCGTTCCCGTCTCGGGGTCGATGACTCCGGCCGAACCGAGGCCCACCCTCCAACGGAGATCGGGCCCACCGGGGGCCTCAGCGGCGTCTGTCATCACCGCATGAGCCACCTCGGCGATGGAGTCGAGTATGGCCTCTCGACCCGCAGCGGCGGGGGTGGGCACCTCACGGAGGTGGCCCACGCTGTCGTCGATGACCGAACCGGTACGGATCTTCGTGCCCCCGACATCGACGGCAACGACGGCGGCTCGGGTCACAGAAGTCCCTCTGCGGAGATCGTCTTCCTGACCCGGCTGGTCTCTGCCGCGTCGAGGGCGAGCATCGGCTCGGCCATGCGGTTCGAGCCGATGACGCCCATGAGCTGCAGGGCGGTCTTGAACCCGCCGAGGCCGGTCGCCCCGGCCGAGACACGCTGAGGATCGGCCGCCCCGGTGATCTGGAAGAGTCGCGCCAGACGATCCTGTTCGGCTCTCGCGGCCGTCCAGTCCCCGGATTTCGCGGCCTCGTAGAGGCGCACATAGCCCGCGGGATCGACATTGCCCAGACCCGGGACGATCCCGTCGGCGCCGCCGAGGAGAGCACCGTCGGCAACCACCTCGTGGCCGGTGAAGACGGCGAACTCGGGAAGGTCGCGAATCTCGAGCAGCAGCCGGCGGAAGGCCACGTCATCGGCCGAGGAGTCCTTGACCCCGGCCAGCACACCCTCCTGGGCGAGGCGCACAGTGAGCTCGAGCGGCATCTTCATATGGGTGCGCACGGGAATGTCGTAGGCGAAGAGGGGGAGGTCGATTCCTCCGGCGATCGTGCGCAGATGTCGCTCCACCTCGGCGGCATCGGAGAGCGCATAGAAGGGAGTGGTCACCACGGCAGCGTCCCCACCGATCGACAGCAGCCGATCGGCCTCAGCGAGGACGCGGTTCGTGCTCTGTTCGCTGATTCCCACGAGAACCGGGACTCGACCACCGGCGGCCTCGAGGGCCGTGCGCAGCACGAGATCACGTTCGTCGTCGGTGAGGTAGGGGACCTCACCGGAAGAGCCGAGTGCGAAGATGCCGTGGACTCCACCGTCGACGAGGTGGTCGACGAGAGCGGAGATGCCTGCGCAGTCGACCTGACCGTCCGCGGTGCGCGGTGTCTGCAGCGGTGGGATGATGCCGTGGAATTCACTCATTGATCTGTCCTTGCTCGGTGTTGTTGCTGTCCCCTGCCGAGGCGGTTGCTGCCAAGGAGGGAGAGGATGAGGTGCGACGGGTGTACGTCGCTCGTCTGCCGTAGATCGTCAGGGCGGTCACGTCGTGGTCGCCCAGGTTCCGGGAACCGGTGAACAGGGAGATCACGTAGCCGAAGATGACGGCGCCGATGAATGCCACAGTCGATACGGCGAACGGTGTCAACCCTGCCACGTCCTGGACGTACCAGGCGAGTGCGGCGCCGAGCAGGAGGCCGCCGAGGACTCCTGCGCTGTTGGCGCGTCTGGTGAAGATGCCGAGTGCGAAGACGCCTGCGAGCGGAACTCCGAACAGCCCGGTGATGGACAGGAACAGGTCCCAGGTCTGTGCTTGGTCCGTGACGGACAGGTACAGGGCGACCGCAACCGAAATGGCACCGACGATCACGATGACCAGTCGGGAGAAGCCGACTCCGGTGTGTGCCTGGCCGTCTTTGTGGGGGAAGAAGCGGTCGCGGATGTCGACGGTCACGCAAGCCGAGATCGAGTTCAGGCTCGAGGAGATCGTCGACTGCGCGGCGGCGAAGATCGCAGCGATCAGCAGTCCGGAGATGCCGGCCGGAAGAGCGGTGACGGCGAAGTAGGGCACCAGCGCCGAGGTGTTGAACCCCTCGGGGAGAGCCTCGGCGTGCTGGTAGTAGCTGTAGAGGACCGTGCCGATTCCGTAGAACAGAGGAATGGTCACCAGGGCGAGTATTCCGTTGACGATCAGCGACCGCACGGTGGACTTCGGCGAATCGGTCGTCTGATAGCGCTGCACCACGTCCTGGCTGGCGGTGTACTGGTGGAGGTTGTTGAATACCGAGCCGAGGAAGACGATCGGAATGGCCGCGGCCGCTCCGCCGAACTTCCAGTTGTCGGCCGAGATGAACTTGTCGTCGGCCGCGGCGTCCGCGGCCACGGTGACCAGGCCTCCGTCGAGGGCGGCGATGCCGAAGGCGAGGATCACGGCGGCACCGACGAGGAGGATGATGCCCTGGACCACATCCGACCAGATGACGCCTTCGATGCCGCCGAGGAAGGTGTAGACGACGGAGAGGACGCCGACCGCGGCGGCGACCAGGACGGGGCTGATGTCGGTGACCGAGCTGATCGCCAGTGTGGGCAGGTAGATCACGATGGCGACACGGCCGATGTGGAAGAGCACGAACAGGGCCGATCCGAGCACGCGGATGGTGGGTCCGAAGCGCTCCTCGAGGTATTCATAGGCGGTGGTGACGTCGAGCTTGCGGAAGAAGGGGATGTAGAAGATCACGAGCAGCGGGACGATCGCGAAGATGGCGATGTTGCCGGCCGCATAGGACCAGTCAGTGAGGAAGGCCTGCTCGGGCGTGGACATATAGGTGATGGCGGACAGTGTCGTCGCGTAGATGCTGAAGCCTGCCGCCCAGGCGGGGATGCGGCCATTGGCCTTGAAGAAGGATTCGGTTCCGGTGCTCGCCTTGCGGGTGAACCACACTCCGATTCCCAGTGTCGCGAGCAGATAGATGATGATCACGGCCCAATTCAGGCCGCCGAGTCCCGGAGCGTCCATGCTCCCTCCTCACATGAAGACCGAACGGGATCCGCGTCGATGCCAAGTCCCGACTGATACATAAGACGTCTGATGTCCTATGTTGCCAATGTACGCCGGGTGTGGGGCGGCGCACAAGCCTTCGGGGCGTCACCGCGCCCTTGGGTGCACCACGTCGAGGGGCCCGGCGCGTTGCATGCACAGCGCGCCGGGCCCCTCTGATCGCTCAGAGCGCGATCGTCGCTATTCGGTCGATTTCGTCCGCTCTTCGCGGAAGCGTATGACCGCGACGACGAGCGCGCCGACCATGAAGGCGAAAGACAGTCCCCAGAATACTGCTGTGAGATCATGCAGTCCCGGAGCGAATGCAAGCGCTTGCGACGCGATCGCAAGAAACAACAGGGCGATGATCCATCTGGCTTTCAGCGGAATTCTCATTGTCCCTCCAGTTGGTTTGTGGTCTCAAGTGGAGTTGTTGCTATGGCCATCATAGTTCCATGATGAGTCACGTGCTCAGGCATCTTCCGACACTAGCTCCTCCGATCGCGGTGAAACCGGCTACGCATGCCACGCATCCGGCTCCGACGGTCACCGCACACGCGGACGCGCAGGTGCTGATGATGATCACTGCGACTCGCCATTCACCCAGGTGGTCACCTGAGCCTCGGCGTCCGACGACTGGTTTGCCTTCACCTGGACCTGATCGGATGTCTTGCCGATGTCCGGGTCGACGACGACACCGGCGAATGAGCCCTTGTCGTATCCGTCGCCTGACAGCTGGACGGCGACCATCAGCTTGTCTGTGCCTTCTGGTTGCGAGGCATGGGCATCGTCGATATCTGCCACTGCGCCATGGGGGAGGTCGCTCAGGGGCCTTGACCGGCTCGCTGGCTCCTGAACACTCCCTCCAGGCCGAGATGGCAGGCATGTGGGAAGATTGAAGGCGTGTCGAAAAATCCTGAGATCCTGACCCCGGAGGGTCTGCCGCCTTTGGCTGATAAGCCCGGAGTCTCCTTCATCATGCCGGTCCTCAACGAGGCCGAGCACATCGCCAAAGCGATCACCACGATCCTGGCCCAGGACTACGACGGGGACAAGGAAGTCGTCCTCGCGCTCGGCCCTTCGACCGACGACACGAACGCCATCATCGCGGACATGGCGGCACAGGACTCCCGCATCCAGACCGTCGACAATCCCGATGCGGCGACCCCGATCGGACTCAACCTCGCGATCGCCGTGACCCGACACCCGGTCATCATCCGCGTCGACGCACACTCCGGGCTCAACCCCGAGTACACACGTCAGGCCATCGACACCCTGCGTGAGACCGGGGCCGCCAACTGCGGTGGGCTCATGCTCGCCCGCGGCACAACCTCCTTCCAGAAGGCCGTCGCTCGGGCCTATACGTCACCGGTCGGCCTCGGCGGTCCCGCCTATCATTCCGGTGACGAAGCGGGCGAGGCCGAGTCGGCCTACCTCGGCGTCTATCGACGTGAGGTCTTCGATCACCTCGGCGGCTTCGATGAAGGCATCAAACGCGGCCAGGACTGGGAGCTCAACCTGCGCATCCGCACCTCCGGCGGCCGCATCTGGTTCAACCCGGACATGGAAGTCACCTACTGGCCACGCGATTCCTGGTCGAAGATCGGCCAGCAGTTCTGGGCCACCGGCATCTGGCGCGCAGAACTCATCCGCCGCTACGGATCGGCCAACTCGCTGCGCTACTTCGCGCCCCCTCTGCTGGTCCTCGGCATGGGCGCCAGCGTCATCGAAGCCCTCCTGCAGATCACGGGGCGGACGAAGGCGTGGCCGAAGTTCCTGCGCCGCTTCACCTCTCTGGTCCACGTGCCCAGCTTGGGCTACATCTCGGGGATCCTGGCGACCGCCTCGGCGGCCGAGGACTGCGGACGACGCGAACGCGCCTGGTTCGGGCTCATCCTGCCCACCATGCACCTGTGCTGGGGTGCCGGCTTCCTGCGCGGCCTGGTCACCGGCGCCGGATCGACGAAGGACGGCAGCCGTTGAGCAAGAAGAAGCGCCGGTACGGTCGCAATGAGCGCGACCAGGTCAACCGGGCTCAGGCCGCCAGCGGTCAGCCGACCGATCAGCCGCACGACGTCGAACGCGCTCCTGTGCCCGAGCGCCCGGAGCCGAAGAAGTTCAACGCGCCACTGTGGGCCGGTCTCGTCGTCGTCATCGGCCTCGCCGTCGTGCTCGGCCTCAGCTTCTTCGGCGAGGAGAACCACCTGACCATCGACTCTCTCGAGCAGCCCACGGTCGCCGCCCTCGACGGCGGATCCGAGGTCTATCCGGCGAACTCCGAACGTGCCTTCACCGAGAACACGAAGTTCGGTTACCTGCCGGCCCCGACCCTGGCGAAGCTGGGCGACGGCACGATCATCGCGGCTGACCCGAAGACTGCGCCCGAGGACATGGGGCTCGAGGACGATCTGTCGTCGCTGGATCGTGACTCGTTCCTCGACGAGACCATCAAACCCCCGCGCAAGGACACTGCGCCCGGCGAGCCCATCACCTGGGATCAGATGGTCGACCAGATGGCCGGTGCCACCGTCCTCATGCCCCTGATCGAATCCCCAGAGGTGGCGGGCCCAGTGCTGGATAAGATCGCCGAGGCGGACATCGCCGATTCGACGATCGTGAGGACCGCGAATGCCGAAGTCGCCGAAGCGGCGTCCAAATTCGGAGTGGCCGCGATGTACACCGGCGACCCGACCGCATCCGACGAGGAGTCGCTGGCCGCCATGGGGTACTCGATGATCGCCGTGGACGCGGAATCTGCGGCGAAGTGGACCGGCACGGATCTCAAGGTCTGGGCGACCGGAGTCAAGGACGAGGCGCAGCTCAAGGAACTCGCAGAGGAGGGGGTCTTCGGAGCCCTGAGCACCAACCCGTACACGATCCAGCCCTCGGATGTGAAGACCGACTGAGTCTGACAGGATGGCGGGCAGAGCACCTCGGCGACGGTGACGCACCGTCGGCCCGACCAGCACAACCCACGATCAGGAGATGACATGACACAGCCCATCGGCAACCCATCGCACATCGGCAACCTCGACGCCTCGCAGCTCGGCCCACAGCCGACCTACCTGCCCGACGACCACGCCGATGTCGAAGCCAAGAAGCGCCTCGACGCAGGCGAAGAGCCCATCGACATCGTCGCCGGTCTGCCGGCCTCGTCCCTGGCCTGGGCGATCCTGGCCGATGAAGCCCACAGCGAAGGCCGCCTCGTCGACTCCTATGCCTACGCTCGAGTCGGCTACCACCGCGGACTCGATGCCCTGCGCGCCGCCGGCTGGCGCGGCTCCGGGCCGATCCCGTGGAAGCACGAGATCAACCGCGGGTTCCTCCGCGCGCTCAATGCCCTCGGGCGTGCCGCCGGTGCGATCGGCGAAGGTGAGGAGGCGGCTCGGATCGAAGAGTTCCTGCGCTCGTCCGACCCGGCAGCCATTGATGCCATGGCTGCGGGGGAGTAGGGGCCAGGTCTTACTGGGCTGTGTAACCGCCATCTACGGGCAGCACTGTGCCGGTGATGAAGGCCGATTCGTCGGAGGCGAGGAACAGTGTCGCGTGGGCGACGTCTTCAGGCTGGCCCAACCTGCCGATGGGATGTTTGGCGCCCATCAGCTCCTTGTAGGCATCGAGCCCGCCCGGTCCGCGGGACCCGAGCTCTTTCACCAGCGGGGTCAGGATCGTTCCGGGAGCTACGGCATTCACCCGAATGTTGTCCTGTCCGTAGGTGACTGCGTCCTGTTTGGTCATAGCGACGACCGCTCCCTTGGCGGCGTGGTAGGGCGTCAGTTCCTGCGATCCCACTAAACCGTAGATTGACGCGAAGTTCACGATCGCGCCTCCACCTGCGTCTTTGAGATGAGGGACGACGTGCTTGGTCATGAAGAACAGTCCCTTGACGTCAACGCCCAATACGGCATCAAGCTCCTGCTCCGAAACTTCGTGAGTAGGTTTATCCACTCCGGTCACACCGGCATTGTTGATCAAGACATCGACTCTTCCGAACTGCTGGACAATTTCGTCGACTGAGCCGCGCACCTGAGACTCGTCGGAAATATCCACGTTCCAGAAGGCTGCTGTGCCACCGTCAGCCTCGATGGCCGCGATTGTCTCCGCTCCACTGTTTTCGTCAATGTCGATGACGGCGACTCTGGCACCCTCACGCGCATAAAGTTCAGATTGGATACGACCCATCCCAGCCGCGCCGCCGGTGATGACTGTCACTTTGCTGTCCATTCGATTCATCGTCGCTCCCTATCTCAAGTGAAATCTGTTTCGCTTCTGCATTCAGTCTGCGCGAATTGCAGCCGTGCCGACGATCTCAAATTGAGACTCTCAAATTGAGACGCCGCGGTGTCGTGCAGCTGTGCGAAAGTCTGGAGTGAAGACATCGGCGGCCGCTTCCACTGTTCTGACTGGAGCACAGCCGCGTGGACAACAATCTTGAACAAGGAGGTTCGATGGGACGTTTGGAAGACAAAGTGGCCGTAGTGACAGGTGCTACTCGCGGCATCGGTCTGGCAATTGCCACGCGATTTCTGGCAGAGGGTGCCAAGGTTGTCTCGGTGGGGCGATCGTTCGACAACGAGCAGCACGCAAACGACTCGGGTGAACGCTTCACCCGCGATGCCTATCTGCACCTGCCCGGTAACGTCTGCGAAGAAGCAGATTGGACGCACATCTTCGACAGCGCGATCTCAACGTTCGGCGGCGTCGACATCCTCGTCAACAATGCAGGACAGATTGCGTACGATCCGCTCGAAGAGTTGACCACAGAGGCATGGGCCCAGATCGTTGCCGCCAATCAGACCGGGCCATGGTTGGGAATGCGCAAAGCGATTCCTCACATGCGGACCAGGGGAGGAGGCGCGATCATCAATGTGGTGTCCATTTGGGGAGTGGCAGCGGTAGGGGGTGCGCATGCTTATCATGCGACCAAAGGTGCTTTGCGCATGATGACCAAGAATGCCGCGATCACATATGCCGACGATTCCATCAGGGTGAATTCGCTGATCCCAGGGTTCATCGACACGCCCCTCACGGAAGCTCAAGATGCGGCAGTGAACGAGTATGTGGTGGGGCAGACGCCGATGGGGCGGTCTGGCACTCCAGACGAGATAGCTGCAGGGGCAATTTTTCTGGCAGGTGACGAGTCATCCTTCATGACCGGATCCGAACTGGTGATCGACGGTGGGTACCTCGCTCAATAGTCGATGAATCGAGAGTGCTGACTTCTGTCCGGAGTGCGCGTCCGAAGAGGCAGAGGCAGCGGGGCGGGGTCGACAGAGTTGCACGCCTTTGGAAAAATCCAAGGTACACATTTGCACACCGACGAAGGTGAGCAGCAATGAGAGTGGAGCCGATGGACGCCGACGAACTTCGAGAAGCGAAAGAAGCAGTCCTCGCCGTGATGAACAGTCGCGGCGAACGCGCGCCGTTTCTGCTCCATTCCTGGGAGCGGTCTCATCTGCTTTTCGGTGCACCCGATGCAGTCGTTCGAGTTCCTCATGCCGATGACGAGGAGATCGACAACTCTCTCTTCGAGCTCTGTCGAGATCAGATTCACACATTTGCCGGTGAGCTTGTCGGGTCAGGCCAGGGAATCCTCTTGTCCGATGCCGCCGGCCGAGTGGTGGAGACCTGGTCGAGTGATCGGTTTGCTCAGGCCCATCTGAGAACAGTCAACACCGAACGTGGTGCCGATCTGTCCGAACAGGCGGTCGGCACCAACGGGCTAGGCACAGCCATCGTCTCCGGGAAGGGGGTTCAGGTCAGCGGCCCCGAACACTACGCTGACTTCTACACCAATGCGTTGTGTATGGGAGAACCGGTCTTTCACCCGGAGTCTGGGCAAGTGCTCGGTGCTATCGTGCTCTCCGGCGATGACGGAGCACATTCGAATCTGCTGCTGCCGTTGCTGCGAGGTCTAGTGGCACAGATGCAGCTGCGGATACTTCGAACTGCCGACGATGACGAACTCCTGCCGGACGGTTTGCAAGCCGACCTTCCCAGCACGCTGAACACGACTGCTGGCCCTCTGAAGTCTCCCGTCCGCGAACGTGTCACGGCCGCTGAGACAGCTGAAGACCGCAGTAACGATGGTGCCGACCCCCAGATGTCCTCTGTTTTCGGAGGTGTGTCAGTGGAGGGGGTGGATGTGGAGTTTACACGCGACGGAGATGGACGTCACTCTTTGCGTCTTCTTGGTGACGCCACCTCCACCCGTGCGCTGCAGGGGGAGACCGGGGATATGCCGGTCGTGCGCGACTCGCTATGGCAAGAGCAATTGGAAAGTATATCCCTGACGTTGCAGAGCCACCATGCTGTGATGATCGTCGGAGAGTCCGGAACCGGGAAAGCGACACTGGCAGCAATGGCGATGCGCCAGGTGGCCTCGAGCCACCCCCTCAAAGAGGTTGACGCCGTCCGCGCCAAGGTCGACGGTTGGCAGTCGATGCTGAGACGAATCGCCGAGGATTTGGACTCCGGGCATAGTCTGGTCGTACGAGGAGCCGAGTGCCTCACAGAGCGTGAGCGTATCGAGCTGCGAGCTCTTTTCACCTCAGCGGACAACCCATACATGGCCCTGACGACGACTACCGACTACGGCGCCGAATCAGGCCAATCGCTTCACGCCACAGTAGCTCCGACGGTTGTGCTTCCCGCTCTTCGCGAACAGCCTGATCGAATACTCCAATTGTGGGAATCACTCGCCGGAAAGAGCGGTCGTGCGTCGAGGCTGAGCGCACCGGCACAGAACGCGGTCACCGAGTACCACTGGCCCGGAAATCTGCGCGAACTCCATCACGTTGCTGCGACCGCTAGTCGCAACACACCGGGGGCAGACATCGACGTCGACGCTCTCCCCGCAGCCATTCGTTCGGCACCCATCGGAGCAACGATGATCGAACGGGCAGAACGGCATGCGCTTCTCCAGGCGCTGCAGCAGGCGCAGGGAAATCGTTCGCAGGCTGCTGCAATCCTCGGGGTCTCACGCGCAACGATCTATCGCAAGATCAAACAGTACAAACTGGTGCAATAAAGGTGCTGCATGAGACAACGCCGGTCAGGCGATGCATGAGACGTTCAATGCTGACTCTGCGGCTTGGACGCGAAATTTGCCGTTCCACTCCCGGGGCGGTCCTGCGCATGTCGATCGTGGAGGGTCGATCCGCGTCGAATCCACCTGTCTCAACTTGAGACTTGACTGTTTCAAGCTGAGAACGACGTTCACAATAACCAAATGTGCGTGAAGACTTACTTCTGTGCCTCTTATGAGGTCGTCATTAAATTCTGACAAGGAGGTCTACATGCCTACCGCGCAACCATCAGATCCGCTGAGCGTCATCTATTCGCAATGGGATCAGGAATTTGCAGCCCATCCTGAGATGTCGCTGGGGTTGATGCGCTGGGTTTTCGAGGATTGGCAACGTGTCACTTCGGAACCGTCCAATGTTCGATACCGCGAGAGCACGGAAGGCGGGGTGCCTGGAATCTGGGTTCTTCCCGATGATGCTGACCGGTCGAGAGTGCTGTTGGAGCTGCACGGTGGAGGGTTCGCCTTGGGGTCGTCCAATAGTCACCGCAAGTTGGCTGGCCACCTCGCAAAGAAGACCGGCGTCACTTGTTTCGTGGCCGACTTCCGCCTCGCGCCAGAGCACCCGTTCCCTGCTCAGATCGACGACGCAGTATCGGTGATTGATGCTTTGAACGAACAAGGCGTCGCAACCAAGAACATCATTCCCGTAGGTGACAGTGCTGGTGCAAGCATCGCAATCAGCAGTGTGCTGAAACTGCGCGAAGGTGGCCGAGAGCTGCCCGAACAGGTGGTGACGATGTCCCCGTGGCTGGACATGGAGAATACCGGAGAAACCATCGAAACGAATGCTGACACTGACTTCCTCATCACCCGAGAGGGGCTGCAGGGCAACATTGACCGGTATCTTTGCGGAGGAGCAGACCCGCGCGACCCGCTCGTCAATCCTCTCTACGCGGATTTCACCGGATTCCCCAGGCTCTACATCTGTGCGAGTGACACCGAGTCACTTTATGCAGACAGCACCCGCCTGGCAGCTCAGGCTGAAGCACATGGAGCCGAGGTCACTCTCTCGATCGTGCACGGGCAGCAACACGTGTTTCCGATGCAGGCCGGAAACCTCGCAGCCGCAGATCAGGCGATTGCGGAAATCGCGGACTGGTGCCGCTGACTCGGCGTCAAGCTCTTCCTGACCCTCATTTTCCATGACGGCATTTTTAGGAACAGACGATGATCAAAACTACTCAAATGGACCATGACGCGATCGTCATCGGTGCAGGCTTCTCCGGCCTGGCGATTCTGCATCACCTTCGCGAAATCGGACTCGACACCCGGGTGGTGGAAGCGACGGACGGCGTGGGCGGCACCTGGTGGATCAACCGCTACCCAGGAGTCCGCACAGACAGCGAGTTCCACTACTACTCGTTCTCCTTCAGCAAGGAAGTCCGAGACGAATGGACGTGGAGCCAGCGCTACCCAGACGGTGCAGAAGTCTCAGACTATTTGAACTTCATTGCAGACCGGCTCGACCTTCGTCGCGACATTCAACTCAACTCCAGGGTAGAGACAGCTCGATGGCACGCTGAAGACGCCCTGTGGGAAGTCACCTTCGCTGATGGGACGACCAAGCGAGCACGTTATCTCATCAGCGCGATGGGGGCACTGAGCCAGGCGGTCTTCCCCACCATCGACGGCATCGAAGCATTCGCCGGAGCCAAATATCACACGGCCGCATGGCCGAACGACGGAGTCGACTTCACCGGAAAACGCGTCGGCGTGATCGGAGTCGGCGCTTCGGGCATCCAGATCATTCCAGAGTTGGCCAAGCAGGCAGAAGAACTCTTCGTCTTCCAGCGCACTCCCAACTATGTCGTCGAAAGCAACAACGACAAGGTCGATCAGGAGTGGATGCAATACGTGAGAGATCACTATGATGAGATCTTCGACCGATCGGCGCTCCACCCGTTCGGAGTGGACATGGAGTACCCAAATGCCTCCGCCACCGAGGTTTCGGCCGAGGAACGACGCCAGATCTTCGAGAGCAAGTGGAAAGAAGGCGGTTTTCACTTCGCCAATGAATGCTTCACCGACCTGGCCAGTGACGCCGAGGCCAGCGATTTGGCCTCGGAGTTCATCCGATCCAAGATCCGTGAAATCGTAGACGACTCGGACACCGCTGAGCTGCTGTGTCCGAAGAGCTATTCTTTCAACGGCAAACGCGTGCCCACTGGCCACGGCTATTACGAGACATTCAACAGACAGAATGTTCATTTGCTGGATGCAAAGTCCACCGCAATCACCCGCATCACCGAGGCCGGAATAGTACTGGGAGACACCGAGTACCCACTGGACGCCATTGTTTTCGCGACAGGGTTCGACGCGATGACAGGAACTCTCACCAACATTGACATCATCGGCCGGGACGGGGTCGTCCTCAGAGACAAATGGTCCGAGCAGGGGCTGCGGACGAACCTTGGGCTCTCAGTTCACGGGTACCCCAATTTCCTCATGTCGCTTGGCCCACAGACACCGTATTCGAACCTTGTCGTGCCGATTCAACTCGGAGCGCAGTGGATGCAGCGGTTCCTGAAGTTCCTCACCGAACAGGGCATTGAGGTATTCGAATCCAGCAGGACGGCCGAGGAGACCTGGAACGACGAAACCGTCCGTGGCGCAGAAGCAACGGTGATGTCGGTCGAAGGACCCAAAGCGGGAGCCTGGTTCATCGGCGGCAACATCCCCGGAAAGTCTCTTGAATATCAGGTCTACTTGGGAGGGGGACAGGTGTACCAAGAATGGTGCCGGCAAGCCGAGAAAGACAACTATGCTAGCTTTCTCTCCGGGCATCAGCCAGATGCTGAACGCCTGGCGACTTCAATGGACGAATCGGTGGTCATCTGATGGAAGCACGCAACGAGAACTCATTGGGATTGGGACTGCTGCGGCAACCGGCGACCGTGATCTTCGGTCCAGGACAGAGGCGTGAGCTTCCGACTCTGGCCAGACGTTTGGGAACCACCGCTTTGATCTGCACCGACAGGCGAATGCTCTCAGAGCAAGCCTGCCTCGACCTGCAAGCAGGGTTGGAAAGTGCAGGGATGAGAGTCATTGCCTACGGTGATGTTCGTCCCGACCTTCCCCGAACGGACATCCAAACTGCAGTGGACGCACTCGCCGGTGAAGATATCGACGTCTTGATCGGCCTGGGCGGGGGCAGCTGCATGGACTTCGCCAAGGTGATGGGCATTTTGATCAATTCTCCTGCAGACGTTCGTGAAATCTTCGGGGAAAACCGTGTTGCCGGGCCCGGTCTGCCAGTCATCACCGTGCCGACGACTGGAGGCACCGGTGCCGAATCCACCTGCATCGCAGTGGTCAACGATGAAGACAAAGGGGTGAAGGTCGGAGCCGCCAGTGCGTTCATGGAAGCCGTGGCGACAGTGATCGACCCTGAACTCACCCTGACGGCACCCAGTGCGCTGACCGCGGCTACTGCTGTGGACGCCCTGTCGCATCTGATTGAGGCGTATACCGCAACAGCGAAGAATCCGTCGTCTCAGGACATGAAAGACCACCTCTACGTCGGCAAGAACGTCCTGACCGACGTGTGGGCAGAAAAGGGGCTGGAGCTCATTGGGCGAGGTATCCCGGCTCTGGCGGAGAACCTTGGCAGTTTGGAAGCACGAACCGATGTGATGCTGGCGGCCTATTGTGCCGGACTGGCGATCAACACTGCAGGAACTGCCGGGTGCCATGCCCTACAGTCACCGATCGGTGCGCTGACGGGTACTTCGCACGGATATGGAGTCGGCGCGCTCCTGCCGTACGTGATGCGCTACAACCTTCCTGCCCGGATCCCCGAATTTGCTCGATTGGGGAAGCTACTGGGAGTCCAGGCAACCGGAAACGAGGAGACGGACGCTCGTGCCGCAGTCGAGAAGGTGGAGACCCTGGTCGTCACCATCGGAGCTCCGAATGATCTGAACCAGCTGGGCATGACCGAACGCGACGTTCCCGCAGTTGCCGAAGCAGCGGCGGCATCCACTCGACTGATCGCCAACAACCCACGTCCGCTTCCGGTTCCCATCATGGAGGAGATCCTGCTGGGCGGAGTCCGCGGAGATCTGAACTGGTGGGACAGTTGAGCCGCATCGGTATCATCGGCGCCGGGTCGATAGGCAGTGCGTTTGCGCTGCTCTTCGCCGATGCCGGATACCGCGTACGGGTCTATGACCCTGACCTGAGCGCCGCTGCTCGATCACAGGAGACTATCAGCAACCGGGCATCTCAGCTGGCTCAGTATGGACTGCTGCGATCAGATCACGAACGGATCAGTCGACTCATCGACTACGTGCCGACAGTCGCCGAGGCGGTGAATGAGGCCCTTCTCGTGCAGGAATCAGGGCCAGAAGACGTTGTCCAGAAGAGGCAGATCTTCGCTGACCTGACCGCCGCGACCTCACCACACACGATCCTGGCAAGTTCGTCCTCGTCGATTCCCACGAGCCGGTTTGTGCCTGAGACGTCAGCTGAAAGAGCGCTCATCGCCCATCCGGGCAATCCTCCGTACCTGCTGCGCATCATCGAAATCGTCGGCAATCCGGCGACCTCAGAGGAAGTGCTGTCGAGGGCGGAATCGATCTACGCGAAAGCCGATCTGACTCCGGTGCGCATCCGACAAGAGATCGAGGGGTTTGTCTTCAACAGACTTCAAGGCGCGGTTCTGCGCGAAGCCTATGCCTTGGTCAGTGAAGGAACAGTTGATCCGGATGGACTCGACACCTTGGTCAGAGACGGGCTGGGGTTGAGATGGGCAGTACTCGGCCCATTTGCCACCAGCGATCTCAACGTCCGCGGAGGGATCCGTGCACACGCGAAACGCATGGGAGACGCATATCAGCGCATGGCCTCCGGTCGCGGACCCAGCGAGGCGTGGACCGAGGCCATGATCGATGAGGTGGAGGCGGCACGGCGACGCGAAGTCCCGCTCAGCTCGTGGGACGATGCGGTCGCCGACCGCGATCTCGAGCTCATGAAACTGCTCAACTCGCGTCAACCGAACCTGAGAAAGGAAGACAGATGAATCATTTCCACGGAGACGTCTTTCTCATCACCGGAGGCGCCGGCGGGATCGGAAAGGCAACCGCCACAGCATTGGCACAAGCCGGTGGACGTGTCGTCATCACCGACAGCGACGAAGAGGCCGGTCACGATGCGGTGAAAGAAGTTGCAGCAGCGACCGGGGGCACACTTCGCTTCGAACCATTGGACGTCACCAAACCTGAGGCCGTAGCGTCCTGCGCCCAGCAACTGGAAAATGACGGGTGGCCGGTCTACGGACTCATGGCCAACGCCGGTATCGCCCCCAGCAGCGCTGCAGTCGACTACTCGGATGACCTGTGGCTGAAGACCGTTGACATCAACCTCAACGGTGTCTTCTGGTGCTGTCGTGATTTCGGGAGACGGATGATCGACAAAGGCGCAGGGGCTATCGTAGTCACCTCGTCGATTGCTGGGTTCAAAGTGGTGTCCCCTGAGGCCCACGTCGCCTATGGGACGACCAAAGCAGCTGTGGCTCATATGGCCAAGCTGCTTGGGGTGGAATGGGCGAGGTCCGGTGTCCGAGTGAACGCCATCGCGCCCGGATACACAGCTACACCGATTCTGGACAATCTCCAGGCCGAGTCTCCTGAAACCTACAGCGAATGGACGTCCCGAACTCCTGCGGGACGACTCAACGATCCGGCAGAGATCGCCAACGCAGCAGTCTTCCTACTCTCGAGCCAGTCCAGCGGAACGACTGGGACGGTGCTGCACGTAGACGGAGGTTACAGCGCTCGGTAGCCGAGAGTCGCGCTTGTGCCGCTGTTTCGCGTCTCAGGCTCGTAAACCACTGTTCTCCAGCTCAGACCGAGACGACCGCAGCCCCGCCCTCGATGTCCTGGGCCGTGAACACGGCGTCGAGCAGCCCCGGGAAGCGGGCGTCGAGGTCGTCCTTGCGCAGCGAGTTCATGATCGAGGTGCCCTGGTACTCCTGGCGGATCACGCCGGCCTCACGCAGGGTCCTGAAGTGATAGGTCGCGGTCGACTTCGACACCGGCAACTCGAATGTCACGCAGGCATGGTCGTGATGATTCGCGTTCAGGCGGCAGGCGATGTGCCTGCGGATGGGATCGGCCAGTGCCGCGAGCACGGTGTCGAGCCGCATCTCATCCCGCGCGGGATGCTCAAGGGTCCGCAAGGGCCACCTCCTCGTCGCATTCGTCACACTGATTCGCCGTCCTTTGATTGTACGGCCTTGCTGGTAGTACGGTAAACATCGAACTACGAAGAATCTCGTACTTCATCTCGAGTCCCACTCCCGTGGCTCGAACCCACTGACGATCAAGGGGTCGCATGTCCCATCTGCTGTTCGAACCGCTCACCCTGCGTGGCCTGACCTTCCGCAACCGATCCTGGGTCCCGCCGATGTGCCAGTACTCCGTCGAGAGCCTCGACGGCATGGCCGCGCCGTGGCACCTCGTCCACTACGGGTCCCTGGCCCGCGGCGGTGCCGGTGCAGTCATCGTCGAAGCCACCGGCGTCACCCCAGAAGCACGGATCTCCGAGAAGGACCTGGGCCTGTGGAACGATGAACAGCGCGACGCGCTGATCCCGGTCGTCGACTTCATGCACTCCCAGGGCGCGGCCGCGGGAATCCAGCTCGCCCACGCCGGCCGCAAGGCCTCGACCTACCCCGAGTGGGGTACTGACTTCGAGGGCAGCCTGCCCGAGAGCGAGGGCGGCTGGCAGACATCGGCCCCCTCGGCGGAGGCCTTCCCCGGTTTGGAAGCCCCGCGCGAACTGAGCGAAGCAGAGATCGGCGAGATCGTATCGGCGTTCGCCGCCTCGGCCCGCAGGTCGATGGAAGCCGGCTTCGACTTCGTCGAGATCCACGGAGCCCACGGCTACCTGCTCCACGAATTCCTCTCCCCGCTGTCCAACACTCGCACCGACTCCTACGGCGGATCCCCGGAGAACCGTGCCCGTTTCCTCCTCGAGGTCGTCGATGCCACCCGCGCCGAGGTGGGTGAGGACGTTCCCGTGCTCGTGCGCCTGTCCGCCACGGATTGGACCGAGGGCGGACTGAGTCTCGATGACACGGCACAGTTGTCCGCGTGGCTGAAGGACCACAGTGTCGACCTCGTCGATGTCTCCACCGGCGGCAACGTCATGGCCACAATCCCCGTTGGCCCCGGTTACCAGACGACCTTCGCCGAAGGAATCCGCAAGCAGGCGAGAATCCCGACCGCCGCCGTCGGACTCTTGACTGAGCCCTTCCAGGCCGAGCACATCCTCGCGACCGAACAGGCGGATGTCGTTCTCTTGGGTCGTGAGTCGCTGCGCGATCCGAACTTCCCGATCCGGGCAGCGGATGCTCTGCGGCATCAGATCGACTACAAGCCGGCGCAGTACCACCGCGCCTACAAGTAGGTCGGTCGGGAACCGGTAATAGGTGCCGGTGCGGGTGGAGGGGCAGCTCTGCCCGCACCTGTCACGTCAGCCCGCCGGCCCACAGCCCCAGCCCGGCTGCCGCGGTCGCGAGGACGAGCGTGCCCAGGGCGCTGACGAGGCCGGCGGCCCATCTCCGCTCCTGGATGAGGCGGATGGTCTCGAAGCTCGCGGTCGAGAACGTCGTATAGCCGCCGAGAAACCCCGTGCCGACGATCAGCTGCCACGCCTCGGGCAGGAGCTGAGCGCTCGCCAACCCGGTGAGCAGGCCGAGCACGAGTGAGCCGCTGACGTTGATGGTGATCGTCCCCCACGGCACGGCGCCGCTTACACGCGATTTGATGAGCCCGTCGAGCAGCATTCTTGCCGAGGCCCCGATGCCCCCGGCCAGTGCCAGGGCTATGAAGACCAGTGGAGTCATCGCGAATCACCACTCCGGGGTGCATCCAACGTTCGTCGCCTCGCCACCGCGCGGGATCTGCCATGCAGTACAGTCGCCGTGGCGATGCCCGCCCACGTGGCGAGACCGCCGACGAGAACTGTACCCAGGCCATAGGCGATCCCGACACCGACACGCCCTCCCCCGAGGAGGCCCGCCGTATCCGCAGCCAGTGCACTGTAGGTAGTGAACCCGCCCATGAACCCGGTCCCGACCATGATCCGCATCCTGCGCCTGCGACCCTCGTCGGGGCCCATGCGTGCCAGTGAGTCGAGAAGCAGGCCGAGCAGGAACGCACCGAGGACGTTGACGGCGAAGATCGCGTAGGGGATGTCGCCTGTCGACGTGAACGTGAGTGTCAGACCTTCGCGCACGGCAGTGCCGAAGGTGCCGCCGAGGAGGGCCAATCCCAGATAGGGCAGGCGCAGGTGAACGGGGCGGCTCACTTCCCGTCCCCGATCTCCGGCGACTCTGCTCGCAGGGGAACGACGACCAACGGTCGATGCTGTTGGCGGGCCAGTTGGATGGCGACCGAACCGTTGAAGAACTCGTGGAGGGAGCCTCTGATCCCCGCCCGACGGACTCCGACGACGATCATCTGTGCATCAAGCGCCTCGGCGAGGTCGGTCAGCTCCCGTGCGGGCGCACCAGCCAATGCACGGACCGACCATTCGACGTCGGAGCTCTCCAGCGCGGAGGCGATACGGGTCCGCAGTTCGGGATCGAACTCGGCGCTCGCCTCGGCGGTGGTGTCGGGATCGATGGGCATCGACACGGCCGTCCCGTCGGAACCGGCACTGACGGTGTACCGGGATTCATCGACGTGGGCGCAGAGGAGCTCGGCACCGAATCTCTTCGCGTAGACGGCAGCGGTGGACAGCACCTCCGCGGGCTGATCGGGGACGACGCCGACGATGATGGAGGCGTGCGCTGGCGACTCCGGGCGCGCGGGCATTGTGTCGGGGGCACTGGTCATGGTCACTCCTACCTTCTGGGCATGCTGACGCCGGTCGAGGTAGGGACTGTTGTCGGAGAACCGAGGTTGGGAACGGCGAGCCCCACCGCCGTGACACCTGAGGCGTCTGCGGTCATTCTGCCACAGAGGGCATGATGCCAGACAGTGTTCATCAGGTGGACCGGTTGCGCGCTGACTTAGAGTTGAGTCCATGGAATCCCCGATCCAGAGCTACCTTGAGCAGCTGCTCGCTGACGTCAGCGGCGAGACCATGGGCACGCCCTACCCGATCCATCCATCAGGCAGTGCACCGGACCCGCAGGACTTCGGAATCTGCCTGGCCACCGTCGACGGGTACGTGTATTCGGTCGGCGCCTCGGACAAGCGCTTCTCGATCCAATCGATCTCCAAACCCTTCAGCTACGGTCTGGCGATGGCCGACCACGGAATCGAGGCAGTCGACGAGAAGGTCGACGTCGAACCCTCGGGGGACCCTTTCAACGAGATCTCGCTGGCGCCGGGCACGGGACGGCCCGCCAACGCGATGATCAACGCGGGAGCACTGGCGGTCGTGTCGATGATCAAAGGCAGCGGAGGGAAGACCGCTCCACGGCGCATCATGGACTTCTACTCCAAATGTGCCGGTCGACGACTGGCCGGAAGCAAAGCTGTCTTCGACGTCGAGATGCGCAACAGCGACCGCAACCACTCGCTGGCCTACCTGCTGAGCTCGTTCGGGGTCATCGACGACGATCCGACTCGGGCGCTGGAGAACTATCTGCGTCAATGTTCGGCGCAGGTCACGTGCCGGGACCTGGCGATGATGGCGGGGACCCTCGCCAACGCCGGCACCAACCCGCGCACCGGTGAGACCGCACTCGAGATCGAACAGGTCGAGCGGGTGCTGTCGGTGATGATGACCTCGGGCATGTACGACGATGCCGGTTCCTGGGTCAGCAGCGTAGGCATGCCGGCCAAATCGGGCGTCGGCGGCGGCACCCTCGCCGTTCTGCCGGGACAGGCCGGGCTGGCCGTGTTCTCACCGCCGCTGGATGCCCATGGCAGCAGCGTGCGTGGAGTCGAGACGTGCCGCCGGCTCTCCTCCGATATGGAGATGCATTTCGTCCGCGCCGCGACCGGCGGCAACTCGACGGTGAAGACCGGAGTGGGAATCACCCAGCTGCCTTCGCGGATCCGTCGCACCGAGGAGCAGGCCGAAGTGATCGAGCGCTTCAACGGGAGATGCCGCATCATCGAGGTCACCGGCGACCTGGCCTTCGCCGGCACGGAATCGTTGGTCCGCGCCGTCAGCGATCTGGACGAGGAGGTGACACTCGTGGTGCTGGACATGCAGCAGGTCAACGAAGTCAGCAGCCTGGCCGTGCAGATGCTCGACGACCTCGAGAGGCGACTGGCCGCGAACAGCCGACAGATGATTCTCATCGAAGGCAAGGGCCTCCTCGACGATACGCGACTGTCTGCCGACCCCGGAGTCCCGATCTTCCTCAGCAGAGGCGGAGCGGTCGAATACTGCGAGAATCGGCTTCTCGTGGCCCTGGGAGCGGACATCGGCGAGCCGGACCGCGTTGTGGTCCCGGACAGTCCCGCGCTTTCACCGTTGGACGAGTGGCAGCGAACCCGGCTGGTCGGTTATATGGAACCCCGGAACCACGAGGACGGCGACATCATCCGCCGCGTCGGACAGCGATTCGGCGGAGTCCACTTCATCGTCTCCGGTCAGGTCAACACGATCGCGTCTGACCCGCAGGGCGACCGGGTGCGGCTGAACACCTTGAGCGCCGGAATGACCTTCGGCGAACTGGCCCTGGGCAGCGACGACCGCCAGGAGACCACGGAGAAGGCCGTCGGCTCCGTCGAGCTCATGGTGCTCACCCCCGAGGCGATCGAGGATCTCGAGGCCGCTGACCCGCAGCTGGCCCTGCTGCTGTGGCGGGCGCTCACACGAGACGCGTACCTGCTGGTGGATCGCTATCTGCGTGAGACGGCGGTGCGCTTGATCTACTGACCGGAGTCTGGTCGGGGCTGCGACAAGCCTGGACAATGCGTTGGGCTCGGCTGGGAAGTTCGTGAACTACACTGTCATGCAGTGCCGTGTGCCCGGCTGTCCGTGTCGTCGATGAGGAAGGTAGACCTATGGGGTTCTTCGAATTTCTCGTCAAACGTGCCGATGACATGCTCGAGCTCGGGCTCGCCCACGCGATCGTCGTCGGCGCTGCGGTGATCATCGCCACCGTCCTCGGCGTGGCCATCGGTGTGCTGACCTATCGGAACGAGCGCGCCCGCGATCTGGCCCTGGCTCTGACCGGTTCCTTCCTCACCATCCCGTCGTTCGCGCTCTTCATCCTGCTGCTCAGTCCCCTCGGTCTGGGCTGGCGTCCTGTCCTTCTGGCGCTCGTCCTCTACGGGCTGCTGCCGGTGGTGCGCAACACCATCACCGGCCTGCGAGGAGTCGACCCGGCGATCATCGAATCGGCCAAAGGCATGGGGCTCAATCGCCGCCAGCGCCTGATGCGCATCGAACTGCCACTGGCCTGGCCGGTCATCATCACCGGCGTGAGAGTGGCGACGCTGGTCCTGCTCGGCATCGCCGCCATCGGCGCGATCGTCAACGGTCCCGGCTACGGCGAGCTGATCTTCACCGGTCTGGCCCGAGTCGGCACACCGGTCGCTGTCAATCTGGTGCTGTGCGGAGCAGTCGGTGTGATGATCCTGGCGGTTCTGTTCGACCTCATCTTCTACGCAGTTCAGAGACTCACCACTTCGCGAGGTATCCGATGACTCAGACCACGAATTCCACGCCCGGTTCCGGCACCGACTCCAGTGTCATGATCCGTCTCGAAGGGCTGACCAAGCGCTTCCCCGGACAGAAGGTCAATGCCGTCGACGCGCTCACCATGGACATCCACGAAGGGGAGATCGTCGTTCTCGTCGGCCCGTCCGGCTGCGGCAAGACCACCACGATGAAGATGATCAACCGGATCATCGAACCCTCGTCGGGGCACATCATCCTCAAGGATCAGGACGTGACGACGACCAACGCCGACGATCTGCGTCGGCAGATCGGCTACGTCATCCAACAGGTCGGCCTGTTTCCCCATATGACCATCGGCGAGAACATCGCCACCGTCCCCAAGCTTCTCGGCTGGAGTGCCGAACGCGTCCGCACCCGTGTCGACGAACTCATGTCGATGGTGAACATGGACCCGGACGAGTACCGCGACCGATACCCCAAGCAGCTCTCCGGCGGTCAGCAGCAGCGCATCGGCGTTGCCCGCGCACTCGGCGCCGACCCGTCCGTGATGCTCATGGACGAGCCCTTCGGGGCGATCGACCCGATCACCCGTGACCGGCTGCAGAACGAGTTCCTGCGTCTGCAGTCCGAAGTCCGCAAAACGATCGTGTTCGTCACCCACGACATCGACGAGGCGATCAAGATGGGGGACCGGATCGCGATCCTGCAGGAAGGCTCCCGGATCGCCCAGTACGATACACCCGAACGGATCCTCACAGCTCCGGCGAACGACTTCGTCAAAGACTTCATCGGATCCGGTGCCTCGCTGAAACGGCTCAACCTCTCACGGGTCGGCGAGATCGAATTGGGCAGCTGGCCGACAGTGACCAACGAGGACACTCATGAGCGGGCCCATGAACTGCTCGCCAACTCCAAGCACAGCGCGGTCCTCGTTCTCGACGAGGAGCGCCGGCCCGTGCGGTGGGCCGGAGCCGACGACCTTCGCCGCGGCGCGGGGGAGCGGCTCGACCAGGTCGGCTCCGTGCCCCAGGCCGTGATCGAACCGCGAGCCACTCTCAGCGACGCGCTCAATGAACTGGTAGCCGCCCGCTACGCCGTCACGGTGGTCGTCGACGAACACGGCCGCTATCAGGGTGTGGTCGATATCGACCAGATCAACGAGGCGATCCGCACGATGCGCAGCTCCGCCGTCGCCGAGGCGCGCACGGAGTTCACATCGGATGACGCCGCAACTGCTGCACCCGTGAAGGACGGCTCTTCGGGGGCCGGCCCCGCGGAGGGATCCTCATGAGTTCCTCGGCAGCTGAGAACAGGACACCCGAGAACAGCGTCGACGGCGGAGTCGTCACCCAAACCCCGTCGGCATCCCACCGCCGGACCTGGATGGGCTACCTCACCATCCCCGTGATCCTCGGACTCGTCTGCCTCGGCCTGTTCCTCTACGTGCAGAGCAGGGAGCTCGACTCGATCGAGCAGCGGTCCCTCAACGTCGGTGCGATCACCGCGGCCCTGCAGGAGCACGTCGTACTCACTGCTGTGTCCACCATTGTCACGCTGATCATCGCTGTGCCACTGGGGATCCTGCTGACCCGACCGCTGACCCGTCGGATCCGCCCATTCATCATCGGCGTGCTGACCATTCTGCAGGCCGTTCCCACCATCGCCATCCTGGTGCTGCTGGCGGTGGCGTTCCTGTTCCTCGGGTTCCAGGCGGCCATCGTCGGTCTGGTGCTCTATGCGATCATCCCGGTGCTGCTCAACACCATGGTCGGTCTCGAACAGGTCGATGGGAATGTGCTGGAGGCCGGACGGGGAATGGGCCTGTCGCGGATGCAGGTGCTGCGTCGGCTCGAGCTGCCTCTGGCTGTGCCGGTCATCTTGGCCGGAGTGCGCACCGCACTGGTGATCAACGTCGGCACCGCAACGCTGGTGACCTACATCAACGCCGGTGGTCTGGGTGACATCATCGTCGCCGGTCTGTCGACCAACCGTGTTCTCGTCCAGATCGTCGGTGCGGCGCTGACTGCGGTGCTCGCGCTGCTCATCGACTACATCGCCGGCATCGCCGAGGACTTCCTGCGTCCCAAGGGCCTATGAGGAATCCGACGCAGTCAATCGCCCACTCCGTGGCGCTATCCGAGAAGACAATGTAGAGAGGGAACTTCATGTTCAGGAAATCGATGTGGGGCACCGTGGTCGGCACGGCCGCCGCGGCCACGCTGCTGCTCAGCGCCTGCGGGGACGGAGGCGGCGAGAGCCCGAACGCAGGACTGCTCGACGGAGCCGAGCTCACCGCGGGATCGAAGGAATTCACCGAATCGATCGTATTGTCGCAGATCACCTCGAAGGCTCTCGAGGATGCCGGCGCATCCATCGAGGACCAGACCGGCATCTCCGGCAGCGCCACTGTGCGAGAGGCCCTGGAGAGCGACGAGGTCGACTTCTACTGGGACTACACCGGCACCGGTTGGGTGAACATCTTGGGACACACCACCAAGGACGCGCCAAAGGATCTGTTCAAAGCCGTGTCCGAGGCCGATGCGAAGAACGGCATCTCGTGGTTGGATCCGGCACCGTTCGAGAACACCTATCGGATCGCGGTCAAGAGCGACTTCGCGGAGAAGAACGGTCTGGAGACGATGTCTGATGCCGCCAAGTTCATCGGTGCCAACGAGGACCAGGGCAAGGTGTGCGCAGCCAGCGAGTTCATCAACCGCGACGACGGTCTGCCCGGTCTTGAACAGGCCTATGGGTTCGAATTCTCCGATGTCGTGGAACTCGACCTCAATCTCATCTACCCGCAGGTCGGCGAGAAGTGCCAGTTCGGCGAGGTGTTCTCCACCGATGCCCGGGTCAAAGCGAACGACATGAAGGTGCTCGAAGATGACAAGGACTTCTTCGTCCAGTACCAGGGTGCGATGACCCTGCGCCAGGAGACTCTGGACGAATACCCGGAGATCGCGAAGATCATGGCCCCGATCTCGGAAAAGCTGACCGATGAAGTGGTGATGGAGCTCAACGGCCGAGTCGACACGGAAGGCGAGATGCCCGAAGACGTCGCTGAGGAATGGCTCGAGGACGAGGGGCTCATCGCCAGCTGAACCCCGCCCGAATCAGTAGAACCCCAGGCCCGTGATGTGCGGACCTGGGGATTCTATTCGGTAGGCAGCAGGATCAGGCGTCGACGAATCTGCCGACCGTGGCCTGCGCATCGACTCCCGGCAGCGAGGCAGCGAATATCCTGTAATAGGCGAGTTCCTCGAGGGTGCGCAGCCGCGGCTGCAGCACATCGGCCTCCGCGTCGAAATCTTCAGGGGCCACCGTGTCTTCGAAGTGATCACACAGCACGGTGTTCATTCCCGTGCCTTCACCGAACTGCTCCTTCCGTCGCCACAGCACCTCGTCGGGCAGCCAGCCGTCGAAGGCGCGGCGCAGCAGCCACTTGGCCGGGCGGTCTCCGGTGACGAGCTTCCACTCCGGTGCCAGCGCCATAGCCAACTCCACCATGTCGAGGTCCAGGAACGGCAGTCGGGGTTCGACGCCGAGAGCGCCGGCCACCCGGTCCACCCGCTGCAGTCCGCCGATGTGCATGCCCTTGAGCGTCTCGAGCAGCTCGGCATGCAGCTCTTCGCCCACATCGTGACGACCGTAGTGTGTGTATCCGGCGAAGAGCTCATCGGCCCCCTCGCCGACCAGCACGATCTTGACATGACGTGCCGCCAGCCGGGAGACGAAGTAGTTGGGAACTGCCGAGTGGACGAGAGTCGGGTCGAAGGACTCGAGACCGGCGATCACCTCGGGCACCACTTCGATGGCATCCTCGGCCGTGTAGACGAGCTCACGGTGATCGGTGCCGCAGTGTTCGGCCACCGACCGGGCCGCGAGCAGATCGCCGCTGCCTGCCAGTCCGACGGCGAAAGTCTTGAGCCTGCGGCCCGCGTTGGCACTGTGGCGAGCGGCGATCGCCGTGATGATGGATGAATCGACCCCGCCGGAGAGCAGCACACCGACCGACTGCCGGCTGGTCACCGACCGTTCGACGGCCCGGATCAGAGTCTCGCGGACGGCATCGAAGATCCACTCCGGTGGGTCTTCGTGCGGGGCGCGACTCTGCAGGAGGACGGGTGAGGCACCGGGGAACTCCCGGAAGGCTTCGAGCCCTCGTTCCGGGGTCCAGACATGTCCGGGAGGGAAGGGTTCGACGTGTGTGCGCAGGCTCTTGTCGAAGGCCTTGAGCTCCGAGGCGAAGAGGACCGAGTCGCCAGCCTTCGCCCAGTACAGGGGCGACAGGCCCAGCACATCCCGGCCCACAGCGAACCGACCGCGAGTATCGGCGATGGCCAATGCGAATGGGCCCCACAGTCGTTCGAAGGCGGCAGGCCCGTGGTCTTCGAAGAGGACGATGGCAGCCTCGAGGTCGGAGTCGGTGTAGAAGCGCTCGTCGCCCAACTCGGCGCGGATGCGGCGATGATTGTGGATCATTCCGTCTCCGACGAGCCAGATGTCGCGATTCGCACCGCCCGACAACGGCTGGTCCCCGGCCTGCGGATCGACGATCGACAGGTAGCGGTTGCCCAGCCACGCCTCATCCAGCTCCTTGTGGCCCGAACCATGAGGGCCACGATGGACGAGCCTCTCCACCATGCGCGAACCCATTTTCGAGTCGAACCGACCGTGAGCCGCAACCAAACCTGACATGACCGTCCTCTCGTTCGACTTCCAGTCTATGTCCTCTGCCGCCGGGGTCGGACCTGGGGAGCCCCGCCTCAGCGCCAGGCGGCGATTTAGCGCCGAGCCCCGCCTCAGCGCCGAACCTCGCCTCGGCGCCGGGCGGCGACTCAGCGCCGGGCGAGGCCTCAGCCCTCGCGGATGGTCATTCGGCTCAGCCTGTCTCCGGCAATCGCGAAGGTGAACGAGGACCGGCCGTTCGCGTGGGTTGAGCGCCAGTCGCCGACGACGGTGACCTCATCGCCGTCGACCGAGACCTCTTCGGGCGTGAGGACGCCGGTCGCGCCGATGAATTCCTTGTCGCTCCAGGCTTTGATGGCGTCGCGGCCGGTGAACTCGCGTCCCCAGTCGTCGACGGTGGCGTCGGCGGTGAATGCGTCGAGGAAACCCTGATCGTCGTGGGCATTGACGATGTCGATGAAGCCGGCGACCGGTTCGGGGATCTGCAGATCTGACATGGTTGCTCTCCTTGCTGGTGAACTCTGTGATGTGCGATTGACGTGCGTGCTGCTCGGGCGCGCGATCCGCGGCGCGGGACCTCGGCTCAGCGGGTGGTGTACCCGCCGTTGGCGAAGATCGTCTGGCCTGTGATCCACCAGCCCTCGGTCGCGAGGAACCGCACGATGGGAGCGATGTCCTCGATCTGGGTGAGCTGATTGCCCATCGCCTGCGATTTGTGGAACTCTACCCGCTCGGGCGTCTCCTGCCCATAGAAGAAGGGCGTATCCATGGGGCCGGGAGCGATGGCCGTGACCGAGATTCCACGCTCCGCATTTTCCTTCGCTGCGGCCCGGGTGAAGTGCTCGACCGGGCTCTTCCCTCCGGCGTAGGTCGAGTAGCCGTCCGTGAACGCCGCGAGCAGCGCGGTCACGATCGTGATGATCTTGCCGTTGTCGGCAATGTGCTTCCCAGCCTCCTTGATGAAGAAGAACGCTGCTTTGGAGTTGATGTCGAACATCGCGTCGTACTCGTCCTCGGTGGTCTCCGCCATGGGTTTGCGCAGCACCTTCCCCGTTGTGTTGATCGCAATGTCGATCGTCCCCAGCGCCGAGGTGGCATCGGCGAACAGTTTCTCGACGTTGGCGGGCCTGGTGAGGTCCCCGGTCAAGAGCACCGCCTTCGCCCCGCTGGCTTCGACCGTGGCGAGGGTCTGTTCGGCCTCGGCACGGGAGGAGTCGGAATTGTAGTGGATAGCGATATCGGCTCCCGCCTCGGCAGCCTGCCTGGCGATGAGTCCGCCGAGGTTCTTGCCGCCTCCGGCGATGAGAACAGTCTTGCCCTGAAGTGTGCGTTCGGTCATGACATCTCCTTATGTAGCGGTGGTACATCTGACTATAGCGACAATACACGATAGTATAGCGATATGACAGAGACGGTGTCGCACGATACACGGACCCGGCTGCTCAACGCGGCCGCGGACCTCATCGCCGCGGCTCCCGGCGAGGACTTCTCGCTGCGGGCGGTCTGTGACGCCGCGGGCGTGAAGATGCCCACCCTCTACCACTTCTTCGGCAACAAACAGGGGCTCATCGAGGCCGTCATCGAACGCGGCTTCGACATGTACCTCTCGGCGAAGTCCTCGTCGGAGTCCAGCGGTGATCCGATTCATGACCTGCGGATGGGCTGGGACGCCCACGTCGCATTCGGTCTGGAGAACCCCGGCTTCTACACGCTCATGTACGGCAAGGTCCGACCCGGGTATTCACCCGAGGCGCAGTCGAAGCCCAGCGAGATCCTCCGCTCTCTGACCTCTCGGGCAGAGGCTGAGGGCCGCCTCGTCGTCGACCATGAGCAGGCCGCGGCCCATATTCTGGCGACGAATATCGGTGTGACTCTGCGACTGATCATCCAGGGCAGGGACGATCCCGAACTTTCGGCGGGGGTCCGCGAAGGAGTGCTCGCGGCGATCACCGGCACAGCGCGGGCCGACGACTATCGAGAGCGCTTGGGGCACTCGGTCATCGAACGCGCAGCCGCGCACCCGGAGATCCTCGGGGCAGCCGAAACTGCGCTGCTCATCGAATGGATCGGCCGCCTCGGCGAAGGCAAGCGATAGCACGCCGGACCTCGGCGTGCTGCACACGACTGCCTAGTGGTGGGCGCGTGAATGTGGCGTCCGGTGCTTGTCGACGGCGGAGCGCAGACGCTGCAGGCCCTCGTCGATCCGATCCGGGGCATTGGAGGCGAAGCATAGCCTCAGGGCGTTCGTGAAGGCTCCCGCAGGCGAGAATGCGGGCCCCGGGATATAGGCGACCCCCTCGTCCAGGGCCGCCGGCAGAAGGTTCTCGGTGTTGATCGAATCGTCTTCGAAGGTCACCCACAAGAAGAATCCGCCGTCGGGGTCGGTTGACCTGACCTCATCGCCGAAGAGCTGGTCAAGGCCCGTGGCCATGGTCTTCTTGCGTTCCAGGTAGGCGTCACGCAGGTGATCGACGTGGTCGTTCGCACCGCCCTCGCTCAGCCACTGGGCGACCATGTGCTGGGTGGGGACGCTCGTGCAGGTGTCCATGGTCTGCTTGGCATTGATGGCGAGCCCGCGGATCTCGGGGTCGACGTCGATCCAGCCGATGCGCAGGCCCGGTGCGACGAATTTGGAGAAGGTGCGGACGCCGAAGATGAGCGGATCGTTGGGGCTGAGCTGGCTGAGAGTGGGGATCGACTCCCCGGAGAAGCGCAGAGTGCCGTACGGGTTGTCCTCGAGGATGACGGAGTTGTGCCGGTGGGCGAACTCGAGGAGTTCCTTGCGGCGCTCGAGCGACATCGTCACTCCAGCCGGGTTCTGGAAGGTCGGGATCGTGTAGATCACCGCAGGTGAGCGACCGGCCTGCGCGACGAGTCCCTCGAGCGCGTCGACCTGCATGCCTTCGTGATCGACGGGGACCTCGACGACCTCGGCCTCATAGCTCATGGCCGTGGCCGAACCGTTCGTATAGGTCGGCGATTCGCAGAACACGAGGTCGCCCGGGCTGACGAAGAGCTTGAAACCCAGGTCGAGGCCCTGCATGCCGCCCGAGGTGATGACGAGGCGCTCACGCTGACCGAAGTGCTCCTCCGGGATCTGGGACGTGTCCTCGAGGTATTTCAGCAGAGCGTCGATGAGGACCGGCTCGCCCTGGGTCTCGCCGTAGGTGAAGCTCTCCGGGGAGAAGACGCTCTTCGCGATCCGGGCGAATTCGCTGGAGGGAAGCATATCCGGGGCTGGGGCACCCATCCCGAACTTCACGATGTCGTGGGTATAGGAGGCCAGCAGACTGGTCGAGGAATCGATGACCGATCCGACGAGGCTGTCGGCGCGAGTGGCCAGCGGCAGGGTCGGACTTGTCGGGGATGATGCTGACGAGCTCACGGTGGACATGGCAACCTCCAGCAGGCGTGTGCCCCCGGACCTCGACGTCACCGGCGATGTTCAGGAGCATGATGCCCGAACGACGGTACTAATGGTGACCTCAGCATAAGTACCACTAGCTCAGCGGGGCAAGGGTCGTGGTCCGGTGGGTGAGTCGAGGCAGATCTCGCCGGTGTCGGATTCTGTGCGTCGACGGTTGTCGACCCTGCGTCTATGGCGCCGGGACGGGTGAGCCGGGTGCGCCCGCGATGAAACCGTGTTGGATTCCGGCAATGCGCCACTCGTCGTTGACGCGCACCAGATGGAATGTGCTCCGAGTGGTCGGCAGCGGATTGCCACGGGCCGATCCGCGCGTGTTCAGCCGAGCAACGGCGAGCGCTGAGTCGGAGTACTCGCGGGTGCTGACGTCGGTGAGCGAGAGCTCCTCGTAGTGCAGCTGAGCGTCAGTGAGCCGCTGGAGCCAGGCACCCTTCGGGAGTTGGAAGCCCACCGGTCCGATGCCGAGGAAGTCCTCGGTCAGGAGCTCGTCCGTCGTTGCCGCATCGCAGCGTCGTTCCGCGTCGGCCCATGTGGTCAGGGTGTCGTTGATGGTGTTCATGACTTCTCCTTCGGTGTGTTCGTGTGCTGGCGAGTGCGGGGCAGGAGGAAGCCTGTGGCCACGATCCAGGCGAGGGCCGTGAAGCGACCGATCGGGATGAGGACCATGAGCGGCTCGAGAGCCATGGTGAGGATGCTGAGTTCGCAGATCGCGGCGATCGCGAGACCGGCCCAGGCCAGGGGAGCCGGCAGCAGTCGCAGGATCAGACTCGGTACTGCGATTCCGGCGACGAGCAGCCCCAGGCCGAGCAGGTGAGCGAAGCCGCCGGTCCCGAACGCGAGGAATCCCAAGGCGCGGGTCAGCTCGGGATTTGCGGCGATGACGTCTTGGCCGGCTGTCCACGTGACAACAGCCGAGATCGCCAGCAGCAATGAGGCGCTGGCGCCGCCGACGAGAGCTATCACGGGTCCGGGCACTCGTACGCCGAGCCGCTGGAGGCGGGCGTACATGGTGGCGGCGTAGATGCCCAGGGGCACAGATGACCCCAACTGCAGCAATGCAGACAGCCGTGCCGCGAGACCGTGCTGTGAGAAGAAGTCCGCTGAGTCGTCGGCAAACGGGGAGATGATGGTGCCTCCATTGCTGAGGGCTGCCATCAGTACGAGGCTTACCACGAAGAGACCGATGCAGACGGTGCCGACGATTCCAGGGTGGGGCCCGTCTGGTCGACGTCGCTGCCCGTCGGATCGGTTGACTCGTGAGGTCGCATTTTCATTCATGGGAAATATGATACACCCTATGAATGGTTTAGCAAGAGGTCTATTATGGGACAATGACATCCATGTCGCAGCCCCATCATCGAATCGCCTTCCTGCTCTCTCAACTCGGTGCCGATGCCGCCAGCGGTTTCGAACAGGCATTGCAGTCGTTGCATATCACCCCTTCAGATGCAGGTCTGCTCCGACTGATCGGCCGCACTCCCGGAGTCAGTCAACGCGTACTCAGTCAGCAGATCGGGGTCGGGCCCAGCCGGATCGTTGCGGTGCTCGATCGCCTCGAACGGCGTGAGCTGATCGAGCGCCGTCGCAGCAGGAGCGATCGACGCAGTCACGAGGTCAGTCTGACCGCAAACGGTCAGGAGGTCCTCGCCGAGATCAGGCCGCTGGCGGAGGCTCACGAGCAGGCATACACCGATTGCCTGAGTCTCGACGAAGCCGACCTTCTGCGCAGCCTGCTGGGGCGGATCGCGGACTCTCGCGGACTCTCGTCCGAAATCCATCGCGGCACCGCGGTTGGCTGACCGATTCTAGGAGGCCGCTATGAGCTCGTTCATGGCTGCGGGGTAGGCCGGGCTCTCGAGGTCCGCCCCATGGAGAAGGCCCGGGGCCCCGACATATCTGGCATGGGAGATGGCGGCAGCCATCTGCTGTTGCAGCCCACTTGCGAAGATGGGATCTCGAGTCCCGCCGAAGACCAGTGTCGGGCACGAGATGTCTTCGAGGACGCTGCTGTTGTCGACCGAGAGCAGCCCCTCGAGGAGTCGTTTGAATCGCTCAGGGTTCTTGGGGCGAGACAGCGCACCGAGGATCGGCTTCAGTAAGGGGCCCGCCCACTGGGCGCGCAGTGCCGAACGGTAAGTCCTGACGGTGGTGTCCCATGTGAGTTCCGCCCACTGCCCGCTGTCGACCATCGTCAACCAACTGGTGAAGACCTCGTGGGCGCGGGCATCGATCCTGGGGGCGGTCGACGCCAACACAAGGGCGCGCACCAGGTCCGGTCTATGAGCAGCAATGAGCTGTCCGATCGGGCCACCCGCGGAATTGCACTCGAGGACGACCGGCCCGAACCGTAACCGGTCAAGCGTTTCGGAATAGTCTCGAGCATGGTCAGCGATGTCGTATCGGCCGGGAATGTCTTCCCGGCGGCTGATGATGTGCAGCCGCTGACGCGGTGTGCGTGAGCGAAAGAACCATGCCATATTCCATGCTGCATCATAGGCGGTCGACAAGCCGTCGCCTGCCCCAGGGATATAGACGACCGGCGTGCGACCGTGTCCTATGGTGACGATGGGCATGAGCGCCCCATTGCTCAGTCGCAGCTTGGTTCTGTCGAAGCTGGGCAGCATTCCTTGTCCCTCCTGTGATTCTGCGGTCGCCGTCCAGTCGGCTCATCGGCCGCAAGTTCATGCATTCCGCAGTTGGCTTGAACCGGCGGTGCTGAGTTCGGTGATCGAGCGAGACCCCTTGGGAAAGAGTGAGCCGGTCATCACCCGACTCATGCCGGGGATGCGCATGGCGCGGAAGCCCCAGCGTCGCAGCAGCAGCGTGCGTTTGGAGCGCGGAAGGAAGACTTCGATGACCTGGTTGCGGGCCGCGCTCTGGATCTGAGTGGCCGTGGGCCGCCACCGGCGTTCGTATTCCGCGAGGGCTTCAGGGACAGAGCGGTCCGAGGCGAGCATCTCTGCGAGGATGTACGCTCCGGCGATTCCGAGCGAGGCGCCCTGCCCGGCGACCAGCGAGACCGCGTAGGCTGCGTCGCCGACCAAGGCGACCCGGGAGGTCGTCCAGTGCGGCATCACGATCTGCGCGACTCGATCGGAATACATCTCCTCAGACGGGGGACAGTTGGCCAGTGCGCGATCGACCAGAGGACCGACTCCGGAGAAGGCCGCACGCACTTCCTGCCGGGCGTTGTCGGACGAGGCCGGTTCATCGCAGCGATGGACGGTGAATGCCGCCACTCGTCCGTCGTCGAGACCATAGAGGCCCATCTGCCGGTTGAGTGTTTCGGTGAGCACGAACTGGTCGCGCACCTCGTCGAAGATCGCCTGGTCCTCGAAGACGAAGGCGCTGGTGTTCATTCCGAGGTCCCGCAGGTAGTCCGCTTCGGAGCCGAAGGTCAGTGACCGGATGCGAGAGTGGATGCCATCGGCTCCCACGATGAGGTCGGCGTCGATGGCGGTTCCGTCCGAGAGCACCGCCGTGCTGTCAGTCACCAGATCGACCGTGAGTTCGTATCGGAGATCGACGCCGTCCCCGAGCGCTTCCCGAAGCATCTGTTCGAGGTCCGGGCGCATGATGCTGACGATCTGACCGCCCAGAGCCTTGACGAAGCGATCATAGTCGAGACTGACGGTCGTGCGCCCCGCGTCGTCGATATACCGGAATCTCTCCACCGAACTTGCCATCTGTCGCAGCCGGGATTCGAGCCCCATGGCGGTGACAGCTTCGAATCCTGGGCCGGAGAAGTCGATCATGTACCCGTGGCGACGCGGGCCTGGTGAGTTGTCGACGAGAGTGACGTTCCAGCCGTGGTGTTCGAGCCGCCCTGCCAGCGTCAGACCGGCGATTCCGGCTCCGCATATCAGTGCTCTCATGAGTGCTGCCCTGACTGTGGGGCTGAGGTGAAGGTGCGCAGAAGCGCGACGGCGTCGCCGATGTCGAGTTCGTCGTCGAGGCCCTTCTGAAGCGTGAGTCCATCGAGCGCGGCCAGGATCACCAGTGCTGCCGCTTCCGGGTGGGGGACCCCTTGATGGGCCAACGCGGATATCAGTGCGCGACGAAATCTGTCGACGTTCTGCGCCAGCTGATCCTTGAGCAGCGGATCCCGAGCAGCGGAGAGGTAGGTCTCGATCATCAGCACCGACTTCGCATCGGAGCCAGCAAAGTCCTCGGTGATGGCCAGCAGCGCTGCGGGCCCGCCCCTGATATTCGCCTCCTCGTCGAGGAGCGCATCGACGACCGACTTGAACTGCGCCAATGCCGCTTTCCTCAGCAGGTCCTGCAGCGAGTCGAAGTGGTAGTGCACCAGACCGGAGCGAACTCCTGCGCGATCCGCCAGGCCACGCGTGGTCACCGCGTTCCACCCGATCTCGCTGATGAGTTCGGTCGCGGCCGACTGCAGCTTCGCGCGAACTGCTCGTCCGCGTTCGGTGCCGGAACTCGGACGGAAAGATTGGTCATCTGCATTGGTCATATGGCCAAGTTTGCGGTGATGTTCTTCGCCTGTCAAGAGCCGAGGAGAGGCGCTGGCCGTGGGAGGTGCCGAGGGGAGGGAGGACATGAGGCGATCTGCCCGGTTCCGATCCGACCTGCTCGCTGTGGCGTCACGGTGACGCAGTAGACTAATGCGGTAATGACATCCCCTCCTTTCACTTCGAGGTGAACAACTCTCATGCCAGCAATCGTTGTCGTCGGCGCTCAATGGGGCGACGAAGGTAAAGGTAAAACGACCGATATCCTCGGCACCAGCGTCGACTACGTGGTCAAGCCCAACGGTGGGAACAACGCAGGCCACACGGTTGTCGTCGGCGGTGAGAAGTACGAACTCAAACTCCTGCCGGCGGGCATCCTCTCGCCGAACGTCACCCCGGTCATCGGCAACGGCGTCGTCGTCAACCTCGAGGCGCTCTTCGAGGAGATCGAGACCCTGGAATCGCGTGGGGCAGACACCTCGAAGCTGCGGATCTCGGCCAACGCCCACCTCGTCGCGCCCTATCACCAGACCCTGGACAAGGTGACCGAACGATTCTTGGGCAAGCGCGCCATCGGCACCACCGGCCGCGGCATCGGCCCGGCCTACATGGACAAGATCGGGCGTCTGGGCATCCGTGTCCAGGACATCTTCGACGAATCGATCCTGCGGCAGAAAATCGAAGGGTCGCTGCGGCAGAAGAACGAACTCCTCGTCAAGGTCTACAACCGCAGGGCCGTCGATGTCGAAGAGATCGTCGAATACTTCGAGCCCTTCATCGAGCGCCTGCGCCCCTATGTCGCAGAGACCGAGCAGCTGCTCAACGACGCCCTCGACCGTGACGAGGTCATCGTCATGGAGGGCGGTCAGGCCACGATGCTCGACGTCGACCACGGCACCTACCCGTTCGTGACCTCGTCGAACCCGACCGCCGGCGGATCCTGCGTCGGCTCGGGCGTCGGCCCCACCCGCATCGATCGCGTCGTCGGCATCGTCAAGGCCTACACCACGCGTGTGGGCGCAGGCCCGTTCCCGACCGAGCTCTTCGACGAGATGGGCGAGCTCCTGCAGAAGGCCGGCGGTGAGGTCGGCGTCAACACCGGGCGCCCGCGTCGCTGCGGCTGGTACGACGCCGTCATCGCCCGCTACGCCTCACGCGTCAACGGCTTCACCGACTACGTGCTGACGAAGCTCGACGTGCTCTCCAACATCGAACGCATCCCCGTCTGCGTGGCATACGAGGTCGACGGCGTCCGGCAGAACGAGATGCCGGTCTCCCAGACCGAGTTCCATCACGCCGAGCCCGTCTTCGAGTACTTCGACGGCTGGACCGAAGACATCACCAATGCCCGGACCTTCGAGGATCTGCCGGTCAACGCACAGAAGTACGTCCTCGCCCTCGAGGAGCTCTCGGGCTGCCGGATGTCGGTCATCGGCGTCGGTCCTGACCGTGAGCAGTCCATCGTCAGGCACGATCTGTTGGACTGATCCAGGCGTGCCGGCGGCTCAGTCCAGTCGCTGATGTGTGCTCACAGCGAGCCGGTTCCAGACATTGATTGCTGAAATCGCCATGAGCAGCTCGACCATCTCCTGGTCGTTGAAGGCGGTTGAGGCGTCGTTCCAGGTTTCGTCGGAGACGCCCTCGCCGATCTCGGTGACCTCTTCGGTCAGCCGGATCGCGGCGCGCTCTCGGTCACTGTAAACCTCGGCGGCTTCATCCCAGCCTGCCAGAACATCGACCTTGACCTGGTCGACGCCTGCTTTCCTGGCCTCCTTGGCATGCATGTTCAAACAGAACGCGCATCCGTTGAGCTGCGAAGCGCGCAGTTTCACCAACGCCAGAAGACCTTCGCCGAGGCTGCCGCCATGGATGTACTTCTCCATGTCCAGCAGCGGCGCATAGGCCCGCTTGTCGACCGCTGAGATATCGAGACGCTGAGTCGTAGACACTGTCATCATCTTCTTCCTGTCGATGAGTTTCACTTGCTTGGCCCGGAGAGTTCTCCGGCGGCCGATGTCATTGGCGTAGATCGCGGATGGACTCGATCGCACCCTCATAAGCGGCATCGAGGTCGGTGATGTCGATGCGTTCCGGGAGGTCGGACGAAACCTGGTGCTTGAGCATGAATTCCACGACCGCACGGGCGGTGGCTTCATCGTTGGCGAGGACACCGTCCGTTGCGTCTTCGGCATCGGAGAGCATGAGCACCAATTCGCTCGTTCCCGAATCCGTGTGGATGAGAGCGAGGAACTCGCCCGTGTCCTGCATTTCGATATCGATCCGATCTGCTGCCATGATCCGACTGCCTTTCTCACGTGACGTCTCTCAGAGGCTTCTTCAATCAGCATAGACCTGACACCGAGGTGAACCGAAGGGCAGAGATCCGCACCACCGAAGAGTTTCCAGGCACTGCGACCTCAGCGAACTCATCTCATATTCGCAAGAAATGTTGAGAGCGTGTCCTGCTGACTGCTAGCGTCGAACGCTATGTTCACTACCCTGTTCGCGCCGAAGCGAACATCGGCCCCGTCGTCGGTGACGTGCACTCTGCGAAGGCCCCTGGCAGGCGCCGTCGCGGTGCTGATCGCCATGTCGACAACGGCCTGCATGCCCGACATCAACCGGAACGAGGGGTTTCCTCCACCGCGAGTCACGGCCATTGCGGCGGGATCGCCGGGAGGCGGACTGGATCTGGCCGCTCGGATGACCAAGGACGGCCTCGAAGCCGCCGGCGTCGAGAGTCTGATGACGATCGAGAATATGGGAGGAGGCGGTGGCAACCCCGCGCGGGCGGCAGTCCTCCAACGTGAGAACGACGGGACGAGCGTGGTCGTCGAATCCAACCGCGTCTTCCTGTCCCACATCACCGGCACGACCGACATGTCGCTGGAGAACTTCACACCGGTCGCGCAGCTGACCACCGACTACGAAGTCTGGCTGGCCAAACCCGGATCGGAGTTCGACTCGGCGCAGAAGGTCCTCGACAGCGTCAAAGACGATCCGAAATCGGTGAAGTTCGGGATCGGCACGGTCCCCAGCGACGATCAGCTCAATGTCCTCCGCCCGGCCAGCGAATATGGAATCAACGACCTCGAGTCGCTGAACCTCGTCGCGTTCTCCGACGGTGGCGACCTCAACAACGAGCTGCTGGGCGGTCGCGTCGACGTCGCCTCGACAGGACTCTCGGAAGCGATGGAACTCGTCGAATCCGGAGACGTCGAGATCATCGCGGTCTCAGCACCCGAGCCGCTCACGGAGGGCCCGGCCAAGGGTGCACCGACCTGGCACGACCTCGGCATGGACATCACCATCAACCACTGGCGCGGAGTCTTCGGACCCGCAGGCATGTCCGATGAGGCCGTCCGCTGGTGGCAGGACTCCCTCGAAAAGAGCGTCGAATCCGAAGAATTCGCAGATCAGGCAGACGCGCTGGGCATCGATCCCGCATATATGCCAGGCGATGAATGGTTGGAGTCGGTCATTCTGCCGGAGAAGGAAGAGTCGACCGAGGTGCTCGAGAAGGTGGGACTGGCGAAATGACATCCGATCCGACACAGACAGATGCCCAGCGAGCAGACCACGCCGCGGAATCCGGCCGCGCAGGACCCGGCCCCGCAGGGCCCGGCACTACAGCACCCGGCACTGCAGGACCTGAGGCTGAGAGCACCAGAGCCTCGACCGGCATCGCATCCGTCATCCTCGTGGTCCTTGCCGTCTTCTACCTGATCAACGCGCTGCTTCTGCCCAACGCCGAAACCGACGAGGGCATGGGGCCCAGGACCTTTCCCATCGTCGTCGCCGTCGTTCTGACCTGCACCACCGCACTCGGCGTGCTCACATTGCTGCGCGGTCGGGTCGAGGTGCGGGCCGTATCGGGGAAGGAACTGCTGCGAGTCGCGATCTGCATCGTCCTCTTCGCGCTCTTCACCGCTTCGATCTTCCTCATCGGATTCGCCGAGGCGGCGGCGATCTTCTCCGTCCTCACCACCGTTCTCGTGTTCGGGGTCCGAGTCTCCCCCACACGTGCGGCGTGGCTGCTCTTCGTCGGGCTCGTCATCGGATTGGTGCTCTTCCTCGTCTTCGACGTCTGGCTGAACGTGCTCCTGCCCGTCGGCTGGATCGAATACCTGCTCTTCGGAGGACTGAACCTATGAACACCTGGACCGAACTGCTGGGCGCGCTGGGCACGATCACCACCTCGCCGACCCTGCTTCTCGTCATCTTCGGCGGCGTGATCCTCGGGACCGTCGCCGGGCTGCTGCCGGGCGTCGGACCGTCGACGGCGATCGCACTGCTCCTGCCGGTGGCGATCACCATGCCGGCCGAACTGTCTCTGCCGCTGATGGTCTCCCTGTACCTGGGTGCTGAGTACGGAGGTCGCATCTCGGCGATCCTGCTCAACATACCGGGTGATCCGGGGGCGATCATGACCACCCTCGACGGTCACCCCATGGCGCTCAAGGGCAAGGCCGCCACCGCCCTGTCGATCTCGGCCCTTGCCTCATTCGTGGGCAGCATCATCGCGTTCCTGGGATTGGCCTTCATCGCCGGGCCGATGTCCGAACTCGGTCTGGCCTTCGGCCCCGCCGCGTACTTCGCCGTCGTCGTCATGGCACTCGTGCTCAGCGCCACCCTGGTCGGGAATGCGCCGATGCTCGGTCTGACCGCTGTGGTGCTGGGCGTCGCGATCTCCACCGTCGGCATCGAACTCCAGTCCGGCCTGCCGCGCTTCACCTTCGGAACGTTCACCCTGCTCGAGGGCATCGACCCGATCGTGGCGATCATCGGCGTCTTCGGCGTCGGTGAGATCCTCGCCAGCACCATGATGGGAAGCTCCGGCCAGAGCCTGTCCCGCCTCACCGGTCGCTTCTTCCCGACCAAGGCGGAGATCAAGCAGGGGACTCTGCCGGGGCTGCGAGGCTCGGTCATCGGGTTCATCGCCGGAGTTCTCCCCGGTGCGGGCACGACGATCGCCGCGTTCTTCTCCTACGGTCTGGAGAAACGACTCGCGCCCGCCTCGGCGGGAATGGGCAGAGGAGCGGTGCGTGGACTCGTCGCACCCGAGTCCGCGAACAACGCTGCGGTGTCCGGGTCGATGGTTCCGCTGCTGACACTGGGCATTCCGGGGTCGGGAACGACCGCCGTGCTGCTGGCCTATCTGATGATGTACGGGCTCAACCCCGGGCCCGGATTCTTCGACGCCAACCCGGCCCTGGGGTGGTCGATCATCGGCGCGCTTCTCATCAGCGCCGTCCTCGGCGTCGTCATCAACATCACGGCCTCACCGCTGCTGGCCAAAATCCTGGCGATCCCGATGCCCTACATGGCACCGGTGATCCTGATGCTGGCGCTCATCTCGTGCTACAGCATCCACAACTCCGCGACCGACGTCTACATCGCCCTGGGCTTCGGCGTGCTCGGCTATGTGATGCGCTTGGTCGGAATGTCACCGGCGCTGCTGGTGATCGGACTGGTCCTGGGCGAGATGCTCGAACGCAACCTGCAGCAGGCACTCGGACTGACCGGTGGCGACTTCGCAGCAGTGATCTCCCAGCCGATCGTCATCGTGTTCCTGGCCATCGCCGCGCTGTCCCTGCTGACTGCGCTGCCGTGGAAGCGGATGTTGGGCAGGCAGGACGCTGTGGGCGAGAAGGCGTCAGTGAGTAAGTAGATCATCGTGTCCCGGCAGTGATACGGATGGATGGCACCCTGGAGCAGACGGAAGGACACCACATGTCGCCCGAACCGCGATTGACCGAAGCCGCCTATCAGGGGCCTGCTCTCGAAGCCGATCGTGACTTCTACTCAGCGCTCGGGGAGGATGCCGAGAATCGTCACGTCGTCGACGAGTTCACCATCCCGATCCGCTCGGGACAGGCATGGGACGTGCCTGCCGGGCACATCTGCCGGATCTCGACCGTCGAGGGCCCGCAGGTCGGCGATCTCAACCTCTGGAACCGTCACGACCCCCGGGAGAGGTTCTGGGCGTCGCGGACCCGCCAGCTCCAGGCCGCACACCTGTCGACGTTCGACCGCCTGTGGTCGACTCTGCCCTTCCTCCGTCCGATGGCCACGATCGTCGGCGACACGTTGGCCGACTACGGGACGGATGCCGAAGGCGGACGCCTCCACGACACCTTGGGCACACGGTGCGACCCTTATGTCTCCACGATGCTCAATGGCGTCGACTTCGACTACCACTGTCATTCGAACCTTGTCCGCGCCATCCTCCCGTTCGGCCTGACGGAGTTCGACGTCCACGACGTCCTCAACGTGTTCCAATGCACGGGACTCAACGACAACGACGAATACTTCATGAAGACCTGCCCTGCCAGGCCGGGCGATCACTTCGAGTTCTTCGCAGAACAGGACCTGCTCGCAGCCCTGTCGACCTGTCCCGGCGGAGACCTGTCTGCGCCGTTGTTCGGCGAGAACAGCGACGACCCGGTCGGCAACTGCCACCCACTCAAGGTCACCGTCTATGCGCTCGAGGAGAACCTCCTCGGCGATTGGAGCGAACCGGCATCACCGAACTACCGGGGGCAGCACGGGCTGACTCCCCAGACCTGGGGCTCGACCCCATGACGCAGCATTCGCTCCTCAGCCGCTATGCGGATCGGCTCGGGTTCGGTGGTTCCGTCCTCGACCTGCACCGACGTGCTCAGGGGACGCGCGAGCAGGTTCTCGGACTGCTCGACGAGATCCTTCTCGCGCACACGCACGCGATCTGCTTCGAGAATCTCGACGTCGTCGCCTACCGTGCCCGAGGGGACCTCAGAGCCGTTTCCATCGATGTCGACGGAGTTGCCGAGAAGCTGCTCGACGCCGGCCGAGGCGGTTACTGTCACGAGCACGCGGTGCTCATCCGAGCGGCCGTCACCGAGTTGGGGCTGACTGCGCATCCGGTCCTTGCGCGGGTCCACCTCGGCGGCCCCGGCGACGCACCGGGAGGACTGACGCATCAGGCGACGATCGTCGAACTCGATGGGCGTCGGTATCTCATCGACCCGGGATTCGGCGGCGGCACACCTGAAGCCGCCCTCGAACTGTCCGGGTCCGCCGAAGCCAGGACGACTCCGCACGGAGAGCATCGTCTGGTCCCGGCCACGACGGCTCTGGAACCACAGCTGCGTGCCGACAGTGACTGGGTGCTCCAATCGCGGACCCGCAGTGACCAGGACTTCCGCACTGTCTATGCGTTCAGCGAGGCCCGACGTGCGCAGGCGGATCTCGAGCTGGCGAACTGGTTCACCTCGACCCACCCGGGGAGCCGGTTCACCGGTCCTCCGATTCTCGCTCGGCCGCTCCCAGACGGCGGCAGGAACACGCTGGAAGGGCGTCGGCTGCGTCGTGCGATCGGCGTTGCGCAGACGGAATCCGACGAACGATCACTGGCCGACGCCACGGAGTTCGCCGAAGTGCTCTCGACCGACTTCGGGCTCGACCTCGACACGGGGTTCTCGGATCTGGTGTGGAGCATGACCGCGGAAGGTTGAGGATCGTGTCCTGAGCGGCCGAGGAGTGACCTGGGCGTCGCCGGACGGCCCGGGCTCATGCCAGACCGCAGGTTTAGACTGCTGTCATGCCTGCGGCGACCACCGATGATCTGATTCGCAGCCCACATCCGCGGCTGCGTGCCTTCGTCGGTGACTACGTCGGCTACGACATCTCGGGCGTCCCCGCGGGGACGCATCTGGGCCTGCCGTCCGGCGCGCTGACATTCATCGTCGCGATCGACCGGCCGCTGCAGCAGTACGACGCGGTCACCGACACCGCCGAGTCTTTCGACGTGCTCTTGGCCGGCCTCCACCTGAAGCCCACGCTCATCCGCCACAACGGGACGCTGGCCGGAATCCAGATCAACTTCACCCCATTCGCCCCGCGAGCATTCTTCGCAATCCCGGCCGTCGAGCTCGCTCATCGCACACACGACCTCGGAGAGATCTCACGCCCGGTCGCCGCCGAACTCCATGAACGGGTCAACGAGGCCCCCACCTGGTCGGCGAGATTCGACGCCATCGACCAGGTGCTCCTGCGTGCCATCGACGATGGGGCCGGACCGAGACGCGAGGTGACCGACTCGTGGAGGCAGATCGCGCGCAGCCACGGCGAGGTTCCGGTCTCACGGGTCGCCGAGGAGGTCGGATGGAGCAGGCGATATCTCAACGGGCAGTTCCGAGCAGAATTCGGCATCGGCCCCAAGGAGGCGGCACGGGTCATGAGGTTCGACCGTGCCCGGCGGATGATCTCGACACAGACTCGGACACTGGCCGACATCGCTGCGATCTGCGGCTATTCGGATCAGTCTCACCTCAACCGTGACTTCCGTGCGCTGACGGGGACCAGCCCGAGAGGGTGGCTGAGCGAAGATCCCGTGGTGCGGCAGGATCGGGACCGGCGCTCGCCGGAATAGGGAGGGCCGCCTCGGCGAACTTCTGTGATGGCTCTTGCAGTTCCCATTTGTCCAAGCTCCCGAGGTGCTTGTCGGCCCATGATGGTGTGTACCGGAAAAACGATGAAAGGACACGATATGTCGAACAGCACTGGAGCCAACGTCTGGCCCACTTTCCGTTATCGGGATGCGAAGGCCGCGATCGCCTTCCTGCATGAAGCCCTCGGGTTCGAAATCGCGGCCGAATACACCAACGCCGATGATCCGCAGCGCGTCGACCATGCCGAGCTGTCATGGCCCGACGGCGGGGGAGTCATGCTCGGCTCGGTCCGCGATGACCAGGGCGTGATGACGAAGACCGGGATCGCCGCCGGATCGGTCTATCTCGCTGCGACGAACGTCGAGGAACTCTACCACCGAGCGATCGACGCCGGTGCCACCGAGGTCATGGGCCTGACCGAACAGGACTACGGCTCGCTCGACTTCAGCATCCAGGATCCCGAAGGTGTGCTGTGGTCGATCGGCACCTACCGAGGAGCAGGTCGGGGCTGAGGATTGAGCACCGCGTCCGCGGCCACGTAGAGCGTCTCGGTCTCCAGCTGCGCGAGTGAATCCTCCGCCGGAAGAGCTCGTTCGAGGGAGATGCCGTCGAGGACCGAGCAGAGAAAGCGCGCCAGCTGAGGGATCCGGCTCTTGTCAGTCAGCGCTCCCTCCTCGGCGAGCACGCGCAGCCACTCCTCCACCCGGCGCTGCCCATCACGCTGCATGGCCAAGTACGATTCACGGACCTGCTCGGTCTGTTCGACGGCGATGAACGTGGCGGTGACTGTGTCCATCGCGGCCCGTGCTTCGGGTCCGGCACCAGTCATAGCCAGCACCTGGCGGAGACAATCGACCAGACGGTCGCGGGGCGGGACCGCTGAGTTGCCGATCTCGGAGTCCGGAAGCACCCAGTCATAGACACGCTGCATAACCTCGTCCCGCAGCATCTGCTGGGTGGGGAAGTGGTGGCGCAGCGAGCCGGTGCTGACCCCCACCCGTGAAGCGACTGCCCTCACGCTCAGCTTCGCGGTCACGCCGTCTTCGGCAATGATCTCCGCTGCCGCTGCGAGGATCCGCTCACGGGTGCTCTGACTGTCACTGGTGGTCTCGCTGTCATGAGTGCTCATTCGCGCGATCGCCCCCTTTGCATCTTTTACTTACCAACACACCGTGTTAGTCTACTGGTGATCGTGCCAACACACTGTGTTGGTCCTATGGCGAGTGCCGAGGAGGCAGCCCGATGTTCCAGCAATGGCGAAGGCGTCGAGCGCTCAATCGAGTCGAGCTTGGGGACGGTAGGCCGCTGCCGAGGTTCCGTTGGTGGCAGCTGTTGGGCAGATCACTGCTTCACCTTGAACTCGTCGACTTCGGGGGCAGGCCCGTGAGATACGCAGTGGATGTGCGGCAGTGGAAGACAGACGAGAACGGCTATATGAAGGTCTTCCTCTACCGCAATGATCGACAGCATGAAGTCTCGAGGGTTCCTGCCGTTTTTTCAGTCGAGGGTGGGAACATCGAAGTCGCTTCCAGCAACTTCGGGCTGAAGCGCTGTCACTTCGTCGCCGACGCTGGAGTTGAACGGCAGATGCGGCCCGATCCCCGATCGGCGGAGGGCCGCAGAGCCAGATTGGACGAGAGCCGTCCGCTGTTGAGTCGTGTGGTCGGTGCGATCTCTGTTGTGCTGTTGCTGGTGGGCGTCGTGCTGCTGCTTCAGCAGATCGCCGTGCCGATATTGCAGATCCCACCCATTGCTGAGCAGATCGGTCCTGTCGAACCGCTGATCGACCTGCCCCTGTGGCTCAGCATCAGCCTGGGTGCAGCTGCCGCGGTCGCCAGCACGGAGAGAGCGCTGCGCATGCGCTATCGCTGGTGGCTCGATGCTGCGGGAAACTGATCGTCCGTGTCACTCCACTCGTGCACTGACGCCTTCGGCCCACCGATAAGGCTGCGTCGCAAGGAGTGCGCCGATCGAGCGTCGCAGTCGGGACACCTCGGCGCGCACCGTAACCAGATGCTCGGCGTCGCCGTACAGTGTCCGGCTGAGCTCGGCAGCACTGATCCCGGCTGCCCCCGCCGAGGTGATCGCTGCGAGGATCTGCGTACGGCGCGGAGTGAGCGGAACGTTGAGGGGCTCGGCTCCGGACATGATCTCAAGCACCGCGGGCTGAACAGTCCGCCGGAGTGTCACCGAGACTTGGGAGCCCTCGGCGTCGCCTGATGGTCTCAGCAGCCACCCTCCGGTGACCTTCTCCGGCAGGCACAGTCCCGCCCCGGGGACGAGGATCGTACGGTCGGGCACCGGCACCTCGATCCGGTCCCGGCTGCGGACTCCCTGCTGGTAGGCGACCCAGCCATCGTCATCGACGACCAGTGCCGGACCCGTGCTGCCGCTGAGGACGGTCGACATGCGATTGCGCAGACTGTTCAGCTGCTCCTGCTGGATGAGCGAGAGCCGAGCCTGGGCCAAGTGGACAGCCGTCGTCACGAGCGACTGGACGGCAGGATGGAGGGTGAGCGCCGGCCCGCTGATGTCGACGACGCCCAGGAGGCCGCCGTCGATGGGGTCGTGGATGGGCACAGCACTGCAGTACCAGGGGTGTTGCGAGGTTTCGAAGTGCTCGGCGGAGAACAGCTGGACCGGGGCCTCTTCGGCCAGTGCCGTGCCGATGGCGTTGGTGCCGACCGTGGGCTCGGACCAGTGCGCGCCTTCGACGAACCCGAGACCGTCTGCCTGATGTCGGGCGGCAGCAGCGCCGTCGCGCCACAGGATCACACCCTCGGCATCGGCGACGACGAGGATGAACGTCGCCGCATCGGGCATCTGCAGCAGCACGGATCTCAGCTCTTCGACGATGAGGCGCAGCTTCGACCGGCGCCTGCGGAACTCGACGTCCGCCTCGGCGGCCACGACTCGACGATTGCCTCCCGAGGGATCAAGACCCAAACGCAGCATTCGATGCCACGAGCGCGCGACGAGCGCTCGCGGCTGCTCCGGCGGCGAACCGCCGGTGATCACGGCATCGTGAATGCGTGTCAGATCTCTGGCGAGATGCACCAGATCGGGCTGAGGCATATGACGAGTATAGGCACGGGTGATCGAGCCTGGCCATGCAACATGATGCAACTCTTTCGGGCCGGGATCGGGCGGCATAGCGTGGGACCACACAGCTCAAAGAAGAGGAGTGACATGACAACGACAATTGACCGTACTCAGCTCACCGCCGACGACATCGCAACCCAATGGCTGGGCACCTTCGAAGCTGCCATGCGCAGCCGCGACGTCGAAGCAGCGGTGGAGCTCTTCGCCACGACCAGCTACTGGAGAGACCTCGTGGGCTTCTCCTGGAATCTCGCAACGGTGGAGAACCACGACGGGATCAGGGATCTGCTGACGGAGGTCATCGAACGGGTCTCTGCCTCGGAGTTCGAACTCAGCGAACCGGCGGCCTCGGCCGACGGAGTCACAGAAGCCTGGTTCACATACTCCACAGCGGTGGGCAGGGGCAAGGGCATGGTCCGGCTGATCGACGAGGACGGCACGAAGGCGTGGACGCTGCTGACCACCCTGCAGGAGCTCAAGGGCCACGAAGAGCCGCAGGGGACGCGTCGGCCCAAGGGTGCCGAGCATGGGGTCGACCCCGATCGCAAGAGTTGGTCGGAGAAGCTCGCGGACGAAGATGCGGCCTGGGGCGAGACGGCTCAGCCCTACACGCTCGTCGTGGGCGGGGGCCAGGGCGGAATCGCGTTGGGCGCTCGCCTGCGCCAGCTCGGGGTTCCGGCCCTCGTCATCGACCGGTGGAACCGCCCGGGTGACCAGTGGCGCTCACGCTACAAGTCGCTGTGTCTGCACGACCCGGTCTGGTACGACCACCTGCCCTACCTGAAATTCCCCGAGAACTGGCCGGTGTTCGCGCCCAAGGACAAGATCGCCGACTGGCTGGAGTTCTACACCAAGGTGATGGAGATTCCGTACTGGTCAGCCACGGCAGCCACCTCGGCGACGTTCGACGAGACGTCGAAGCGGTGGACGGTCGAGATCGACCGCGACGGCGAGAAGATGACGCTCAAACCCACCCATCTGGTGATGGCGACCGGGATGTCCGGAAAGCCGAACGTCCCCTCGTTCCCGGGATCCGAGGTCTTCCAAGGCGAGCAGCAGCACTCCTCGCAGCACCCTGGACCGGACGCCTACCGGGGCAAGAAGGTCATCGTCATCGGCAGCAACAACTCCGCGTTCGACATCTGCGGGGCACTGTATGAGAACGACGCCGACGTGACGATGGTGCAGCGCTCGAGCACGCACATCGTCAAGAGTGACTCGCTCATGGAGATCGGCCTCGGCGACCTCTATTCGGAGAGGGCGCTCGCCAATGGGGTGACCACGGAGAAGGCCGATCTCACATTCGCGTCCCTGCCGTACCGGATCATGCACGAGTTCCAGATTCCGCTCTACGACCAGATGAGGGAACGCGACAAGGACTTCTACCAGAGGATGGAGGACGCAGGCTTCGACCTCGACTTCGGAGACGACGAATCCGGGATGTTCCTCAAGTATCTGCGGCGAGGCTCCGGCTACTACATCGACGTCGGTTCCGCAGAACTCGTCGCCGACGGCAAGGTGAAGCTGGCCAAAGGCGAAGTCGACCACCTGACCTCGGACTCCGTAGTGCTGGCCGACGGCACCGAGCTGCCGGCCGACCTCGTCGTCTACGCGACCGGCTACGGTTCGATGAACGGCTGGGTCGCCGACCTCGTCGACCAGGAGACCGCTGACAAGGTGGGCAAGTGCTGGGGACTGGGCTCCGATACCACGAAGGACCCGGGACCGTGGGAAGGCGAGCAGCGCAATATGTGGAAGCCGACCCAGCAGGAGAACCTATGGTTCCAGGGAGGCAATCTGCACCAGTCACGTCACTACTCGCTGTACCTGGCTCTACAGCTCAAGGCCCGCTACGAGGGCATCGACACCCCGGTGTACGGCCTCCAGGAGGTGCACCACCTGAGCTGAGGTGGTGGCCCCGCCGCCAGCACGGCCCCGCGGCCCCGCGGCCCCGCCGCCGGCCGCCGGCCCAAGCGATCCGGCAGTCTTAGCTGGACGTTTTGGGCTGACGAGAGGTGAAAATGTCAGCCCAAAACGTCCAGCTAAGTGGAGCTGAGCGCCAAGTGTGGCATCACAATAGGTCGAGGTGGTCGCGGATCTTTGCCTCGAGCTGTTGCATGTCGGTTCTGCTGGTCACTTTGAGGACGGTCCAACCCGCGTAGACCATTGCTTCATCGCGATCGATGTCACTGATCCATTGGTCTTTGGATCTCAGATGCTGTTCGCCCTCGTATTCCAACGCGAGCTTCTTGTCCGGGTACCCCAGGTCTGGTTCGATCACTCGTGTCAACAGGCGGCTGCGGATCTGTGGGTGAACGACCGGTTCAGGCAACCCGACAGCTCTGGCCCACAAGCGCAGTTTGGTCTCCGCTGGAGAGTCGACTTTGGGGCGTATCAATTCCAGTGCCTCGAGCAGATGCCGACGTCCGCGGACTCGAGGGTAACCGTCCAAGCGTCTGCGCAGGTCAGCGATGTTTGTCTGGGGCGGACCGTGCCACTTGCCGATTGCGGCGTCACCAAGCATCACCAGATCATGCACCGATAGTTCAGTGGCAAGGCTGATGAAGACGTCCTCCGGCTTCAGTACGGGCAGATCGAGCCACCTCCACTTGGAGAAGTGCGGAGTCCGGTGAAGTGTGACTTGAGGCATCCGAATGCGGGTGTCTATGTCGTTGGTCGAGACGTGCAGGCGGTTGGTCATCAGTCGTGGTGGCAGGGGCCAGCCGTAGACTCTTGCGGCGCTCGCATGACTGGCGACAACGTGGGGGAACTTGAGCACAGCGGCACGAAGCCTCAAGGTTTCGCTTTCCCAGCTCTGATCGGCCCATCGAGGTGTGCGGAAGCGATCGAAGGACTCCCGGTCCATCCTGATGCCCGGCAGTACCACCGGGTAGCGGTCAGTGTGGAACAGCCCGTGGCGCGTAATTCCCAACGATTCGGCACTCTGCGCGTGGAAAAGTCGCGGGTAGCTGCGGATCTCCCACTTCGAATCGTTGAACATGGAGATCATGGTGGTGCAGTGGTGCTGGGATGGGAAGGTCGAAAATCGGACCTGTGGATGGAGGCCCGTCATCCACAGCAAATCGAACTTAAGTGCAAGGCCGTTTCACCACGACCCCGGGTACCAAACAACCCTTGCCGCAGAGGGCGCAATCATGTTTCCTCGTCCTTAGCTGGACGTTTTGGGCTGATAACCGGCAGAAAAGTCGGCCCAAAACGTCCAGCTAAGAATGAACTGACGGGGTGCTGCTTGTGAAGCGGGGCGCTTGATGGCGGCTGACGGTTCACAGCCCGAGGCGGGCGAGTACGTTCTTCACATGGGCCAGTGCGTCGTCCTGGGAGAGCCCGAAGTTCTGGTTGAAGTACATGCCGTCGCCGATGAGCTGGACCGTCATGGCCAGATGTGGGTCGCCGAGGTGTTCGTTGAGCACGTCGAACCAGGCTTCCCGGGTCTTCCGCAACGCGGTCTTCGCTTCCTCGTTCTCCTGGGCCAGGCGGCCGGCGGCGATGAGACTGCGATCGAGTGGCGTGCCGACCTCCGCCGAGGTCTCGAGATAGTACGAATGCAGACGGTCGCCGGCGGCCTTCATCTCTTCGACGTCTTCCACGACGAGTCTGCCGAGGCGTTCGAGGCTGCCCTTGACCAGCTCTGCCTTCGACCCGAAGTGATAGAGCAGACCACCCTTGGACACGCCTGCCTTCGCTGCGACGGCATCCAGGGTGGCACCCGCTGCGCCGTGTTCATCGAGGAGAGTCTCGAACGAATCGAGCAGTCTCTCTTTCGTGTCGGAGGAGTTTCGTGCCATGACCATGAGCCTAGTCGAACTCTGGTGCGGGCGCGGTAGGGGGAGCATGTCGCGCAATCGAGGTGACGGCTGACCTTGAGTTGAGCATTCCGGCATTCGACTTTTCAACTATACCGTCTAGACGGTATAGTGGGGTCCATGTTCACATCACAGACACCACACGTGCGCGCCGGCCGGCGCGAATGGGCTGGCCTGGCTGTGCTGATGATCCCCGTTCTGCTCATCTCGATCGACAACACGGTCTTGGGATTCGCGATACCGGCCATCAGCACCGGCCTGCATCCCACCGGCACCCAGCTGCTCTGGATCGTCGACATCTATGCGCTCATGCTCGCCGGCCTGCTCGTGGCCATGGGCAGCATCGGTGACCGGGTCGGTCGCCGCAAACTCCTGGTCATCGGGGCCTCAGGCTTCGGCCTGGCCTCGCTTCTGGCTGCGTTCTCCACCTCGGCGGAGATGCTCATCCTCGCCCGCGCACTGTTGGGTCTCTTCGGCGCTACGCTGATGCCCTCGACCCTGTCGCTGATCCGCAATATCTTCGCCGACGACAAGGACCGTCGCATCGCGATCGCCACCTGGGCCGCCATGTTCAGTGGCGGTGCGGCGCTGGGCCCCATCGTCGGCGGTGTCCTGCTCGAACACTTCCACTGGAGCTCCGTCTTCTTCATCAACCTGCCGCTGATCGCGATCTTCATCCCCGCAGCGATCCTCCTGCTGCCGGAATCGCGGGACCCGAACCCTGGCCGGATCGACCCCTTGTCGATCGGATTGTCGATGCTCATGCTCGCCCCACTCGTCTTCGCCATCAAACACGTCATGGCCGTCGGTGCGGATCTGCCGTTCTGGGTCAGCATCGTCGTCGCGGCAGCTGCCGGAGTCGGATTCGTGACTCGTCAGCTCGCTTCGTCGAACCCGATGCTCGACGTCAGACTCTTCGCGAACAAGGTCTTCACCTCCGCAGTGCTGTCCAACCTGCTCAGCGTCATGGGCCTGGCCGGATTCCTCTACTTCGGCACGCAGCTGCTCCAGCTGGTGCTCGGACTCTCACCGGTCGAGGCCGCTCTGGTGCTGGTGCCCGGGCTGGCCACCTCCATCGCCGCGGGCTATGCGGCGGTGCCGATCATCGCCCGCCTGCAGCCGCGCGTGGTCGTTCCCTGCGCTTTGGTCCTCAACGCGATCGGACTGGGCATCATCGCGTTCTCACCCGAGCACTCGGTGGCGGGCGTGATCATCTCGTTCCTGATCCTCGGCATGGGCATCGGGACGGCCGAGGTCATCACGAACGACCTCATCCTGGCTGCGGTGCCCGCGAACAAGGCCGGAGCCGCCTCGGCGATCTCCGAAACCGCCTACGAGTTCGGTTCGGTCATGGGCACCGCCGTCCTCGGCGGTCTCTCGACGATGGTCTACGGCGCCCACCTGCAGACGATTCTCGGCGCCGGAGCCACCGGGCCCGATTTCGAGACGCTCGGCTCGGCGCTCGAATCCGCGGGTGCACAGGGCGGTCGCGTCGGTGAGCAGATCGCCGAGGCGGCGGTGACGTCCTTCGACCTCGGCGTGCAGTGGGCCGCCGGTGCAGCGGTCGTCCTCGCGCTGACTGCGGCGGTGCTCACGAGCTTCGGACTCAAGGGCGCTGGGAGACTGCTGCCCGGCAGCGCCGAGGCCGATGGGGTCGACTCTCAGGCACCCATCGAGGCGGAGATCGCCGGCCCCTGATCGTGCAGTGGAGGCGGCGCACGCTCGGTCGATGGGACGAAGCGGCCCCGCAGACGATTCGAATGAATCATCCTCGGGGCCGCTTCTCTTCTGGTCTCGAGCAGTGCGACCGTCGTCAGCTGCCGATCAGCTCAGCTCACGAGCCGACGGTCTCACTCTTCGCCGCAGTCACAGCCTGCTTCTGCCGACGGCGTGCCAGCACGCGACCGACGCCTGTGTAGAGCAGTGCGCCGATGAGGATGATGTAGAGGACGATCGTGATCGGCGAGGACACGAGCACGGTCACATCGTTGCCCGAGGCCAGCAGGGCATCGCGCAGACTCGACTCGGCCAGCGGACCCAGGACCATGCCGATCATCAGCGGAGCCAGCGGCACACCGTAGCGCTTGAGCACGAAGCTGATGATGCCGATTCCCAGCAGGATCAAGAGCTCGAACTGCGACGCCGAGGTGGCGTAGATGCCCAACCCGCAGAACACCGCGATGCCGCCGTAGAGGTAGGGATCCGGGATCTTGAGCAGCTTCGCCCACAGGGGAGCGAAGGGCAGGTTGATGATCAGCAGGACGATCATGGCGATGAAGAAGCTCGCCAGCAGACCCCAGACGAGCTCCGGGGACCGGTCGAAGAGCAGCGGTCCCGGCTGCAGACCGTACTGCCGGAAAGCCGCCAGCATGATCGCGGCCGTCGCGGAGATCGGCAGCCCCAGGGCCAGCAGGGCGCCCATGGCGATGCCGGTCGTGGCGGAGCCCGCCGACTCGGGCCCGGCCAGGCCGCGGATGGCACCCTTGTCGCCGAACTTCGGATGCTTGCGGCGGGAGTCGAGCTTGCGTTCGAGACCGTAGGACATGAACGTCGGCACATCGGCACCGCCGACGGGAATGACGCCGAAGGGCAGACCGATCGCGGTGCCGCGCAGCCAGGCGGGCAGCGCCTCGGCGACTTCCCCGCGCGAGAGGAAGGGCCGACCCGAGGAGTTGATCGTATTGTCGTTGACCTTGCGGCGGATCCGCGAGGCGATGAAGAAGACCTCGCCCAGCGCCAGGATCGCCACGGTCACGGTGACAAGTGAGACGCCGTCGAAGAGCTCGGGCACGCCGAAAGTGAAGCGCTCCGTGCCCGAGACCGAATCGATGCCGATGACCGAGAATCCGATGCCGAGCACCAGCGCCATGAGGCCCTTGAGCACGGAGTCTGCGACGACCGAGGACGTGGCGACGAAGGCGAAGAGCGCGAGGGCGAAGAATTCGGCGGGGCCGAAGTTCGTCGAGAAGTCCGCCAGGGCAGGGGCGATGAACACGACGAGGAAGCAGGAGACGAAACCGCCGATGAACGCGCCGATCGCGGCCGTGGCCAGGGCCTGCGGCGCTCGCCCGTTGCGGGCCATCTTGTGGCCTTCGAACGTCGAGGCGATCGCCGACGCCTGACCGGGAGTGTTCATCAGGATGGCCATGGTGGAGTCACCGAAGAGACCACCGAAATAGACGCCGGCGAACATGATGAATGCGCCGGTCGGGTCGAGGGCGAAGGTCATCGGCAGCAGCAGTGCCACGGCCATCGATGACCCCAGGCCCGGCAGCACGCCGACGGCGGTGCCGAGGAAGCAGCCGACGAGAACCCAGAGCAGGTTCATCGGCGTCAGAGCGTGCGCGAAGCCTTCGAAGAGGGACATGAGAGAGTCCATATCAGAAGCCACCTCCCAGAATTCCCGAAGGAAGATTGAGCCCCAGCAGCACCGAGAACGCAATGTAGACCAGGGACGAGAACGTCAGTGCCACGGTGAGGTCGAACAGGGGCCGCTTCGAACCCATCGACCGGGCCACACACCAGAACAGAAGCGCCGCGGCGAGGATCCACCCGGCGAACTCGAGGATCAGTGCGAACGCCGCAAAGCCGCCCGCACCCCAGGCCAGGGACACGAAGTCACTGTGGGTCCGATGCCGCGAATCGGCGGCCCTGGCCCGGGCGAGTGCCGTGCGGTCGGCGGCCGGTTCGTCCTCTTCGTGCGGGTCCAGGTGCGAGGCCGACACCGCCGAGGTGACAGGAGTCGAGAACGCCTTGTCCTCGGCCGCCTCGGCGGGGATGTCGTCATCGACGTCGACGGGTTCGGGGTTGCGGATATAGGCGATCGTCAGCAGGATCGTGAGGATGTAGCCGACGATCATGATGATCATGGGAAAGAACTGCGGCCCCGGCTGCTCCGCGTCCTCGGCGACTTCCATCGTGATGATGCCGATGAGCAGGTAGGTCGAGAAACCGGCCATGATGAGCGGGACCAGGAGCCCCGATCGTCCCTGCCACCAGGTGCCGGCGCCGAGGTGGCCCGTCCTGGTGCTCTTCCGCGGTGCCGTCTCCGTGCTCACAGTCCCAACTCCTTCAGCAGCGTCTCGACTCGAGAGGTGTCCTCCTTGATGAATTCCGCGAACTCATCACCGGTCAGCCACACATCCGTCCATTTGTTGCGTTCGAGGGCGTTCGCCCATTCCGGGCTGTCGCGGGTCTGTCTGAGGACGTCGAGAAGCTGTGACGTCTCGTCCTCGCCGATGCCGGGAGCGCCGAGCCAGCCGCGCCAGTTCGTCAGCGTCACCTCGTATCCCTGTTCGGTCATCGTGGGGACGTCCTCGTAGCCGGCGATGCGCTGTGGTGCGGCCACGCCGATCGCTTTGACCCTGCCGGCTTCGATCTGGTCCGAGACTTCGTTGAAACCGCACGAGGCGAAGTCGGTGGTCCCCGAGAGCAGCGTTTGGATGGCCTCGCCGCCCCCGGCCTTCGGAATGTAGGTGATGCCCGAGGCGGAGACGCCGGACAGCAGCGCCAACTGGGCGATCGTGAGGTGATCGACGGAGCCGGCGGATCCGCCCGTCCAGACGAAGCCCTCGGGGTCCTTCTTCCACTGGCCGATGACGTCATCGAGAGTGTTGTAGGGGGAGTCGGCGGCGGCGATGAGCACATCGTAATCCTCGGCCACGCGGGCGAGCAGCGTCGTATCATCGAAGCCGACGGGTGAATCGTTGAGCGCAATGCCGCCGACCATCGCGGTGCCTGTGGCCAGCATCGTGTCGGCCCGGCCGTGCATGGTGGAGAACTTGCCGAGGCCGATGGTGCCGCCGGCCCCGGGGATGTTGACGACCTGGGCATTGTTGGCCAGCTTGTTCACACGCATGGCCTGCTGGGTCTCTCGGGAGAATCCGTCCCAGCCGCCGCCGGCTCCGGCAGGTGCGATGAGCGTGAGGTTCGAAGAGAGATCACCCTTGGCCGAGGCCGCTTTGACGGAGTAGGTCGAGGCCGTGCCAATGGCTGCCACGGCGAGGGCGCCGTAGGCGATTCGACCGAACATGCGTCGCGTCGGATGCGGCGGCCCGGACCGTGAATCTGCGCCAGGATCTGAGGCGGATTGGTTCGTCATTGACCAAACTTTCATATCTGTTGTGAGTTACATGTGAGGCTCGTCATAGCCTATGTTGATCAAGGTCACATTACGTGCTTGTGCGCACTGATTGCGTTCTGCTCGTTCTTCCCCTTCTGCGCATTGTGCTCATTCGAGTGCTGTGTGCAGTCAACGCCGAGGTGGCTAGGCTGGGAGACATGAATGACTCTGCTCCCGAAGCCACCGAGCCCGGCCCCTCTGCAGGCGCCGCCACGGTCGGCGCTCCCACCACTACGGTCGGCGCTCCCGTCGCCCAGAAGATCCCGTACGAACGGACGCACCACGGTCATACCTTCGTCGACGACTACGAGTGGATGCGCGACAAGGACTCCCCGGACGTCATCGCCCACCTCGAGGCCGAGAACGAGTGGACGGAGGCACAGACCTCTCAGCTCGAGCCGCTGCGCGAATCGATCTTCACCGAGATCAGAACTCGCATCAAGGAGACCGACATGTCCGTGCCGACCCGGCGCGGGAACTACTGGTACTTCTCGCGGACGAAGGCGGGGCTCGACTACGGCATCAGCGTCCGTGTGCCCATCGCCGACGCCGAGGACTGGACTCCGCCCGAGGTCGGTGAGGAGCCGCTGCCCGGCGAGGAGGTCGTCTTCGACTCGAACGTCGCGGCCGAGGGCCAGGAGTTCTTCTCTCTGGGGACCTTCTCGCTGACCGACGACGGCAGATACCTGCTTGTCGGCATCGACACCTCCGGCGATGAGCGCTACACCTTGCGACTTCGCGACCTCAGCCGCGGTGAGGACCTGCCGGACACCGTCGAAGGCACCTTCGCAGGAGCATCGATCGACCCCACCGGACGATTCCTCTTCTACACGACCGTCGACGATGCCTGGCGCCCGGAGAAGGTCTGGCGCCATGCCGTCGGCACCGACAGCGGCGAGGACGTGTGCATCTTCCATGAACCCGACGAGCGCTTCTTCGTCGGCTCGGGATTCTCCCGGTCCGGTGAGTACATGTTCGTCGTCACCGGGTCGAAGACGACCACGGGCTTCTGGTTTCTCGAAGCCGAGGACCTGGAAGCGGCACCGCAGGTGGTCTGGCCCCGGGTCGAGGGTGTCGAGTATTCCGTCGAGCACGCGATCATCGCCGACGAGGACCGGTTCCTCATCACCCACAACCAGGATCGCGCCGACTTCGACATCATCGACGTGTCCGTCACCGACCCCGCCGGCACCGCCCGCGAAACCGCCGACGCGGTCGACGACCCCGGAACTGTCGCCGATCCGCTGGCCATCGGACGTCCCCTGCTCGAGGACGTCGAGGGTCTGCGCATCGAAGACGTCGACGCCTTCGCGGACTTCATCGTCGTCAGCTATCGTCGCGGCGGCTTCGCCCGCGTCGGCATCGTCGAGCTGACGCCAGGGCCCGAGCCGGCGACGGATAGAATCGAGGCGGCGCCAGGGAGGCGGGCCGCCTCGGCGGAAGCGTCCGCCGCTGAAGGCGGGGGTGTCGGCTCGCCGTATGGCCGACTGCAGGAACTTCCCTTCTCTCGTGAGACCGGAACCCTGGGATTCGCCGGCAACCCCGAGTTCACACAGACGAGCATCCGACTGCTCTTCACCTCCATGTCCACGCCCGCTGTGATCTATCAGCACAGCGTGGCAGACGGCACTGACACCATCCTCAAACGCCAGCCGGTCCTCGGGTCCGTCGACCTCGAGCGCTACGCCGAGTCCCTCGTCTGGGCCGGCGCCGAGGACGGAACGCAGATCCCGATCTCCCTGGTCTATCGCACCGACCTCGTCTCGCCCGCCCACGGCACGACCGCCTCGGCGGGGGAGGTCGCCTCGGCGAGGGAACCGGAGTCTCAAGGCACAGCCCCGACCGAGCCCGCCCCACTGGTGCTCTACGGCTACGGCTCCTACGAGATGAGCATGGACCCGTACTTCTCCGTCTCCCGGCTCTCCCTGCTCGACCGCGGGGTCGTCTTCGCGATCGCCCATGTGCGCGGCGGCGGCGAAATGGGACGCCACTGGTACGACCAGGGCAAGACCTCGGCGAAGAGGAACACGTTCACGGACTACATCGCAGCCGGACGCCACCTCGTCGCCGAAGGGTGGACGGCACCTGAGAAGCTCGTGGCCACCGGGGGATCGGCCGGCGGGCTGCTCATGGGTGCGGTGACGAACATGGCACCGGACCTCTTCGCCGGCGTCAGTGCCCATGTGCCCTTCGTCGATGCGCTGACCTCGATCCTCATGCCCGAACTCCCGCTGACCGTCATCGAATGGGAGGAATGGGGCGATCCCCTCCACGATGTGCACGTGTATGAGTACATGCGCTCGTACTCGCCGTATGAGAACGTCGCCGAGGCGGATCATCCGAAGATCTTGGCCGTAACCTCACTCAACGACACCCGGGTCCTCTACGTCGAACCAGCGAAATGGGTCGCCCGCCTGCGCGAGGTCGGCGCCGATGCGCTGCTGAGGACCGAAATGGCCGCCGGCCATGGAGGCGCTTCGGGCCGCTACGACTCGTGGCGGGAGACCGCGTTCGATTTCGCCTGGATCCTCGACGTGCTGGGCAGGTCGGACGTCGAGATCGAGGCCTGACGCCGTCGGGGCGTCCCGCGAGGGCGCACGGGACACCTGGGCGGCTGGTCGACCCGGCCGCGGGACGTTTGTCGCGATAGATAACGATACTGGGACGATTGTCTCCAAAACCCCGAATCGGTCACCCGTGTCAGCGGCGCCCAATAGAGTGGTGACCATCACAGCCGTACCCGTCGCGTCTGCGGAACCAGAATGAACTGAGCCGCGGGCCGCGTGTGGTCCGTCTGCAGTTCCACGGCGGTCCCATCGACGGGACCGTACGGGAACGGCGACAGTGTTCGTTCCGGTTCTGGACGGTTGAACCGGTTTTTCAAAGGGGAGAAGAATGCGTCTCAAACGTCTGGCCACGGCGATCGTGGCAGTGAGTTCGGTAATTGCGGTGTCAGCATGTTCGGGCGGAGACGGCGCCGGCGGCGAGGGCGACGGCGGCGATTCCTACTCGATCGGCATCTCCCAGCTGGTTCAGCACCCGGCCCTCGACGCGGCCAGCGAAGGCTTCAAGAAATCCTTCGAGGACGCCGACGTCACCGTCGAATGGGACGAGCAGAACGCACAGGGCGAGCAGGCCAACGCCACCTCCATCGCACAGACGTTCGCGAACCAGGACCTTGACCTCGTGCTCGCGGTCGCCACCCCTGCGGCCCAGGCCGCAGCACAGGCCATCACGAGCATGCCGGTCCTCTTCACCGCCGTCACCGACGCCGAAGAGGCCGGTCTCGTGAAATCGAACGACGCACCCGGCGGCAACGTCACCGGAACCTCCGACCTCAACCCGGTCGCCGAGCAGGTCCAGCTGGTCAAGGACCTCAAACCCGATGCGAAGACCGTCGGCATCGTCTACAGCTCCGGTGAGGTCAACTCGCAGGTGCAGGTGGATCTGGCGAAAGAAGCCGCGAAGGACCTCGACGTCGAGATCAAGGAAGCCACGATCGCCAACTCCGGCGAACTCGCGCAGGCCGTGAACTCCCTCGGCGATGTCGACGCCTACTACGTGCCCACCGACAACAACGTCGTCTCCGCGGTCACGACCATGGTCCAGGCCGCCGAGAAGCACAAGGCGCTGCTGGTCGGTTCGGAAGCGGGCCAGGTGGAGCAGGGTGCGGCGATCACCCGCGGCATCGACTATACGAAGCTCGGCGAGCAGACCGGCACGATGGCGCTGAAGATCCTCCAGGACGGGGAGAAGCCGGCCGACATGCCTGTCGAGACCAGCTCCGACCTCGAGCTCGTCGTCAACCCGGATGCCGCGAAGAGACAGGGTGTGGAGATCCCACAGGACATCATCGATGAGGCCGACAGCGTCATCGAATGAGCGGATCCCGATCGCCGGTCGGAACTCTCGTGACCGGCCGGCGGTCCGCACCAACTCGACACCTCACCACCTGATCGGAATCACATGTTCGGAGCACTGGAACTCGGGCTCATCTACGCAGCGATGGCGCTCGGGGTCTATCTGACCTTCAAAGTCCTCAACTTCCCCGACCTCACCGTCGACGGAAGCTTCACCACCGGCGGCGCCACAGCCGCATCGCTGATCATCGCCGGGGTCAACCCCTTCCTGGCGACCTTGGCCGCCATCGGCGCCGGGCTCATCGCCGGCTACATCACCGGTCTCCTCCACACCAAGGGCGGCATCGACGGCCTCCTCGCGGGTATCCTCACGATGATCGGCCTGTGGTCGATCAACCTGCGGATCATGGGCAAGGCGAACCTTCCGCTCCTGCGAGAGGACACCGTGTTCACCCCTCTGCGGGAGAACATGTGGCTGGGCACCTGGATCTCCATCTCCGTGCTTCTCGTCTTCACCCTGATCCTCAAATTCGCCATCGACTGGTTCCTCACCACCGACCTGGGGCTGGCGATCCAGGCCAATGGCAACAATCGGCAGATGATCCGCAGCCTCGGCGTCAACACCGACAACACGACGATGCTGACCCTGGCCCTGTCCAACGGCTTCGTCGCACTCTGCGGAGCACTGGTCGCCCAGTACCAGGGCTTCTCCGACATCAGCATGGGCATCGGCCTCATCCTCGTCGGACTGGCCTCGGTCATCCTGGGTCAGGCCGTCTTCGGCAGCCGCAACATCTTCATGGCCAGCCTCGGCGCCATGCTCGGCTCGGTCATCTACCGACTCATCATCTTCCTCGCGCTGCGCGCTGGACTCGACACCAATGACATGAAGCTCACGACGGCGCTCCTCGTCGTCCTCGCTCTGCTGCTGCCCCGTTGGGGATTCCTCAGGCGAATACCGTCGCTGAGGTCACGCGGCAATCGGGCGGCACCAGCGGTTCCGGACGACGAAACGGCCGACGACCCCGCGAACGAAGCGGGAACACAGGTGCCCGCCGGCACCACCGACACACCGTCCGAGGGCACCGACGTCCCCGCGGAGACGTCGGCGACACCCGCCGGAACGACGGTCGGAACAGCACCCGCCGGAACGACGACGGCCGGTACCACGGCGGCCCCGGAACAGAAGGAGCGCTGAGTCCGATGCTGAAGATCGATTCCATCTCGAAGACCTTCTTCCCCGGCACCGTCAACGAGCGCAAGGCCCTGCAGAACCTCTCGCTCGAACTCGACGAGTCCGATTTCGTCACCGTCATCGGATCCAACGGAGCCGGAAAGTCGACCCTGCTCAACACGGTCTCGGGCCGCCTGCCCATCGACACCGGGTCGATCACGATCGACGGCGCCGAGGTGTCCCGGATGCCCGAATACAAGCGCGCCAAATATCTGGGTCGTGTGTTCCAGGATCCCATGGCCGGAACCGCACCCGACCTCACGATCGAACAGAACCTGTCCCTGGCCCTCAAACGCGGAAAGTCGCGCGGGCTGGGACGGGGAACCACCTCGGCGAGGCGGGAGAGATTCCGAGGCGAGCTCGCCACCTTGGAACTCGGTCTGGAGAACCGGCTGAAGACCAAGGTCGGTCTGCTCTCCGGGGGACAGCGGCAGGCCCTGAGCCTGCTCATGGCCGGCTTCACCCAGCCGCGCATCCTGCTGCTCGACGAGCACACTGCGGCCCTCGATCCGCAGCGAGCCGCCCTCGTGACGGAGCTGACGAACAAGATCGTGTCGAATGACGGGCTGACCACGCTCATGGTCACCCACAATATGGAACAGGCGATCACACTGGGCAACCGCCTGATCATGATGCACGAGGGCGAGATCATCTACCAGGCATCGGCCGAGGAGAAGAAGACGCTGACGGTGGAGACGCTGCTGGACGAATTCTCGAAGCTCAAGGGCGCAACGCTGGGCGATCGCGCCCTGCTGAACTGACCTGCGGCTGTGTTGTTCGCCTGTCGTACTCCATCATCCGGAGGACCTCCGAGCACCGTCTGTGATGAGCTGTTCGATGTCGGCAGCCATCTCCTCGGGATATTCTCCGTTGACGGCATGCGACGCATCTTCGTAGACACGGACGGTGCGAGAGGCCGCCCCGGAGTCCCTCCCCGCTGAAGCACCCAGAGCTCGTTTCGCAGTGGCCGCAGCCGTCGGCGGGTCATGCATCACCGAGTCGCCGGCGATGAGCGCGAGCACCGGCATCGTCAGACCCGACAGCTGCTGCTCGGTGATCCGAACAGGCTGGGGCTTCTTCATGGAGTAGTGCTGCATCCCCGCCTCGATCATGTCCGCGACCGGCACATCCTCGACAGGAGCACCGCCGGCGGTATAGGAATTGAACGCATCTCGACCTGCTCGGGGAAACCACGGCACGGAGGCGGGAACGGCACGCAGGACCGTCTCCAGCGGAATGCTGTCGAAGGTGTTGACGGGATCGATCAGGGTCAGCGACCGCACGTGCTCCGGATGATGGATGGCGAGGTTGGCGGCGGTCCATCCTCCGAGTGAGAGGCCGACCAGGTTCAGCGAGTCCTCGGGAAGCGCGGCGACCGTCTGGGCGAGCCATTCGGCCTCGTCCTCCGGCCCGGAGATCGGTGAGGACTGCACGCTTCGGCCCGGTTCGCCGAGGAGGTCGAGCGCGTAGACGTCACCGACCTCGAGCAGCGACGGCATATTGCCTGCCCAGATCGGAGTCGACGCAGCAGTCCCGGGCAGAAGCATCATCGGCGCCGCCTCGCCGGCACCTTCGAACCGGTAGACCCGGACGATGCCGAAATCCGTGCGGACGTCCCTGGACTCGGCGGGATCCGGCATGCTCGCGAATGCCTTGTCGTAGGCCGAGAAGAACTTCTCCTCTCCCTCGGCACTGTTCCAATGCCCCACGGGAGACGTGGGCCGGAGGAAGAACCCGACGAGCCCCGCGATGACGAGGGCAGAGGCCGCCGGGACAATCACTCCACGGCGCGGCAGCCATGGTCTCTGAGGTGCAGCGGGAGCAGGGTTCACGAAAAATCCTCTACCGATCGGTCAGTGATTCAACCATAAAGTAGCATTGCGTCATGGCACAAGACCTCGCGGAGGAGAAGTCGTACGACCGTCGACCGAGTTTCACACAGCGAGCCAGGAGAGCTCAGATCATCGAGTCCACGATCGAACTCCTCGCCGAGCACGGATTCTCCGGTGTTTCGCTGTCGCAGATCGCCGACCGCGCAGGTGTGACCAAGCCGACCGTGCTCTATCACTTCACGGACAAAGCCAATCTGGTCAGCTGCACATATCGAAGCGTCCTGGACGCGATGGTCGAATCGGTCGGCAATGCGATCGACGCCGCCGAGGTGGCCGACCGTCCGAGTGTCTATGTGCGGGCGATGGTCGCTCATTTCGTCAACCGTCCCAGCCACGCCCGCCTGACCATCGAGGCGCTGACCCATGGTGAGGGAGGGACCGGGAGTTCGGAGAGGTGGAAGCCCGTGGCCGAACTCATCGACGCAGCTCGACGCACCCGCGGAGCCGAGGCAGCATCCGAATCGCGGACGGCCGCACTCATCATCGGAGGCGCTATCGACGCTGTCGTCGCGGAAGCTCTCGAGGACCCGGACTTCGACGCGATTGCGGCGAGTGAGGAGATCGTATCCCTCGTCGAGCAGCGATTCCTCACCGGCTGACGTCCGCAGCACGGTGTCCGCAGAGCGGCTCTGGGCGATACCAGGTCTTCTTTGAGAAGCTCACAGGAAGCTGTTAGGGTCCGAAGCTATGGCACAGACAGGTATCTTCCGGGCATTCCTCTGTGCCCGGACCGTCTCTGCGACTCGCACCGCGCCCCGCCCCACGGCAGGCTATGCCAATGATTCCTGGGAACGCGCGGCCATCGGGTGGTGTGGCTCGGAGCCGTAGATCGGTTCAGCGATTTTCGATCATCTGCAACCTCGACGATTGAGAAAGGGCCATCGCTGAATGTCCGATGACTCCACACCCACATCGGAGAACCTCAACTCCGATGACACCGCACCGCACGAACCCGCAACGCCCGACACCGCTTCTTCCGACACGGCTGCCTCCGACACGGCAGCCTCTGAGACCGCCTCTTCCGGCGGCGTGACGACCGAGCGCCGAGTCTCACGCGAGAAGCTCAAAGCCGATGCCCGGCGAATGAGCCGCGAGACCCGCAAGGGCCTGGGCAAGCTGGACTACAGCCGCCCCCGCCGCCCCGACGACGAGCCGGCGAACAACACCCAATACCCGCACAACACCCACCCGATCCTGGTCCCGGGCATCGCGATCGACGAACAGCGTCGCCGCTACTCCCTCGACAAGATCATCTTCGCCATCGCCGGCACCCTCACGGTGGCATTCGTGATCTGGGGGATCACGAATCCCGGCGGCGTCGCCTCGGTGGCGCAGACCGCCTACGACTGGGCGACGATGAACGTCGGCTGGTTCTTCAACGTGGTCGCCATCGTCGTGCTCGTCGCCCTTCTCATCCTCGCGTTCTCCTCCTACGGCAGGATCCCGCTGGGCAAGGACGATGAGAAGGCGGAATTCAGCACCTTCTCCTGGGTGGCGATGCTCTTCGCCGCCGGCATCGGCATCGGCGTGCTGTTCTTCGGCCCGTCCGAGCCTCTGACATACTTCATCAGCCCACCACCGCTGACGAACGATCCCGAAACGATCGAGGCCCTGCACGGGGCGATGGCTCAGACCTACTTCCACTGGGGCTTCCATGCCTGGGCGATGTACGCCCTCGTCGGCGGCGCGATCGCCTATGCCGCCTACCGTCGCGGGCGTTCGCTGCTGCTGTCCTCGATCTTCCAGTCCCTGTTCGGCAAACGCCGGACCGAGGGCTACGCCGGCAAACTCGTCGACATCTTCGCGATCGTCGCGACACTCTTCGGCACCGCGGCCGCCCTGGGCATTGCGGCGATGCAGATCGGCACGGGTGTGAGCATCGTCAGCGGCGCAGGACCGATGACGAACAACATGCTCGTCGTCATCATCTGCGTGCTCACCATCGGATTCATCATCTCCGCGGTCTCCGGGGTCTCGAAGGGCATCCGCTACCTGTCGAGCATCAACATCGTCCTCACCGTCGGCATCGTCGCACTCGTGCTGTTCCTCGGCCCGACCCTGTTCCTGCTCAACCTGCTGCCCTCGGCGATGATGGAATACTTCGGCTCGCTCTTCGAGATGATGGGCAAGTCCCTGTCCTGGGGTGCCGAGACCCAGGAGTTCCAGTCCGTGTGGACCGTCTACTACTGGGCCTGGTGGATCTCCTGGTCACCGTTCGTCGGCACCTTCATCGCCCGCATCTCCCGCGGGCGCAGCATCCGCCAGTTCATCCTCGGCACGATCTTCATCCCCTCGGCCCTGCTCTTCGTCGCCTACGGCATCATGGGCGGAACGTCCATCTGGATGTACCGCGAGGGCGCCTCCGGGTTCGACGGAAGCATGGAGGCCCCCGAAGTGTTCTTCACCCTCATCGGCAACCTGCCCTTCGTCGAATGGCTGCCTGCGGTCGCGATCGTCGTGCTCGCGATCTTCTTCATCACCTCGGCCGACTCCGCCTCCGTGGTCATGGGCATGCTCGCCAGCCGCGGCGACCAGGAACCCAAGAAGTGGGTCGTCGTGTTCTGGGGCCTCGTGATGTCCGGGATCGCGGTCGTCATGCTCCTCCTCGGCGATGCGAGTGCGCTCGAGGGGCTGCAGCAGCTCGTCATCGTCACTGCGGTGCCGTTCGCGATCATCATGCTCTTCATCATCCTCGCGTGGTACAAGGAGCTGCGCACCGATCCCTTGGCGCTGCGTCGTCAGTACGCGCAGAACGCGGTGGACAATGCTGTGGTCGCCGGTGCCGATCGCTTCGGTGACGACTTCGCCCTCCAGGTCGTGCAGACCGAACCGGGCGACGGCGCCAACTGCGGAATCGACTCGGAACACGAGGACTACACCGACTGGTACCAGCGCACCGATGAGTTCGGCGAACCCGTCGGCTTCGATTACGAGACCGGTGAGTGGGCCGACGGGTGGACTCCCGAATCAGACACCTCCGAGGCGGACGAACCCCAAACCACCACCGCCGAGGCCGACGCCACCGAGGCCTCGGAATCCGACGAATACGTTCGCGCCGCCTCGGCGGGGGCCGGCACATCCTCGGCGTCGTCGGGAAGCCCTGCGGCGGACTCAGAGGCTGATGGCCAGTCGGAATCCCGTGTGACCGAGTGATGTGTCCGGTGTCGCGGCCGTGCGCGCCGAGGTCCGATACCTCCGGCAATACGAGTCATGGCACATATAGGACCCGCCGCGCAGGACGGGGCGATGGTCCTCGGCGCTGAACTCGCCGGCAGTCCACTCCCAGACATTGCCGGTCGTATTGTGCAGGCCGAAGCCGTTGGGAGGAAACGAGTCGGCGGGGACGGTGCCCACCGGTCCCGTCGGCCCATCGGGGAAGACGCCGGGGAAGGTGTTCATTCGCGCCTCTCCGTCCGGCTCGCGGACCGAACCCCAGGGAAACGGCTGCTGTTCGAGCCCGCCGCGGGAGGCGAACTCCCACTCGGCCTCGGTCGGCAGGCGGGCGCCCACCCACCGCGCATACGCCTCGGCGTCGGTGCGGGAGACGTGAGTGACGGGATGTCTCGCCCACTGTGCGAGGGTGGATCCTGCGAGCGTGGAGCCCGGAACGCCGGCAACCGGATTCGGCCCCTCGGCCCCGGTGGGCGTCGGCCCACCGGGCCGGAACCAGGCCGCACCTGGGACCTGACGCCACCAGGGGGTAGCCTGCACAGCAGGGGAGATCTCGTCCAGCCCCTCGGCCAGCAGGCCGCTGAAGACCAAGGAGTCACCATGAGTTTCGGCATCAGTGCGATGACCCGTCGACGCGACGAATGCGGCGAACTGCGCGACCGTGACCGTCGTTGCCGCGATCGCGAAGCCTGTGACTGCGACCTCACGAACAGGCCCCTCGCCATCGGCGGGGTAGGCCGACGGATCCTCGCTGCCCATGAGGAACGTGCCGCCGGCCAGCCCGATCATCTGCAGATCCTGCGAGGCCAGGGCCGCGAGCTCGGTCAGCAGCTGAGCATCGGGACCGGGCGCTGCGGTCGATTCCCGGCCCGACGTTCGCACCTGGGTGGGGGATTCTTCTTCCTCAACACCCACCTCGGCGGGCCGAGGATCGCTCTGGCTCGCTCCGACGGGAGAGTTCCGTGCCGGGCCGCAGCATGAGGCCATCGTTGCCACCTTCAATCCATCGGTGAGACTCGGTCTCACACGAATCAGTTCCATCTCCACACCTGCGCAGCTTCGCAACGCAGCTGACTTCGCAGACCATGCTTTCACAGAGAGCAGACCTGACGTTCCCAGAAAGGACGTGACCAGCATATGCAACCGCCGAACATCATTGTGATCCAGGCCGATCAGATGGCCGCACAGGCATTGGGGGCCTACGGCGACACCGCCGCACTGACCCCGAACATGGACTCCCTGGCCGAGGACGGGGCCGTCTTCGATCGCGCGTACTGCAACACCCCGCTGTGCGCACCTTCGCGGGCATCGATGATGACGGGTCGGATGCCCTCCGACGTCGACTGCCTGGACAACGGCGACGACTTCGCCGCCTCGGTGCCGACCTTCGCCCACCGGCTGCGCAAGCTCGGCTACCACACCGCGCTCATCGGTCGGATGCACTTCATCGGCCCCGACCAGCACCACGGGTTCGAAGAGCGCCTGACCACCGACGTCTACCCGGCCGACCTCGACATGGTCCCCGACTGGCAGCGTCCCCTCGACCAGAAGCTGCAGTGGTATCACGAGGCCGACCCCGTCTTCACCGCCGGTGCAGCGAAGGCCAACGTCCAGCAGGACTTCGACGACGAGGTGAGCTTCCGGACCCTGCGCCACCTCAACGACAGGGTGCGGGCCAACCAGGCCGCCGGTGAGGACCAGCCGTTCCTCATGGTCACCTCGTTCATCCACCCGCACGACCCGTACGAGCCGCCGCGGGAGAACTGGGACAGGTTCGCCGAGGTGGACATTCCCGGACCGGCCCACCCCGAGGTCCCCGACATCGCCGTCGACCCGCACAGCCACCGGCTGCGCACGATGAGCGGGCTGGACAAACGCGAACCGGGAACCGAGGACATCCGGCGGGCCCGCCGTGCCTACTATGCGGCCGTGAGCTACATCGACGACCACATCGGCAAGGTCCGCAAACGCCTGCGGGAGCTCGAACTCGAGGACAACACGGTCATCATCGTCACCAGCGACCACGGAGACATGCTGGGGGAGAAGGGCCTGTGGTACAAGATGTCCCCGTACGAGCAGTCCTCCCGCGTCCCGATCATCATCAACGGCCCCGCCGAGGCGGTCACCCCGGGCCGGTACGCGAACCCCGTCAGCCTCGTCGACCTCATGCCGACGCTGCTCGACCTGGCCGGATCGCCGGATCCGACGGCGACCGGAATCTCCCTGTTCGAATCCGCCCGCCAGGAAGCTGCGGGGGAGAAGGGGCCGGAAGATCGCGACGTCATCATCGAGTACTTCGCGGAAGGCACGTACCGTCCGCAGGTGACGCTCATCCGCGGCCAGTACAAGCTCACGATCTGCCCGGGCGACCCCGAGCTGCTCTTCGACCTGGCCTCCGATCCGGAGGAGCTGGTCAATCGGGCAGGTGAGGCCGCATATGCGGAGATCGTGGCGACAATGCGGGCAGAACTCGACGCGCGGTACGACCTCGACCACCTCGAGGAGCACGTGCTCGGCAGCCAGTCGAGCCGGCAGCTCGTCGCCGATGCGCTCAAGGTCGGCAAGGTCCGACACTGGGACTTCGAGCCGGACCCCGAGGGCGGCTACGTCCGCGGAGACTTCTGGACCTCCTTCCGCTACGGGAAGATCCCCGACACGAACGCCTGAGTGTCACGCCTCAGGCGTGAAGTTTCATCGAGCGCCGACCGCAGCGCCGAGAGCAGACCGTATACCCTATGCTCTCCGCGCTGCGGTCGTCTTTCGGTGAAGTCGAGACGAGGGAGCGGGGAGGTCCACCCTCGGCGGGGATAATTCATCTGGCAGTGGGCGAGTTGCGGGTCACACTTTCAGGCTCGGGTGGCATCATCTGGAGTAGGAGGGATGTCATGACCAACTTCGAGTGGACATCAGAAGTCCCGCTGGCCGCCGAGACGACCTATCTCTGGCACGCACAGCCCGGAGCACTGACCCGACTGTCCCCGCACTGGGCCCAGGAGATCGTCGAGGAGAGCTACCCTCCGATCGCACCCGGCGCGGTCGCCCAGGTCAAGACCAGTGTGCCCGGCAGCTACGGCCTCGTGCGGCGACCATTCAATTCGGTGCATTCCGAGGGCCCCTCCCGGTTCTCCTTCGTCGACGAACTCAAGAAGGGCCCGCTGAGCCAGTGGAAGCACACCCACGAGTTCTCCTCGGTCGCCGGCGGCACCAAGATCGACGACCACATCGAATTCTCCATGGCCCCGGCCGGCTTCGACTCGATCGATCGCAGTCTCATCCACAACCTCGAAGCGACCTTCGAGGCCCGCCACAAGCGCATGCTCATGGACATCGAGTTCCTCGAACGCATGAACGCACCGATGCTGACCAGGACGAAGGGCAAGCGGATCCTCATCGCCGGCGGCAGCGGTCTCGTAGGCCAACAGGTCGCGGCCCTGTTCTCCACCGCGGGCCACTTCGTGCGGATGCTCGTGCGACGGACCCCGAAGGTCGAATACGAGTCGCATTGGAATCCCGACCTGGGCATCATCAACCCGCGTGACCTCGCGTGGGCGGACGCCGTCGTCCACCTCGGCGGTCGGTCCATCGCCACCCGGTTCACGAAGAAGGCGAAGGAGGAGATCCGCTCCTCACGCATCGACTCGACGACGCTGCTGGCCGAGACCATGCGCAAGCTGCCCGAGGCGAAGCGACCCGAGGTGTTCGTGTGCGCATCCGCGGTCGGGATCTACGGCTCCCACGCTGAGACACCCGTGGACGAGACCGCTCCCGTCGGCGAAGGATTCCTCGCCGAGCTGTGTCAGGAGTGGGAAGCCGCAGCAGCACGAGTCGAAGACGCGGGCATCCGTCGGGTGTCGATCCGCTCGGGCATTGCGCTGACCTCGCTGAGCGGATTCCTCAAACTCCAGACGCCCCTGTACCTGGCTGGTGCCGGTGGTCGGCTGGGAAGCGGCGAACAGGGTCTGGCCTGGGTCTCCCTCGACGATCTGGCCCGGTCCTATGTGCACGCGGTGCTCACCTCCTATGTGCGCGGTCCGGTCAACGCGGTGGCCCCGGAGCTGGATTCGCAGCAGGAGTTCGCCGAGGCGCTCGCCGCCCACCTGAGGCGACCGGCCCGCGTCCCGACGCCCGGTTTCGTCACCGAGCTGGTGCTCGGTGCCGACGGAGCCAAGGAACTCGCGCTGGCAGATCAGAAGGTGCGTCCGGAGAGGCTCGAGGAGACCGGATACCAATTCGCCCACCCCACGCTGTCGGCCTGCCTCGAGGAGGAACTCGGCTGGGGAGCGTGAAGTGGGCGAACAGTCTCAGGTGAGGCTCACGGGCCTCACATCATTGTGAGTTCAGAGTCGCTTTCCGGCGATCTCGGCACCGGCGGTCAGCGACTGCAGCTTCGCGACGGCGATCTCCGGGTGGACGCGTCCGCCCAGACCGCAGTCGGTCGAGGCCACGACATTCTCGGGGCCGACGAGCTTCGCGAAGCGTTCGATGCGGTCGGCGACGAGTTCCGGGTGTTCGACGACGTTCGTCGAGTGGGAGACGATGCCCGGGATGATGTACTTGCCCTCGGGCAGCTTCGTGTCCTCCCAGATCCGCCACTCGTGTTCGTGGCGGACGTTGGCGGCCTCGAAGGTGATGCCGGCCGCGTTGAGCGTGAGCACCTGGTCGACGATCTCCTTGAACGGCAGGTCCGTCACGTGGGGTCCGTGCCAGGAGCCCCAGCAGGTGTGGACGCGCACCTGGGCCGGGTCGATGCCGCGCAGGGCATGATTGAGTGCATCGATGCGGACCTGGATGAACGACCGGTAGTCGGCGAAGGACGGTTCGGGGTTGATCTGGTCGAAGTTCTCCGCCAGGGAAGGATCGTCGATCTGGACGGTCAGGCCCGCCTCGGTGATGGCGAGGTACTCCTCACGCAGAACATCCGCCCACGCCCAGATGAACTCCTCATCGCTTGCGTAGAACTCATTGGCGATGCGCGACGCCGACCCGGGGGACAAAGCGTTGATGTAGCCGTCGTGCTCGCCATAGCCGGCGGCCGCCAGACCGGCCTTGAGGTTGGCGATGTCGCCGGCGACCTGGTCATGCCCGACATAGCTGATGGCGCTCGTGGCCTTGGGGAACTGGGGCTGGTGGCCGGTGTCCGTGCCCGCGTTGGCATCGCCGTAGACACCGGGGAAGAGATTGCGGTCGCGCCGGTCGCCGAAGCTGGTCAGAACCGTGTTGCCGGGCTCTGAGCGGACTGCCGGGGCATCCCATTTGTCGACGTCATCGAGTTCGAGGCCGCCGGTGCGGGCGAAGGAGTAGTGCCACCAGGCGCCGTAGTCGAAGTCTGCGGCCATCGAGTGGCCGTACTCTCCATCGTTGGGCAGTGAGATGCCCAGATCCTTCTGGCGTTTGACGAGGTCGATGACGCTTGCGGAGAGCAGCTCGTCGAACTCCTGCGTCGCGGCGTCTGTGACTGTTTCGCCGGCGAGGCGAGCGGTGTTCTGAGCCTGCTTGACCTTGTTGGCCTCGATGAGCTCAGGGGTGCGGGGTAAGGATCCTGCGTGCGAGGTGCGGATCGTGGCCATGGGTGACTCCTCTGTGTGGTGGACTGTCTGTGCAATGGTGTTCTGGACGTAGTCTTCCATTTCAGGCAATCACATCAGCAAGGGTGCATGCGAGGGGGTCGTCATCTTCGGTCACGTAGCCGGCTCGAACAGCTTGGCGCCTCGGCACGGCAACGGTTCCAGCTTCGCCACAACACTCTCACGGTCCGCCGCATCCCGGCGCTCACGGTGTGCCCCGGGCACAACCCTGACAACCACGCACCGCGGAACCGACCTTAGAGTGGAGAGATGACTCAGCAGTCCTCCTGTGGTGACCCGGGCACGCTAAGGAGAAACGATCGGTCTCCCTGGCTGGAGTCACCGGGGCTGCCGCCACCTGCTCGTCCGGTCACGCGTCGCGGACCGGGATGGGCAGCGCGCATCATGTTCTGGGCCGCCCTGGTCATCGGCTCATCGCCGGAGCTCGTGATGCCGTTGACGATCCGCGGGATGCGGGCAGAGTTCTTCACCCCTTATACGTTCATGATGGTCATGGTGGTGACCCTCGAACTCGTCCTCGGCCTCATCGCGCTGCTCATCGTGAAGGCCAGCCCGATGACGATGCGACTGTTCGCTATGGGACTGCTCCTCTTCGGCGCCATCTACCCATTGGTTCTGCGGTACCTGATGCCGATCGTCGTGAACCGTGCCCTCGAAAGCTTCGGCAGCTACGATCTGGCGATGCACATCCAGAGCATCATCTGGACCTTCCACGGCGGTGTCGTGCTGGCCGGAACACTCATTGCCTGGAACCTCGTCCGGAACAGAGCCTGGTGGACCAACCTCGTGGCAGCAGGTTATGCGATGTTCTCAGGGCTCGTCGTGTCGTTCGTCGAATGGGGCATGAATGTGCTCGGCTCCTCATTCATGACGGCGATCGTCCTCACACAGTTCCTCGCGCTCGGCCTGACCTTCGCTGGACTCGGACTCCTGCACCTGATCGGTTCACTGCCCAGCGGGTCCGTCACGGGCCCGCGACATTGCCGGATCATGTTGGCCTGACCGCAGGAAAGGGCCGGACAGCTAGGCCGGGTTCACAGCACGTTCGATCGCCGAGGCGGCGACGAGCAGGCGAGTTCCGTAGAGCTCGCCGAGGTCACTGGTGACTCTGGCCACCGGTGCCACGATGCACACGGCGCCGACCAACTCGTCCTTGGTCTCGACGGGAGCGCTGATGCTGGTGAGTCCAGCGGTCCGTTCCGACACGGTCAGCACCCAGCTCGAATCGGAACGTTCGCCCTCGATGACCCTGGCCGCAGTGCCGCCGTCAGCAAGCGGCAGCTGGGTGCCTTCCCGGAGTTCGACATGAAGCTCTTGAGGCATCGCCTCGCTGACCAGGCACAATCTGTTCGACCCGCGAGGCACCCAGAGCTGGCACGCTTCGCCCGTGGCCTCTGCCAATGTGCGCAGCGGTCCACGCGCAATCTGACCGAGCCCGAAGCTGATGAAGCGTGCGCCGAGCCTGAACGCTCCAGTGGGTTCGCGAACGAGGAGGCCGTGCGTCACAAGTGCACGGGCGAGGCGATGGACTGTGGGGACGGACAGATCCAGGGTCTCGGCGATGTCGGCGGCCATTCTCGGTGAGGCTTCGCATGTCGAAATGATGGCCATGCTCTTGTCAAGGACTCCGACGTCGGTTATGTTGTGGTCGATCATAACGTGATCGTACGTTATCAAATAATGATAATCAAAGGATTGGAGAGCGCCGTTGACCGACAACGATGCCGTCGGCCCCTCGCCGGAGAACGCCCCTCGAGCGGACGAAGCTCTGCTCGACGGGGTACGAGTGCTCGAATTGGGCAATTTCATCGCGGCGCCATTCGCCACACGCCTCCTCGCCGACTTCGGTGCCGAAGTCATCAAGATCGAGACTCCGGGCGCTGGGGACGAACTGCGCAATTGGCGTCGACAGCGGGGCAAGGTCTCGATGATGTTCCGCACGCTGGCCCGCAACAAGCGATCGGTGACCGTCGATCTGCGCACCGCCCAGGGGCAGGAGATCGTCAGGGATCTCGTCGCCAAGGCCGATGTCGTCATCGAGAACTTCCGTCCGGGCACACTCGAGAAGTGGAATCTCGGCGAAGACGATCTCAAGGCGGTGAACTCGGACATAGTGATGGTGCGCATCTCCGGCTACGGGCAGACCGGCCCGTACCGTGATCGGGCCGGATTCGGCGGAGTCGCCGAGGCCTTTGCCGGCCTGCGCCACGTCACGGGTCATTCCGACCGTCCAGCAGTGCGACCAGCTGCCCCCATCGGCGACGCCATGGCCGGTCTGTACGGGGCACTCGGGGCGGTCATCCAACTCTTCGCGCTCAAGAGCGGTCATCGACTCGACCGCATGCGGGTGGTCGATGTCGCTCTCTACGAGGCTGTGTACTCGGCGATGGAATCCCTCATCCCCGACTACGACGCCTACGGGATGGTGCGCGAACGCAGCGGCGCCAATCTCCCCGGCGTAGTGCCCAGCGGCAGCTATCCGACCGCGGACGGGCAGACCGTGATGATCGCCGGCAATGCGGCAAAGCCGTTCCGAGCACTCATGAACCTCTGCGGCCGTTCGGACCTCGCGGACGACGAGTCCTTGGCAGACGGAAGCGCACGCAGTCGACGTGAGACCGAACTCGACGACATCGTACGCGCCTGGACCCTGGAACACAGCGTGACTCAGGCCGTCGACGCACTCGCCGAAGCGGGCGTGCCCGCTGGACCTGTCTACGATGCCGAGGGTATCGCCGCGGACGAGCATTTCGCGGCCAGGGGGATGCTCGAGCCGATCGACACCGCCATCGACGACGAGACGACCGAGGCGATCCGCTACCCCGGTGTCGTACCCCGCATTCCCGGGACCGAAGGCCGCATCAGGTGGGTCGGACCGGAGCTCGGTGAACACACCGAATCAGTGCTCACCGGGGTCCTCGGTGTGAGCACCGAGAACTATTCGGAGCTCAAGAGCAGAGGAGTTGTCTGATGACGAACCCACAGGTGAGAATCACCGACGTCGTCCTGCGCGATGGTCTCCAGGACGAACCCCGCGTCACCTCGGTCAAGGATCGACTGCTCATCGCAGCGAGCCTCGCCGATGCCGGGATCGTCGACATCGAAATAGCATCGTTCGTGAACCCGAAGCGCGTTCCGCAGATGAGCGGTGCCGAGGACCTGGCCGGCATGGTCTCCGAACGACCGGACATCACGTGGCGAGCACTCGCGCTCAACCGACGCGGTGTCGATCGCGCTGTCGCTGCCGGTTTCACCACCGTCAACTTGGTCGTCTCGGCCAGCGCCGCGCACAGTCGGGCCAACGCAGGAAAGGACCCGAGCGAGGCGATCGCCGATCTGAGCTCGATCGTTGACGCCTATCCTGACGTGGACTTCAGCGGAGGAGTCTCGACTGCCTTCGTCTGCCCATTCGAAGGGGAGATTGCGCCGGCGGCAGTGACCGAGATCGTCGCGGCCTACGCAGATATCGGCGTGCGGAGGATCGGCCTGGCCGACACGATGGGCACCGCGACACCACAAGAGGTGCAGAAAAGCCTCGAGCATCTGCGCAGCGAACTTCCCGACATCGACCTCAGCCTGCACCTGCACAATGCCCATGGGCAGGCCCTCGACACCGTGGACCGGGCATTCGACCTGGGCATCACCGAATTCGATGCCGCCACAGGAGGCTACGGCGGCTGCCCCTTCGCCCCTGGGGCGCACGGAAACATCGCGACGGAACAACTCGTCGAACATCTGCACGCGCGGGGATTCGACACCGGAGTCGACCTTGAAGGGCTGCGACGCGTGAGAGAACTTCTCATCGCAGCACTCGAGCGAGGCGCAGCAGTCGCCGTCTGAACACGATTGTCGATCGATAAGCGCTTGGTCAAAGCAGCAAACCGATCGACGCTCTCCGCATCAAACGAGAAGAGACAATGATGTCAGAAAATCGTCCCACCGTTCATCCTGGAAGTGACGTTCCCGTCACCGACGAATCGTCGTCGGGCAAGCGCAGAAAGCGTGATCTGTTCCGGATCGCGGGCATGCCCTACCTCTATTACGGCGCGCTGTTCATCACCTTCCTGGTCGCCGCATTGGCCGACAACCTGCCCGACAGTATGCTCGTGGGCTTCGGAGTCACCGTCGTCCTCGGCGGCGCGCTCATGGCCATCGGTGAAGCGATTCCGAAGGTTCGCGACTACGGGTTGCCCACCCTCCTGTGCACCTTCGTCCCAGCCATCCTCATCTATGCCGGCGTCATGCCGAGCTCGATCCCGCCTGTGGTGTCGAATTTCCTGGCAGGCTACGGCTTCATCGACTTCTTTGTCGTCGCCGTCATCGCGGGGTCGGTTCTGGGAATGCCGCGAACGCTCCTGCTCAAAGCCGGCCCGCGGTTCCTCATCCCGCTGCTTGGATGCATCGTCATCACCTTCGTCATCATCGGCGGCATCAGCACAGTCCTCGGTTTCGGGTTCATCAAGGGGATTCTCTTCGTTGCTGGTCCCGTCATGGCTGGTGGGCTCGGAATCGGAGCGGTCCCGATGTCCCAGATGTACGCCGCTCAGACCGGCACCGAGGCATCGGTCTTCATGGCCGATCTCATGGCGGCATTGGTGATCGGCAACATCTTCTGCATCATCTTCGCCGGCCTGCTCAACGGTCTCGGGAGGTCCGGCAAGCAGTGGTTCGTCGGGTTCAACGGTGACGGCGAACTGATGCGGATCGAGGGGAAGAAGAACGAGCTGACGATGCCCGAGAAGAAGGGCTCTGCAAGCTTCCAGAGCCTGGGAATCGGTGTCGCGATCGCGGCCGGACTGTTCATCCTGGGCACGTTGCTCGGCGCGATCATGCCGTTCCTCCACCCCTACGCGTGGACCATCATCGCGGCCGCCGTGATCAAGATCTTCGGACTGTTCCCACGCGAACTCGAAGAGTCCAGCACGGAATGGGGCGAGCTCATGACATCCTATTTCCTGCCGGCGCTCCTCGTCGCGGTGAGCATCACCTATATCGACATCAATGAAGTCGTCGGCGCGATCTCGGATCCGATCTTCATGGGGTTGACGGTACTGACCGTCATCTCGTCCGGACTGGTGTCCGGGGTGCTGGGCTGGCTGTTGAAGTTCAACTTCGTTGAAGCGACGGTCACCCCTGGATTGGTCATGGCCGATACCGGAGGCAGCGGAGATGTGGCTGTGCTCAGCGCGGCCGACCGCATCCACCTCATGCCCTTCGCCGCGTTGAGCACTCGGCTCGGAGGCACGGTGAACCTCTTCATCGTGTCCCTGCTGGTGCCATTCCTCACCATGTGAGCGAGACGAACCTTCCGCCAAACGGGAGACGCCGAGGGGACCAGTCAGCGTCGAGGGGACCAGTCGCAACTGGTCCCCTCAAGGCCAAGAGGTCCCCTCGGCGATTGTGCGAGCAAGGGCGCTTCACCCGAAGTGCTTCGGCAGCGTCCCCTCGTGGGTCTCACGCAGCTCGTCCAGACCGATCTCGAAGTGATCGACGACTTCGAGGACGGGCGCCTCGTCGCCGGTGTCGGTCATGCCGATGCGGATGAACGGGAAGCGCCTCGCGGTGCACATGTCCTTGAACCGGACTTCTTCCGACCGGGGCACGGCCACGATCGCACGCGCCGTGGACTCGGAGAACAGCGCGGTGAACACATCGACGTCATCGCGTTCGCACACCTCGTCGAGCCAGATGCGGGCACCGGTGCCATAACGCAGGCAGGATTCGATCAGAGCCTGCGACAGACCTCCCTCGGACAGGTCGTGCGCGGCATCGATCATGCCGTCACGCGAGGAGTTGATGAGGATCTCACCGAGCTCCTTCTCCGCTGCCGGCTTGTACTGCGGTGGCACTCCGCCGAGGTGGCCGGCAGTCACGTCGGCCCACGCCGAACCGTCGAGCTCGGCTTCGGTCGTGCCGAGGAGGTAGATGGTCTGGCCCGGCTCCCTCCAGCCGCTCGGGGTGGCCCGGGTGACGTCGTCGAAGACGCCGAGGACACCGACGACCGGGGTCGGGTGGATGGCCACGCCGCCGGTCTGGTTGTACAGGGAGACATTGCCACCGGTGACGGGGATGCCCATGTCCTGACACGCCTCGGCGAGGCCTCCGATGGCGTGGGCGAACTGCCACATGATCTCCGGATCCTCGGGGGAACCGAAGTTGAGGCAGTCGGTGACGGCGCGGGGGATGGCCCCGGCGGTGGTGACGTTGCGGTAGGCCTCGGCCAGCGCCAGCTGTGCCCCGCGGGTCGGATCGAGGTAGCCGTAGCGGCCGTTGGCGTCGGTGGCCACGGCCACTCCGAGTCCGGACTCCTCGTCGACGCGGACGACGCCGGCATCGTCGGGGAAGGCCTGTGCGGTGTTGCCCTGCACATACTTGTCGTACTGGGAGGTGATCCAGTCCTTCGACGCGAGGTTCGGCGCACCGGCGAGCTGCAGCACGGTGGCCCGCAGCTGCTCGTCGCCGACGGGCTTGACCAGGCCCGCGGATTCCACGGTGTTCGCAGCCACCTCGGCGGTCCAGGACGGCTCGGCCATCGGACGTTCGTAGACGGGACCGTCGTGGGCGACCGAGCGCGGGGGCACGTCGACGATGACGTCGCCATGCCATTCGATGGTGAGACGGTCGGTGTCGGTGACCTCGCCGAGGACGGAGGTCTCGACGTCCCATTTGCCCACGATGGCCAGGAAGTCGTCGAGTCGTTCGGGGGTGACCACGGCCATCATGCGCTCCTGCGACTCCGACATGAGGATCTCCTCGGGTGTCAGACTCTCATCGCGCAGCAGCACGTCGTCGAGGGCGATATGCATGCCGCCGTCACCGTTGGAGGCCAGCTCCGAGGTCGCGCAGCTGATGCCGGCGGCGCCGAGGTCCTGGATGCCCTCGACGACTCCGGCGTGGAAGAGTTCGAGGCAGCATTCGATGAGCACCTTCTCCGCGAAGGGGTCGCCGACCTGGACGGCCGGACGCTTCGAGGGCTTCGTGTCGTCGAAGGACTCGGAGGCGAGGATGGAGGCTCCGCCGATGCCGTCGCCCCCGGTGCGGGCACCGAAGAGGATGACCTTGTTGCCCTTGCCCGAAGCGTTTGCCAGGCGGATGTCCTCGTGGCGCATGACACCGACGGCGAGGGCGTTGACCAGGGGGTTTCCCTGGTAGACGGGGTCGAAGACGGTCTCCCCGCCGATATTGGGCAGACCGAGGGAGTTGCCGTAGTTGCTGATGCCGGACACGACTCCGTGGAGCACGCGAGAGGTGTCGGGATGGTCGATGGCACCGAAACGCAGCTGATCCATCACGGCCACAGGTCGGGCGCCCATCGAAATGATGTCGCGCACGATTCCGCCCACACCAGTGGCCGCACCCTGATGGGGTTCGACATAGCTGGGGTGGTTGTGGGACTCGACCTTGAAGGTCACAGCCCAACCGTCGCCGATGTCGACGACGCCGGCGTTCTCGCCGATGCCCACCAGGAGGTGCTTCTTCATGTCCTCGGTGACCTTGTCACCGAACTTCGACAGGTGGACCTTCGAGGATTTGTAGGAGCAGTGCTCGGACCACATGACCGAATACATCGCCAACTCCGCCGAGGTGGGGCGACGTCCCAGGATCTCGCGGATCTGCGCGTATTCGTCCGCTTTGAGTCCGAGGTCGGCATAGGGCTGGTCCACATCGGGATTCGCGGCGGCGAAATCGACGGTCTCCTTGACCTTCTTGGAGGCGGCCTGATCGGTTTCGACCTGCTGGGTATCGACCTGCGTGGAATTCGCAGAGTTGAGGTTACTCGACATGTGGCCCTTTCATACGACACGGCATCAGGGTCAATCTTAGCCGTGGTGCGGGGGAGGAGGGGAAGCCGGTCTCATCGGCGGCGGCTGCCGTCGGCCGGGCCAGCGGCTGCCGTCGGCCGGGCCAGCGGCAGCCGCCGATCTCGACGGACGTATTCGCCAATTAGAATATGGGTCATGGCAACTCCCAAGATCGTCCTGTTCTACGTGTTCACCCCTCTTGCGGACCCCGAGGCGGTCAAACTGTGGCAACATACGCTGGCCGAGGGCCTCGGTCTCAAGGGGCGGGTGATCGTGTCGAAGGACGGCATCAACGCGACCATCGGCGGCGACGTCTTCGACGTCAAACAGTATGTGCGGGCGACGCGATCCTACGAGCCGTTCAAGAAGGCTGATATCAAGTGGTCCAACGGTGCCGGCGATGATTTCCCACGGCTGAGCGTCAAGGTCCGGCCCGAGCTCGTGACGTTCGGCACCGATGACGAGATCACGGTGACCGAATCCGGAGTCGAAGGCGGCGGCGAGCATCTCAAGCCCGGAGCACTGCACAAACTCCTGGACGAACGCGGCGAGGAAGTCGTCTTCTTCGACGGACGCAATGCGATGGAGGCCCAGATCGGGAAGTTCCGCGACGCCGTCGTGCCTGAGACGGACACCACCAGGGACTTCATCGACGAGATCGAATCCGGCAAGTACGACGGCTTCAAGGACAAGCCCGTCGTCACCTACTGCACCGGCGGTATCCGCTGCGAAGTCCTGTCCGTGCTGATGAAGAACCGCGGCTTCGAAGAGGTCTACCAACTCGACGGCGGCATCGTCCGCTACGGCGAGACCTTCGGCAACACCGGGTACTGGGACGGTTCGCTCTACGTCTTCGACAAGCGCATGCACGTGGAGTTCGGCGACGACGCCGAATCGATCGGCCACTGCGTCGCGTGCGAGAAGGCGACCCCGAACTTCGTCAACTGCGCGAACCTGGACTGCCGCAAGCAGTACCTGCGCTGCGAGGACTGCACCGAGAAGAGTCTGCAGCTCTACTGTCCCGACTGTGCCCAGGCTGGGATCCCCGCCGAGGCAGCCGCCGGCTGACCTGCACCCCGTGTCCCCGAGGCTTCGGCCACCCGAACCTGCAATAGCGCTCCGCCTGCAGGTTGCTGGTGCGGTTTCGGGTGACTGTTAACGCAGCAGGCTCTTCGTCGCGGCCCGGATGTCCGTCCACGTGAAGTCGTAGCCGGCGTGTTCCGGTCACGCGGGCAGCACCCATCTGCTCTTGAGCACCACCTCCGATTCCTGCCGGAGGACGAGTATGCCGATCTCCAGCAGCCACCGGGGAGCAGGAAGGCCGAGCGGCATGCGCACACCGCGCCGCAATGCAGACATCAGAGTGGTGTTGTCCGAGACTCCGGGACTCAAGATATTCACCGGTCCTGAGATCCCATCATGCTCATCGATGAATCGGATGGCACGCACGACGTCGTCGAAATGCACCCAGGCGAATCGCTGCTGCCCGTGTGTGAATGGATGACCGCGCGACACCGTCGGCCCCGAGGCATCCGATCCGATGCCGCGATACCTCATGTGACCGAACCAGCGTCCTGTTGGCTTCGTTGTATCGGCACCCCACGCTGCGGCCGGCGAGGTTGATGAGCAGGTCGGCGCCGTCGACCAGGGCAGCGATGCCCGCAGGATCGATCCTGGAGACATGGGCGTCGGAGGAAGTAGACCGGCCGACGATACTCATCTGATGGCCCCACGTCCGCAGGGGCGTGAAGAGAGATCTGCCGATGAAACCGGAGGCTCCGGCGATGACAGCTATCGGTGACGAGTCATTCTCGGTATGAGGGGAAGCATTTTCCGCGGTCATGCAACGTCGGTAGCACCGGCAGAACCGGGCGCCAGCGGGGATCTGCACACCTTCAACCCACGCCGCGCGTGGCGGTGTGGTGGGCGTCACTGTGCGAGATCGGGTTTGGAGTTGCACGTGGCTGTTCGTCTGGTCTAGAGTTGTATCTCGTTGCCCCGCAGAAAACGAGTTCTTCGAGATTGGTTTTCACCGGGTGTGACCAGCACAAACAGGGTTTGGTTGACTGGTTTACACGCGGTCGGGGAGCGATAATTTGAAACTGGCGCCCCCAGTGAACGTGATCGTTTGTGCGGTTGTGGTGATGGGTGTGTGTTTGTGGTTTGAGAATCCAATAGCGTATTTGTTTGAACAGATAGTGATGCCAGAATGATTTGTTTTCTGGTGAGACAATCACACGGTTCAACCTGGTGAGCCTGGTTCCCTGCTTTTGTGGTGGGGGTTGGTTCGTGGGTTGGGTCGTGGTTTGTGGTCAGCTGGGTCACCCCGTGGCTTGGTTGGCTGTCTTGCTGGGATTAGTACTGGAACATAATTTTTTATGGAGAGTTTGATCCTGGCTCAGGACGAACGCTGGCTGCGTGCTTAACACATGCAAGTCGAACGCTGAAGCCCTGGTGCTTGCACCGGGGTGGATGAGTGGCGAACGGGTGAGTAACACGTGAGTAACCTGCCCCTGACTTCGGGATAAGCCCGGGAAACTGGGTCTAATACCGGATATGAGCATGGCCCGCATGGGTGGTGCTGGAAAGTTTTTTCGGTTGGGGATGGGCTCGCGGCCTATCAGCTTGATGGTGGGGTAATGGCCTACCATGGCGACGACGGGTAGCCGGCCTGAGAGGGCGACCGGCCACACTGGGACTGAGACACGGCCCAGACTCCTACGGGAGGCAGCAGTGGGGAATATTGCACAATGGGGGAAACCCTGATGCAGCGACGCAGCGTGCGGGATGACGGCCTTCGGGTTGTAAACCGCTTTCAGCAGGGAAGAAGCCTGACGGTGACGGTACCTGCAGAAGAAGTACCGGCTAACTACGTGCCAGCAGCCGCGGTAATACGTAGGGTACAAGCGTTGTCCGGAATTATTGGGCGTAAAGAGCTCGTAGGTGGTTGGTCGCGTCTGCTGTGGAAACGCAACGCTTAACGTTGCGCGTGCAGTGGGTACGGGCTGACTAGAGTGCAGTAGGGGAGTCTGGAATTCCTGGTGTAGCGGTGAAATGCGCAGATATCAGGAGGAACACCGGTGGCGAAGGCGGGACTCTGGGCTGTAACTGACACTGAGGAGCGAAAGCATGGGGAGCGAACAGGATTAGATACCCTGGTAGTCCATGCCGTAAACGTTGGGCACTAGGTGTGGGGGACATTCCACGTTCTCCGCGCCGTAGCTAACGCATTAAGTGCCCCGCCTGGGGAGTACGGTCGCAAGGCTAAAACTCAAAGGAATTGACGGGGGCCCGCACAAGCGGCGGAGCATGCGGATTAATTCGATGCAACGCGAAGAACCTTACCAAGGCTTGACATACACCGGATTGGGCTGGAAACAGTCTTTCCCTTTTGGGGCTGGTGTACAGGTGGTGCATGGTTGTCGTCAGCTCGTGTCGTGAGATGTTGGGTTAAGTCCCGCAACGAGCGCAACCCTCGTTCTATGTTGCCAGCACGTGATGGTGGGAACTCATAGGAGACTGCCGGGGTCAACTCGGAGGAAGGTGGGGATGACGTCAAATCATCATGCCCTTTATGTCTTGGGCTTCACGCATGCTACAATGGCTGGTACAGAGAGATGCGAGACCGTGAGGTTTGAGCGAATCCCTTAAAGCCAGTCTCAGTTCGGATCGTAGTCTGCAATTCGACTACGTGAAGTCGGAGTCGCTAGTAATCGCAGATCAGCAACGCTGCGGTGAATACGTTCCCGGGCCTTGTACACACCGCCCGTCAAGTCACGAAAGTCGGTAACACCCGAAGCCGGTGGCCCAACCCTTGTGGAGGGGGCCGTCTAAGGTGGGACTGGCAATTGGGACTAAGTCGTAACAAGGTAGCCGTACCGGAAGGTGCGGCTGGATCACCTCCTTTCTAAGGAGCGCACATTTAGAACCCCATCGAGGCAGCCGTTCGTGTTGTCTGGTGGGAGCTCATGGGTGGAACATCACTATTATCGCTCACACCTACCAGCGTCGTTGGGGTACCTGCCCTGTCGACGAGGTTTCGGGGGTGGGCTAGAGCAGATACGTTATTGGGTCCTGGAATCACAAGCCCCGCACTGTGTGTGTGGGTGTGGTTTCTTCCAACAGGACCGACCCGTCCTGGTCCGGCAGCCGATGGTTGTGTGGTCTGGGGTGGTGTTTGGTAGTGGTTTGAGAATCGTATAGTGGACGCGAGCATCCACAACCCATTCGTGGGTTGTGATGTAATGTGATTTTTCTTGTGAAATCTTAGAGTGTTTTTTCGCGCATACGCATACAACCCTCTAGAGGGGGTGTGTGAGTGTGTAAGAGCGCATGGTGGATGCCTTGGCATCAGGAGCCGATGAAGGACGTGGAAATCTGCGATAAGCCTCGGGGAGCCGATAAACGGGCTGTGATCCGAGGGTGTCCGAATGGGGAAACCCCGCCACTCGTGAGGGTGGTGACCCGCATCTGAATGTATAGGATGTGTGGAGGGAACGCGGGGAAGTGAAACATCTCAGTACCCGTAGGAAGAGAAAATAAGAATGATTCCGGGAGTAGTGGCGAGCGAAACCGGATGAGCCTAAACCTTGTCAGTGTCAAGCGTGCTGGTGTTGCTGGCTGGGTGTTGTAGGGGTGTGCGTGGTTCGGTCCAGCATGGCCGAGACGTTGAGTGTGGTGCGTGTAGTCGAATCTGGTGGGATCCAGGACCGGAGTGGGTGAGAGTCCCGTAGGCGAAACATGTGGCGCCGGCGTTGCGTGCGTGCCCGAGTAGCACGGTACTCGTGGAATGTCGTGTGAATCTGCCAGGACCACCTGGTAAGGCTAAATACTTCCTGATGACCGATAGCGGATAGTACCGTGAGGGAATGGTGAAAAGTACCCCGGGAGGGGAGTGAAAGAGTACCTGAAACCATGTGCTTACAATCCGTCAGAGCCCCCGTTGTTGGGGTGATGGCGTGCCTTTTGAAGAATGAGCCTGCGAGTTAGCGGTGCGTGGCGAGATTAACCCGTTGTGGGGTAGTCGTAGCGAAAGCGAGTCCGAACAGGGCGGTATAGTCGCGTGTCCTAGACCCGAAGCGGAGTGATCTAGCCATGGGCAGGGTGAAGCGTGTGTAAGAGCGCGTGGAGGCCCGTACCCACTTCAGTTGAAAATGGAGGGGATGACCTGTGGTTAGGGGTGAAAGGCCAATCAAACTCTGTGATAGCTGGTTCTCCCCGAAATGCATTTAGGTGCAGCGTTGCGTGGTTCTTGCCGGAGGTAGAGCTACTGGATGGCTGATGGGCCCCACCGGGTTACTGACGTCAACTAAACTCCGAATGCCGGTAAGGTTCAGCGTGGCAGTGAGACAGTGGGGGATAAGCTTCATTGTCGAGAGGGAAACAGCCCAGACCATCAACTAAGGCCCCTAAGCGTGTGCTGAGTGGGAAAGGATGTTCAGTTGCGAAGACAACCAGGAGGTTGGCTTAGAAGCAGCCATCCTTGAAAGAGTGCGTAATAGCTCACTGGTCAAGTGATTGAGCGCCGATAATGTAGCGGGGCTAAGTACACCGCCGAAGTTGTGGCAGCATCCCGAATAAGCCGTAATGGTGGGGTGTTGGGTAGGGGAGCGTCGTGCTGGCTGTGAAGTTGCCGTGTGAACGAGTGGTGGAGCCGGTACGAGTGAGAATGCAGGCATGAGTAGCGAAAGACGGGTGAGAAACCCGTCCACCGGATGACCAAGGGTTCCAGGGCTAGGCTAATCCGCCCTGGGTAAGTCGGGACCTAAGGCGAGGCCGACAGGCGTAGTCGATGGACAACCAGTTGATATTCTGGTACCGACACACAACCGACAATACCAAAACACACGAAACTAACTTCCTCACTCACCCGTGGCGTCTTCGGATGTCTGGTTGGTGTGTGGGGTGGGACCTGAGTGTGGAGTCGGTAAGCGCGAGGTGTGACGCAGGAAGGTAGCCAGGCCACGCGATGGTAGTCGTGGTCTAAGGTTGTAGCACGTGGGGGTAGGCAAATCCGTCCCCGCATGTGGTGTGAGAGCTGATGGGCGCCCCACAGTGGTGGGGTGATCTGGTGATCCTATGCTGCCGAGAAAAGCATCGGCGTGAGGGTGTGTGTTGCCCGTACCCTATAACCGACACAGGTGGTCAGGTAGAGAATACTAAGGTGATCGAGAGAATCGTGGTTAAGGAACTCGGCAAAATGCCCCCGTAACTTCGGGAGAAGGGGGACCATCCCGGTGAACCACCCTGAGCGGTGGGATGTGCTGGTGGTGGTCGCAGAGGCCAGAGAGAAGCGACTGTTTATTAAAAACACAGGTCCGTGCGAAGATGTAAGTCGATGTATACGGACTGACGCCTGCCCGGTGCTGGAAGGTTAAGAGGACCCGTTAACAGGTTTCCTGTGAAGCGGAGAATTTAAGCCCCAGTAAACGGCGGTGGTAACTATAACCATCCTAAGGTAGCGAAATTCCTTGTCGGGTAAGTTCCGACCTGCACGAATGGCGTAACGACTTCTCTGCTGTCTCAACCACGAACTCGGCGAAATTGCATTACGAGTAAAGATGCTCGTTACGCGCAGCAGGACGGAAAGACCCCGAGACCTTCACTATAGTTTGGTATTGGGCTTCGGTGTGGTTTGTGTAGGATAGGTGGAAGACTATGAGGCCTCGACGCTAGTTGGGGTGGAGTCGATCGGTGAAATACCACTCTGACCATTCTGGATTCCTTAACTTCGGACCCTGATCGGGTTCAGGGACAGTGCCTGATGGGTAGTTTAACTGGGGCGGTTGCCTCCTAAAGAGTAACGGAGGCGCCCAAAGGTTCCCTCAGCCTGGTTGGCAATCAGGTGTCGAGTGTAAGTGCACAAGGGAGCTTGACTGTGAGACGGACGTGTCGAGCAGGAGCGAAAGCTGGGACTAGTGACCCGGCCATGGCTTGTGGAAGCGTGGTCGCTCAACGGATAAAAGGTACCTCGGGGATAACAGGCTGATCTTGCCCAAGAGTCCATATCGACGGCATGGTTTGGCACCTCGATGTCGGCTCGTCGCATCCTGGGGCTGTAGTCGGTCCCAAGGGTTGGGCTGTTCGCCCATTAAAGCGGTACGCGAGCTGGGTTTAGAACGTCGTGAGACAGTTCGGTCCCTATCCGCTGCGTGCGTAGGAAATTTGTGGAGGCCTGTCCTTAGTACGAGAGGACCGGGACGGACGAACCTCTGGTGTGCCAGTTGTACCGCCAGGTGCATGGCTGGTTGGCTACGTTCGGGATGGATAACCGCTGAAAGCATCTAAGCGGGAAGCCTGCTTCGAGATGAGATTTCCAGCCCTTTGTTGGGGTGAGGTGTCCCATAGATGATGGGGTTGATAGGCCGGGTATGGAAGCACTGTGAGGTGTGGAGTTGACTGGTACTAATACGCCGATCACTCACATAACCCTTTTCTTTTGTGGGGGTGGTGTGTGCGGGTAATGCTTTGAGGTTTGTACGAGAGTCACATGTGACGGTCATGTTGCATGGTGGTGTTCGCGTTCGCTGTGCGGTTCTTGGACTGCTACTTTCATTCTTTGAGCATGTGGTTGTTCGGATGAGTGGTGGTCTGGTGGTTTTGCGGTGGTGATAGTGGTGGGGAAACGCCCGGTTAACCGTTCCGATCCCGGTAGCTAAGCCCATGCGCGCTGATGGTACTGCAACTTGGTGGTTGTGGGAGAGTAGGTTGCCGCCGCAATAAATTTGTGAAGGAGGGGCTCTGTCCGTATGGACGGGGCCCCTTCTTCTTTTTTGTGGTGTGGGGTGGTGTTTCGTCTTCTGGCCACTGATATCAGTGGGTGGTGACTGGTGTCGTGGAGGGGCACCGGTATCGGCCCTGGCCGCGGGTCCACGGAGGCCCCACCCACTTCGGGAGGGGAACTCAAACCGATTGCTGCTCAGGTTGCGGGCACGCCGAGGAACCAGCACACGGCCTCCAGATTACCGCGGCCCTCGTATCCGTTGCCTATGTCCAGAGGCCCACACGTGGCGTAAGGAACGATGTCCTCGCAGGTGTTGTCGACCCCTCAACCGGTCTGTGAATGGCCTCGGCGCGCACAATACCTGTCGCTCTATAGAGCCGGCTGTCCTCGCCGTATGATACTCACCCTCTCACCCTCTCTCCCTTCTATGCATCAGTCCCCTCAGTCGAATATGGCTTGGTGAAGGTCGCCGGCGCAGTGAGGCAACAAGATGCTCAATAGTTCTTCGCGCAGGCCGACTCAGCGACCTGGTAGGAGTGCCGAACCGGAGTCGGTCCTCGATTCGAGCTCCGGGCAGTCGAATCAGAGCAGATATACATGTGAAGATCGTAGAGTCCGACCGCTGGTCGCTGAAGTCCAGGTCAAGACCCACGTACGGCAGGCAATTGATGCACCTCGTAACGTCGCGTATTCTGTTCATTAAGGTATTTGGCGAGTTGAAAATTACTCATTAAGGAACACTGTGGATATAACGAGAAGAGTCGGACGTCGGCTCGGCGATATGGGCGGGTCGGTGCGTCGCTGGCGTCTGATGCAAGAACTCAGGGCAGAGGAGCTTGCCGAACGCGCCGGTATTTCCCGGTCGACACTGCAGAAGATCGAACGTGGAGACCCCGGAGTCTCTATCGGTGCTGTGATGTCCGTGATGCAATCACTGGGACAACTCGACCATGTAGCTGAAGCGTTCGACCCACTCAGCACGGACTTGGGCCGGCTGCGGTCCGCGGAGAGCCTGCCCGATCGGATCCGTCGATGAGCGAGCAGATCCGCGTCGAAATGGACGGAGACGGACAGCCCCTATTCGTGGGAACTGCGTACTTTCATATTTCGCGAACCCAGATATCGACGACCTTCAAATACGCGGACGAGTACTTGACTCACCGTGGGGCCTATTCGATTGATCCCGAACTTCCGTTGTCGACAGCGCCTTTCACTGTTCCCGGACTGCCGGGTGCCTTCGGCGACTGTGCACCCGACAGGTGGGGTCGGAACTTGGTGGCCAAGCAGCATCGGAAGATGGTCAGCGATGGAGCGGCTCGCGATCGCCGACTCACCGAAGTCGATTATCTGCTCGGCGTCAGTGACACGACCAGACAGGGCGCGCTCCGGTTCAGGCGCTCAGCCGATGCCGAACACCTCGGCGCCGACGGTCACGTGCCGAAGATGGTGTCGCTCCCCGAGCTGCAACGTGCTGCCGATGACGCCGCGGAGGGTTCGCACGTCGCGATCAAACGGCTGCTTGACGCTGGTACCGGTTCGCTCGGGGGTGCTCGACCCAAGGCCTCAGTGGCCGGCGACGACGGGAGTCTGATGATAGCGAAGTTCTCACGATCCACCGACGAGTGGAATGTCATCGGCTGGGAAGCACTTGCCCTCGAGCTGGCGATGCGGGCGGGCATAGATGTGCCGAAGACTCGTCTGCTGAGCATTGAAGACCGGCCTGTGTTGGTCCTCGGTCGTTTCGACCGGTTCAACGACCATCGCATCGGCTACATGAGCGCAATGACAGGTGCGGGGCTGCGTGATGGTGATCCAGCGGACTATCTGGACATCGTTGAGGCGATCGAAGACGTGAGTCGACAGTGGCGGTCTGACTGCGCTGCCCTGTATCGGCGTGTTGCGTTCTCCGTCGCCATTCACAACACCGACGATCACCTGCGCAACCACGGATTCCTGCGTGGCGAAGCGGGCTGGGAGCTCAGCCCCGTCTTCGACATCAATCCTGAGCCGTCGCTTGTCGTCGAACGGCAGACAGCGATCAACGGTGCGACAGAGGCGGACCAAGAGCCTGAAGCACTGCTCGAGCTGGCTCCGCTGTGCCACCTCACGACTCACGCCGCGCGAGAGATTCTGAATGAGGTCGCCGAGGCGGTCGCCGGTTGGCGCAATCTCGTACCGGCGATGTCGATTCCGTCCGCAGAGAAGGAAGCGGTGGGAGACGCGATCGATGTCCAGCTCGGACGGATTCGCGATGTGCTCCGTCGTGCGTACTGAATGCCGGAGGCATCTTTTCGGCTTTACGGTGGCGGTGTGGTGGGGGTCACTGTGCGAGATCGGGTTTGGAGTTGCACGTGGCTGTTCGTCTGGTCTAGAGTTGTATCTCGTTGCCCCGCAGAAAACGAGTTCTTCGAGATTGGTTTTCACCGGGTGTGACCAGCACAAACAGGGTTTGGTTGACTGGTTTACACGCGGTCGGGGAGCGATAATTTGAAACTGGCGCCCCCAGTGAACGTGATCGTTTGTGCGGTTGTGGTGATGGGTGTGTGTTTGTGGTTTGAGAATCCAATAGCGTATTTGTTTGAACAGATAGTGATGCCAGAATGATTTGTTTTCTGGTGAGACAATCACACGGTTCAACCATGTGAGCCTGGTCCCTGCTTCGGGGGCTGGTTCGTGGGTTGGGTCGTGGTTTGTGGTCAGCTGGGTCACCCCGTGGCTTGGTTGGCTGTCTTGCTGGGATTAGTACTGGAACATAATTTTTTATGGAGAGTTTGATCCTGGCTCAGGACGAACGCTGGCTGCGTGCTTAACACATGCAAGTCGAACGCTGAAGCCCTGGTGCTTGCACCGGGGTGGATGAGTGGCGAACGGGTGAGTAACACGTGAGTAACCTGCCCCTGACTTCGGGATAAGCCCGGGAAACTGGGTCTAATACCGGATATGAGCATGGCCCGCATGGGTGGTGCTGGAAAGTTTTTTCGGTTGGGGATGGGCTCGCGGCCTATCAGCTTGATGGTGGGGTAATGGCCTACCATGGCGACGACGGGTAGCCGGCCTGAGAGGGCGACCGGCCACACTGGGACTGAGACACGGCCCAGACTCCTACGGGAGGCAGCAGTGGGGAATATTGCACAATGGGGGAAACCCTGATGCAGCGACGCAGCGTGCGGGATGACGGCCTTCGGGTTGTAAACCGCTTTCAGCAGGGAAGAAGCCTGACGGTGACGGTACCTGCAGAAGAAGTACCGGCTAACTACGTGCCAGCAGCCGCGGTAATACGTAGGGTACAAGCGTTGTCCGGAATTATTGGGCGTAAAGAGCTCGTAGGTGGTTGGTCGCGTCTGCTGTGGAAACGCAACGCTTAACGTTGCGCGTGCAGTGGGTACGGGCTGACTAGAGTGCAGTAGGGGAGTCTGGAATTCCTGGTGTAGCGGTGAAATGCGCAGATATCAGGAGGAACACCGGTGGCGAAGGCGGGACTCTGGGCTGTAACTGACACTGAGGAGCGAAAGCATGGGGAGCGAACAGGATTAGATACCCTGGTAGTCCATGCCGTAAACGTTGGGCACTAGGTGTGGGGGACATTCCACGTTCTCCGCGCCGTAGCTAACGCATTAAGTGCCCCGCCTGGGGAGTACGGTCGCAAGGCTAAAACTCAAAGGAATTGACGGGGGCCCGCACAAGCGGCGGAGCATGCGGATTAATTCGATGCAACGCGAAGAACCTTACCAAGGCTTGACATACACCGGATTGGGCTGGAAACAGTCTTTCCCTTTTGGGGCTGGTGTACAGGTGGTGCATGGTTGTCGTCAGCTCGTGTCGTGAGATGTTGGGTTAAGTCCCGCAACGAGCGCAACCCTCGTTCTATGTTGCCAGCACGTGATGGTGGGAACTCATAGGAGACTGCCGGGGTCAACTCGGAGGAAGGTGGGGATGACGTCAAATCATCATGCCCTTTATGTCTTGGGCTTCACGCATGCTACAATGGCTGGTACAGAGAGATGCGAGACCGTGAGGTTTGAGCGAATCCCTTAAAGCCAGTCTCAGTTCGGATCGTAGTCTGCAATTCGACTACGTGAAGTCGGAGTCGCTAGTAATCGCAGATCAGCAACGCTGCGGTGAATACGTTCCCGGGCCTTGTACACACCGCCCGTCAAGTCACGAAAGTCGGTAACACCCGAAGCCGGTGGCCCAACCCTTGTGGAGGGGGCCGTCTAAGGTGGGACTGGCAATTGGGACTAAGTCGTAACAAGGTAGCCGTACCGGAAGGTGCGGCTGGATCACCTCCTTTCTAAGGAGCGCACATTTAGAACCCCATCGAGGCAGCCGTTCGTGTTGTCTGGTGGGAGCTCATGGGTGGAACATCACTATTATCGCTCACACCTACCAGCGTCGTTGGGGTACCTGCCCTGTCGACGAGGTTTCGGGGGTGGGCTAGAGCAGATACGTTATTGGGTCCTGGAATCACAAGCCCCGCACTGTGTGTGTGGGTGTGGTTTCTTCCAACAGGACCGACCCGTCCTGGTCCGGCAGCCGATGGTTGTGTGGTCTGGGGTGGTGTTTGGTAGTGGTTTGAGAATCGTATAGTGGACGCGAGCATCCACAACCCATTCGTGGGTTGTGATGTAATGTGATTTTTCTTGTGAAATCTTAGAGTGTTTTTTCGCGCATACGCATACAACCCTCTAGAGGGGGTGTGTGAGTGTGTAAGAGCGCATGGTGGATGCCTTGGCATCAGGAGCCGATGAAGGACGTGGAAATCTGCGATAAGCCTCGGGGAGCCGATAAACGGGCTGTGATCCGAGGGTGTCCGAATGGGGAAACCCCGCCACTCGTGAGGGTGGTGACCCGCATCTGAATGTATAGGATGTGTGGAGGGAACGCGGGGAAGTGAAACATCTCAGTACCCGTAGGAAGAGAAAATAAGAATGATTCCGGGAGTAGTGGCGAGCGAAACCGGATGAGCCTAAACCTTGTCAGTGTCAAGCGTGCTGGTGTTGCTGGCTGGGTGTTGTAGGGGTGTGCGTGGTTCGGTCCAGCATGGCCGAGACGTTGAGTGTGGTGCGTGTAGTCGAATCTGGTGGGATCCAGGACCGGAGTGGGTGAGAGTCCCGTAGGCGAAACATGTGGCGCCGGCGTTGCGTGCGTGCCCGAGTAGCACGGTACTCGTGGAATGTCGTGTGAATCTGCCAGGACCACCTGGTAAGGCTAAATACTTCCTGATGACCGATAGCGGATAGTACCGTGAGGGAATGGTGAAAAGTACCCCGGGAGGGGAGTGAAAGAGTACCTGAAACCATGTGCTTACAATCCGTCAGAGCCCCCGTTGTTGGGGTGATGGCGTGCCTTTTGAAGAATGAGCCTGCGAGTTAGCGGTGCGTGGCGAGATTAACCCGTTGTGGGGTAGTCGTAGCGAAAGCGAGTCCGAACAGGGCGGTATAGTCGCGTGTCCTAGACCCGAAGCGGAGTGATCTAGCCATGGGCAGGGTGAAGCGTGTGTAAGAGCGCGTGGAGGCCCGTACCCACTTCAGTTGAAAATGGAGGGGATGACCTGTGGTTAGGGGTGAAAGGCCAATCAAACTCTGTGATAGCTGGTTCTCCCCGAAATGCATTTAGGTGCAGCGTTGCGTGGTTCTTGCCGGAGGTAGAGCTACTGGATGGCTGATGGGCCCCACCGGGTTACTGACGTCAACTAAACTCCGAATGCCGGTAAGGTTCAGCGTGGCAGTGAGACAGTGGGGGATAAGCTTCATTGTCGAGAGGGAAACAGCCCAGACCATCAACTAAGGCCCCTAAGCGTGTGCTGAGTGGGAAAGGATGTTCAGTTGCGAAGACAACCAGGAGGTTGGCTTAGAAGCAGCCATCCTTGAAAGAGTGCGTAATAGCTCACTGGTCAAGTGATTGAGCGCCGATAATGTAGCGGGGCTAAGTACACCGCCGAAGTTGTGGCAGCATCCCGAATAAGCCGTAATGGTGGGGTGTTGGGTAGGGGAGCGTCGTGCTGGCTGTGAAGTTGCCGTGTGAACGAGTGGTGGAGCCGGTACGAGTGAGAATGCAGGCATGAGTAGCGAAAGACGGGTGAGAAACCCGTCCACCGGATGACCAAGGGTTCCAGGGCTAGGCTAATCCGCCCTGGGTAAGTCGGGACCTAAGGCGAGGCCGACAGGCGTAGTCGATGGACAACCAGTTGATATTCTGGTACCGACACACAACCGACAATACCAAAACACACGAAACTAACTTCCTCACTCACCCGTGGCGTCTTCGGATGTCTGGTTGGTGTGTGGGGTGGGACCTGAGTGTGGAGTCGGTAAGCGCGAGGTGTGACGCAGGAAGGTAGCCAGGCCACGCGATGGTAGTCGTGGTCTAAGGTTGTAGCACGTGGGGGTAGGCAAATCCGTCCCCGCATGTGGTGTGAGAGCTGATGGGCGCCCCACAGTGGTGGGGTGATCTGGTGATCCTATGCTGCCGAGAAAAGCATCGGCGTGAGGGTGTGTGTTGCCCGTACCCTATAACCGACACAGGTGGTCAGGTAGAGAATACTAAGGTGATCGAGAGAATCGTGGTTAAGGAACTCGGCAAAATGCCCCCGTAACTTCGGGAGAAGGGGGACCATCCCGGTGAACCACCCTGAGCGGTGGGATGTGCTGGTGGTGGTCGCAGAGGCCAGAGAGAAGCGACTGTTTATTAAAAACACAGGTCCGTGCGAAGATGTAAGTCGATGTATACGGACTGACGCCTGCCCGGTGCTGGAAGGTTAAGAGGACCCGTTAACAGGTTTCCTGTGAAGCGGAGAATTTAAGCCCCAGTAAACGGCGGTGGTAACTATAACCATCCTAAGGTAGCGAAATTCCTTGTCGGGTAAGTTCCGACCTGCACGAATGGCGTAACGACTTCTCTGCTGTCTCAACCACGAACTCGGCGAAATTGCATTACGAGTAAAGATGCTCGTTACGCGCAGCAGGACGGAAAGACCCCGAGACCTTCACTATAGTTTGGTATTGGGCTTCGGTGTGGTTTGTGTAGGATAGGTGGAAGACTATGAGGCCTCGACGCTAGTTGGGGTGGAGTCGATCGGTGAAATACCACTCTGACCATTCTGGATTCCTTAACTTCGGACCCTGATCGGGTTCAGGGACAGTGCCTGATGGGTAGTTTAACTGGGGCGGTTGCCTCCTAAAGAGTAACGGAGGCGCCCAAAGGTTCCCTCAGCCTGGTTGGCAATCAGGTGTCGAGTGTAAGTGCACAAGGGAGCTTGACTGTGAGACGGACGTGTCGAGCAGGAGCGAAAGCTGGGACTAGTGACCCGGCCATGGCTTGTGGAAGCGTGGTCGCTCAACGGATAAAAGGTACCTCGGGGATAACAGGCTGATCTTGCCCAAGAGTCCATATCGACGGCATGGTTTGGCACCTCGATGTCGGCTCGTCGCATCCTGGGGCTGTAGTCGGTCCCAAGGGTTGGGCTGTTCGCCCATTAAAGCGGTACGCGAGCTGGGTTTAGAACGTCGTGAGACAGTTCGGTCCCTATCCGCTGCGTGCGTAGGAAATTTGTGGAGGCCTGTCCTTAGTACGAGAGGACCGGGACGGACGAACCTCTGGTGTGCCAGTTGTACCGCCAGGTGCATGGCTGGTTGGCTACGTTCGGGATGGATAACCGCTGAAAGCATCTAAGCGGGAAGCCTGCTTCGAGATGAGATTTCCAGCCCTTTGTTGGGGTGAGGTGTCCCATAGATGATGGGGTTGATAGGCCGGGTATGGAAGCACTGTGAGGTGTGGAGTTGACTGGTACTAATACGCCGATCACTCACATAACCCTTTTCTTTTGTGGGGGTGGTGTGTGCGGGTAATGCTTTGAGGTTTGTACGAGAGTCATGTGTGACGGTTATGTTGCATGGTGGTGTTCGCGTTCGCTGTGCGGTTCTTGGACTGCTACTTTCATTCTTTGAGCATGTGGTTGTTCGGATGAGTGGTGGTCTGGTGGTTTTGCGGTGGTGATAGTGGTGGGGAAACGCCCGGTTAACCGTTCCGATCCCGGTAGCTAAGCCCATGCGCGCTGATGGTACTGCAACTTGGTGGTTGTGGGAGAGTAGGTTGCCGCCGCAATAAATTTGTGAAGGAGGGGCTCTGTCCGTATGGACGGGGCCCCTTCTTCTTTTTTGTGGTGTGGGGTGGTGTTTCGTCTTCTGGCCACTGATATCAGTGGGTGGTGACTGGTGTCGTGGAGGGGCACCGGTATCGGCCCTGGCCGCGGGTCCACGGAGGCCCCACCCACTTGGAGTAGTGGCATCCTCATTACTTTCGGCCGGGCTTCGGAGGCGGTGGCGCTGCCCGATTACGCCGACGCGCTCGTGAAGCACGGGGGAGACGAGCCCTATGAGGTCATCTCCTCATCCCGGATATCCCTCGCCCCTGCCGATTCCACTCCGGTCGAAACTCCGGAGCTGCCTTGAGCGGGCACGTTTCGACGAGCAGGATACTCCCTCGCACCCCCTGATGGAGCTCACCCATATTGGCGATCGTACGCCAGCGATGACTCCGGACTCCGGAGACGGCCCAGCGACCGGCAACGGGCTCGATCTGACTCGCACCCCCGATCCTGAACGACGGTACCTGGACGACCGTGTGTTCAGCCGGGGATCGCGTGAAGCCAGGCAGCGTCACGCTGCCTGTTCGATCAGCGGCCGAAGAGCTTCGAGAACAGGCCCTTCTTCTTTTTGGGCTCCTCAGACTTTTCCTCTGTGGCACCCGGCGTGCGGCCATTATCCTGGGACTCATCCTCAGCGGCGGTGTCAGCCTCGCGCTCCTCGACCGTCTGCTCCTCGGATCCGGACTCGGACGTGGGACTAACGGCACCTTGTGCACCGTCGTCGGACGGGGCCACCTCGGCGGTGGAAGGGGGTGATGTCATCGCTTCCGACTGCTCGGGCGTCGCATCGGCAGGTGTCGGCTCCGTCGATGCCGACGCCGTTGCACCTACGCCGGCTGCAGTGTCATCCTCGCCACGTTGCTGTGCCGCACCTGCGGGTTCGGCCGCTGGACTTGGTGCCGGGGCTGGTGTCTTCTCACCGGCCTCGGGGGCCGGAGCAGCCGTGTCCGCTGCTGTCGTCTCCCCTGGGGCCGTCCCGGTGGCCTGCGCGTACTGTTCGGCGGCTTCACTCTCGAGTGGTGCACCGATCTCACAGTTGGAGATACGGCGCTGTTCGTCGAAGGACAGGTCGGCCGCGCCGTCGGCGAAGAGCAGGCGCAGTCCGCCCTCGGACAGTTCCGCGGTGGGAATGTTCCGCTTGTCGACGTACGTCTCGAGCGCGGCGCGATGATCCGTCACCGTCGTCTGCGTCAGTCCCTGCATGAGCGCGCGCACCGTGGTCTTTACGCGCGGTTCGGGCAGGGTCAGCTCCGGGGCGTCTACAAGCAGCCACACCGTCGTCCCCGCACCTGCCGCGGCCGGATAGTGAGCCCATTTTCCCGTCGCCTCCTTCGACGCCAGCGTCAGTCGCAGAGCCAGCTCCTCATCGAGCTCGAGCTCGGCCGTGACCAACTCAGCAACCTCCTCGGCGGCGCCGAATTTGCGAATATCGTGGGCCAGGCCGACGACCGACTCGGGGAACTCATTGATGTTGTCCCAGCCCCACAGCCACGTACTCTGCCCGCTCGACTCCGAGCCGAGCAGATGCGGGCGGCCGCGTAGGACAGTCCCGTCGGAGGAGGTGAAGGTCAGATGCGGATCAGAGGTGAAGTCGACCTCCCATTCCGCATCGGCGATCAGGGCGCCGAAGTGCGTCTGCATCTCGGTGGAGAAGAAGACGGCGCGATTGACGAGGTCCTGCAAAGTTGTGCTCATGATTTCAAGACTAAAGGTGTCCGTCCGATAAGCGAGGAGGCACGCCCATCCACCAACGAGGTCTGTGCTGCGACCACCCCCGGGATCCGTCTGCGTCGATGTCTGTGTCAGTGCCTTGTGATGGACTGTGGGCACGGGAAGAATCGCATGCAGCTGTTGGTCGGGAGGGAAATTCATGTAGGATGACCTGTTGCGCTTTCGAATATCACATCGCGTCCTCGCGGACCATTAAACACTCTGGACGTCCAACGTGGCCCTATTGCACCTGTCCCTGAAATACGCACGGTCCTACTGGCTCTACATCGTCTTCGTCGTAGTCCTGCAGCTGGCCGCAACCATCGCAGCCCTGTTTCTGCCGAGCCTGAATGCGCAGATCATCGACCAGGGAGTGGCCAAAGGCGATACCGACTTCATCTGGTCGACCGGAATGACGATGCTCATCGTCTGCCTGGTTCAGGTCGTCACGGCGGTGACCGCCATCTTCTTCGGCGCCCGAACGGGAATGGGCGTGGGCCGAGATCTGCGGCGAGCCATCTACAGCAAGGTCGACGAACTCTCTACCCTCGAAGTCGGCAGATTCGGCAGTGCCACCCTCATCACACGCAACACCAACGACGTCCAGCAGGTCCAGATGCTGGTGCTCATGACCCTGAACTTCATGGTCTCCACACCGATCATGTGCATCGGCGGGATCATCATGGCACTGCGCGAGGATGTCGGACTGTCCTGGCTGGTGTGGGTGGCCGTGCCGACGCTGTTCATCGTCGTCGGCATCCTCGTGTACCTGCTGATGCCTCTGTTCCGCAGGATGCAGGAACAGGTCGACGACATCAACGGTGTGCTGCGCGAGCAGATCACCGGCATCAGGGTCATCCGCGCGTTCGTGCGTGAGCCCTTCGAAGCCGACCGCTATGCGGATGCCAACCGGGCACTCACCGAGACCTCGGTCAAGGTCGGCAACCTCTTCGTGCTGATGTTCCCTGCGATCATGATGATCCTCCACCTCGCCACCGCCGCGGTGCTGTGGTTCGGCGGTCATCGCGTGGACGCGGGTCAGATGGAGGTCGGATCGCTGACGGCGTTCCTGCAGTACCTGCTGCAGATCCTCGTAGCCGTGATGATGGGCGTGTTCATGATGATGATGATTCCCCGTGCCGTCGTCTGCGCCGAACGCATCGCCGAAGTCCTCGACTCCACGACGTCCATGCTCGTCCCGGACGGAGTCGAAGAACTCCCTCGCCGAGGTGACCTCGAGTTCCGCAACGTCACCTTCGGTTATCCCGGCGCCGAGGTCCCCGTCCTCGAGGATCTCAGCTTCACCGCACGACCGGGAACGACGACCGCGATCATCGGCGCCACTGGGGCCGGCAAGTCCACCATCGTCAATCTCATCCCTCGTCTGCTCGATCCCGAGGCGGGAGAGGTGCTCATCGACGGCTTGCCCGTGAGCCGGCTCAACCGGCAGCAACTGGCACAGCTGGTCGGCCTGGTGCCGCAGAAGCCCTATCTGTTCTCCGGCACGATCGCTTCCAACCTGCGCTTCGGGAACGAATCCGCCGATGACACACATCTGTGGCAAGCACTGCAAACCGCGCAGGCAGACGACTTCGTCGCCGACAAGACCCACCGGCTCGAGGAGGCCGTCGCCCAGGGCGGCACCAACTACTCCGGCGGGCAGAGGCAGAGGCTCTGCATCGCCAGAGCCCTGGCGGCGAAACCGCGGATCTACGTCTTCGACGATTCGTTCTCTGCCCTCGACGTGGCCACCGACGCCCGCCTGAGGCGTGCTCTCGACCAGACGACCGGGGATTCGACAGTTGTGGTGGTGGCTCAGCGTGTCTCGACGATCCGAGACGCCGATCAGATCATCGTCCTCGACGAAGGCCGGATCGTCGGCCGTGGAACACACGAGGAGCTCGTCGAGACGAACCCGACCTACCAGGAGATCGTCGAATCCCAGCTGGCCACGGAAGGGGTGAACTGACATGAGCGTCGAAGAAGATCACGTCTCCGACGTCGACGAAGGGGACATGTTCAGCGACACCCCGGCCAGGAAGGCGAAGCACTTCTGGCCCTCGGTCAAACGGCTGTTCGGGCTGATGACAGCGGAGAAGCTCGGACTCATCAACGTGGTTCTTCTCGTCATCGGCTCGGTCGTGCTGACCGTGATCGCCCCGAAGGTGCTGGGCAGGGCCATGGACGTCGTCTACTCCGGTGTCATCGGGTCCCAGATGCCCGCCGGGGCGAACATCGACGACATCATCGCCGGTGCCCGTGCCGAAGGCAGAGACGACTTCGCCGATATGCTGGCGACCGCCGATGTCGTCCCCGGACAGGGCATCGACTTCAACGCCCTGGGTCAGATCATCATCATCGTCCTCCTCATGTACCTGGTGGCGTCGATGCTCATGTGGGCACAGGGCTACATCCTCAACGCCCTCGTCATGCGCGTCGTCTACCGGCTCCGCGAAGACATCGAACGCACCATCAACAAGCTCCCGCTGCGATACTTCGACACCAGACAGCGCGGCGATGTGATGTCACGGGTGACCAACGACGTCGACAATATCCAGCAGGCGCTGCAGCAGGCGTTCTCCCAACTCGTCCAGTCGGCCCTGACCATCCTCGGCATCGGCGTGATGATGTTCATCGTGTCCTGGCAGCTCGCACTGTTGGCGCTCATCGCACTCCCGCTGTCGGCGATCATCGCCGGGGTCATCGGCACCCGGTCACAGAAGATGTTCAAGGCGCAGTGGAAGCACACCGGCGACGTCAACGGGCATGTCGAAGAGTCGTTCTCCGGCCTCGACGTCGTCCGTGCCTTCGGCCGCAGTGAGACCATGCTCGAGGAGTTCGACCGCCGCAACGAGTCCCTGTTCACGGCTTCGGCCGGTGCGCAGTTCGTCTCCGGAATGATCATGCCTGCAATGCAGTTCGTGTCCTATCTCAGCTATGTCCTCATCGCCGTGGCCGGTGGTCTGAGGGTGGCCTCCGGGCAGATGACACTCGGCGATGCGACCGCATTCATCCAGTACTCCCGTGAGTTCTCCCAACCGATCTCGGAGATGGCCGGTGTGGCGAACATGCTGCAGTCCGGCGTCGCTTCGGCGGAGAGGACCTTCGAACTCCTCGACGCCGAAGAAGAGCATCCCGATGACGCTTCCGTGACGTTGCCGCAGCGCACACCGGGGCGCGTCGAGTTCTCCGATGTCAGCTTTCGCTACACCGCGGACGTCCCGCTCATCGAGAACGTCTCCTTCACCGCCGAACCCGGACACACCGTGGCGATCGTCGGCCCGACCGGAGCGGGCAAGACCACTCTGGTCAACCTCGTGATGCGCTTCTACGAGATCACCGGTGGTCACATCTTCCTCGACGGAACCGACACGATGGACCTGACTCGGGCGGATCTGCGATCCCATGTGGGCATGGTGCTGCAGGACGCCTGGCTGTTCGAAGGCTCAATCCGCGAGAACATCCGGTACGGCAGGCTCGACGCCACCGATGAGGAGGTCGTGGACGCGGCCCAGGCGACGATGGTCGATCGCTTCGTACGACAGCTCCCCGAGGGCTATGACACCGTCATCGACTCCGAGGGCGGCAGCGTCTCCGCCGGAGAGCGCCAGCTGATCACGATCGCCCGCGCGTTCCTCGCGAACCCGTCGCTGCTCATCCTCGACGAGGCGACCTCATCGGTCGACACCCGCACCGAGGTCCTCGTCCAACAGGCGATGGCGGCCCTGCGGACGGACAGGACATCGTTCGTCATCGCCCACCGACTGTCCACGATCCGCGACGCAGACACCATCTTGGTGATGGAGGAGGGAGCGATCGTCGAGCACGGCAGCCACGAGGAGCTGCTGTCCGCAGAAGGAGCGTACTATCGCCTCTACATGTCCCAGTTCCGTGGGGAGGACGCGGAAGAGCAATTCACCGCCGAGGTGCTTGCCGAGTCCGAGACCGATCCCGGAGTTCTCGTCGAGGATCGCACCACCATGGAAAGCACCGACGACGCTGACCGCACCGACGACTCTGACCGCACCGACGAGGCCGACCGCACCGACGGCACGGACGATGCCGGACGGGGTGTCGACAATTCTTCGACGTCACCGAGGACACTGAGCGAGGACACAGCCACAGACTCGTGAGTTACCGCGCCTGAACGGTAACGATTTTCGGGTGGAAGCATCCAATCGTGACCTCGAGGCTCTCGAATATCGCGCTGTTGTCCGGTGGTGCGCCGTGGCCGAATGGTGTGCTGGACGCGGAGCGGACCGCTGAATGGCGAAAGCTGAGCCCCCACACGTTTTGAGGGATGTCTCGAAGAGGTAAATATCTGCAATTGATCGATGACATTTCCGTCATGAACTAAACGACCAAAAGTCGCCACCTCTTCACGGCCGACATATCGTCACTTCCACAACCGTGCATCGTAGCCACCTGTGCACCGCAGCCACCCAGGCCCCTGGAAGGATGATCATGAAACGGCTGGTTCTCGCAGCGAGCGTTGCTCTGGCAGTGCCCACCATCGGAATCGGACCGGCTGCCGCGGGCTCATTGGAGGTCGCACCAGGAAACACGACGCAGAATGAGCCTCACCCCGTCGGCCATGCAGGGGATGACCCCGAGGGGGCAACGGGCACCACCGAACCCGACACTGATGATTCCGCGGCCGACCTCGGCACGGACGGCACCGGCACCAGCCAGGGGCAGAACGGCGACCAAGACGGCAACGAGTCGACAGAACCGGAAGTGCCCACGGCACCCGGAGATGAAGCCACTGATCCCGACGGAGACGAGGATGACGCGGATGACGACGCCGGAGAAGAGTCCGAACCGATCGACGCGAGCTTCACGCTCGAGAAGACGGAGATGACTGCCGATGAGATCGGCGATCCCGACAGAGGTATCCGCTACACCATAGATTTTCTCACCGCCGGAGACGTCGTCACCGCTGAACCTGGAGACGACGCATCGACGACGGTCGAGAACGACGGCGCCTACACCGGAACGATCCTCGCCAACACCGAGCTCAAGACCGGTGACACACTCGCCGTCACCGTCACGGTCGAGCGCGCAGGACAGGAGACGGAGACATTCAGCGGCAGGGTCGAAGTCGTCGCGCCTGATGACGAGGGCCAAGAGGCGCCGGACTCCGAGCTCACCGTTTCCCCCAAGACACAGGGGCTCGAGAACTTCCTCGACACGGGAGTGGCCATCACGCTGACCACCTGCGTCATGGACGAGGACGTGGACTTCCGAGTGAGCACCAAGGCAGACCCTGACACCACTGTCTGGGAGCAGACGCAGACGGCAGGTGAGGACGCAGCCGGATATGCTCACTTCGTCCCCGACGGCGACGGCGGCCCCACCTGGGTCGGCGAGTACCTCGTCACGGCCTCGTGCGGCGATCGCAGCGCTGAGACGACCTTCACCGTGACCGAGGACGACAGCGTCGTGGAACCGTCGCTGTCCATCGAGCCACAGAAGCTCTCGGGCGAAGACTTCGTCAACCGGGACAAAGGCGTGACCATGACCGTCACCGACTGCGAACCCGGCAGCGACGTCCAATTCGAAGTCTGGGGCCACGAACCCAGCGAAAAGCTCTACGAAAGGACGGTCGAAACCGATGAGGACGGCACCGCGACGGTCCAGGTCTATGGCATCGAGAACATTCCTGAAGCCTATGTAGGCACCTATCATGTGGTGGCCGACTGCTCGGACCAGGATTTGAAGGGCGATTTCGTCGTCACCGGCGGCGGATCCGGTGGCGACTCGAACGGCTCAGCCGGAGGATCAGGCGACTCCGGCGACTCCGGGAATGCCGACTCGATGCCGCGAACAGGCGCCGAGCTCACCGGCCTCGGAGCCGGTGCAGCTCTCATCCTGGCCGGCGCGGCGACGATCGTCTTCGCTCGCCGCCACGCACAGCTCGGATCCTGATCGGTGGCCCGTCGGGTTGGTGAGCACTCCCGGCCCGACGGCGCGAACCCCACGGAGACGAGCTGGCATTCGGCCTCGGCGCACTGACCACGAGAGTCGGTGAACCGGGGCCGAACTGTGTGGCCATGGCGGACACTCGACACCGATGACGACACCCACTCGCGGGCATGGCGTTTGAGTCTCGTCCGACCCTTGTCGCGGCACGAGCGGCGGTCATAGATTGACGCATGTGGTGGCAAGGTTGCTTCCACGAACGTTCACAGCCGCTGAGCCTCGATCCGGGCTCTCCGGCATCGATGTAGGAGGAGAAATGTCGAATCCCGGTCAGCCCACCATCCAACGCGGAGACCAAGGCGAGGTCGTCAGGCGCGCACAGCGAGGCCTGCGCAGAGTTCCGGACCATTCGGTGGCCGTCGACGGAATATTCGGCGCCGTCACCGAAGCCGGCGTCAAGGACGTACAGGACGGCGCAGGGCTGGAGGTCGACGGCATCGTCGGTGACGACACCTGGGAGGTGCTGCCCAACGGCGGACCGATGCCCCTGCTCAAGGTGGGCTCCACCCACAAGGCCGTCACCGATCTGCAGGAAGTGCTGAAGAACGGTTCGGTGGAGGGTGACTGGCCCTCACCGGGAGAACCGGACGGCGAATTCGGTCCAGCAACCGAGGCCGCAGTGGAAGGCTTCCAGAAGTGGGGCGATGCCGACGTCGACGGAGTCGTCGGCGACGAGACCTGGTCGGTGGAGATGCATGCCGCGTCCGCGACCCTCGAGTCGGCGGTCGGACTGAAATGGGCCGAGGACTGAAGGAACCGTCGAGGACCGAAGCCGCCGAGGCTGCTGCGATTCGGCCCTGCGACGGTTGCAAGCCTCAGCCGGTCTCTGCGACGGCTGCGGGCCTCGGCCGGTCTCTGCGACGGCCGTGTGCCTCAGCGGCCGTTGACCAGGGTGCGCACGGCCGAGGAGAAGAATCCCTGACCGTCGATCCCGGTGCCGTCTTCGGGACCGAAACCGGCTTCGACAGCATGCTCGGGGTGGGGCATGAGTCCGACGACGTTTCCGGCCTCGTTCGTGATGCCGGCGATGTCGCGCAGGGATCCGTTGGGGTTGAGACCTTGGTACCGGAACACCACGCGACCGGTGCCTTCGAGCTCTTCGAGGACCTCATCGGTGGCAACGAATCCGCCCTCGCCGTTCTTCAGCGGGATCCGAATGGTCTGTCCGTGCTCGTAGTCACCGGTCCAGGCGGTGTTCGTGTTCTCCACGAGCAGCTCCTGGTCACGGCAGATGAAATGCTGGTGGTCATTGCGAATGAGCGCACCCGGCAGCAGGTGTGATTCGCAGAGGATCTGGAAGCCGTTGCAGATGCCTAGGACCGGCATACCGGCGTTTGCGGCCGAGACGACGGACTCCATGATCGGAGCGAATCCCGCGATCGCACCGCAGCGCAGGTAATCCCCATAGGAGAACCCACCGGGCAGAATGACGCCGTCGACACCGGCGAGCGTGGAATCGGCGTGCCACAGATTGACCGGCTTCGCTCCGGCCAGGCGGACGGCACGTGCGGCATCACGGTCATCGAGCGTGCCGGGGAACGTCACGACACCGATCGATGCACCGGACTCAGCGCCCGCCTCGGCGGTGGCCGGGGCAGTGGTGACTGCCGTCATCAGGCTTCCTCGACGGCGCGAACGGCCACGACGTTCTCGATGACCGGGTTCGACAGGAGCTTCTCCGCGGCCTCGCGTGCCTGCGCGAGAACTTCCTCGGTGACCTCACCGTCGATTTCGAGTTCGAAGCGCTTCCCCTGTCGCACCTCACCGAAATCGGTGAACCCGAGTCGGGACATTCCACCGGAGATCGCCTTGCCCTGGGGGTCAAGAATCTCGGGTTTGGGCATCACCTCAACGACGACACGTGCCATGCGTGTTCTGCTCCTTCAAGAAAGTGTTCGGGAGTTCCTCCCGCGCTCGCTGAAAGTCTACCAAGGGCGGAATGAACTCCCGTGTCCGGTCCGAAGGCTGAGCACCTCGAGGACGTTCAGGAGTCGAAGCCCATCCCCACAGAGTCGAGGACTTTGAGCAGCGGACCGCGTCGCCCCTCGTTCCCATCGGCTTTGATCAGCGCATTCGTCGTCATCTGGATGCCCAGCCAGGCCACCGGCTCGGGTGGGAAGGGCAGAGGCAGCCTTCGCACCATCTCCAGTTGGGTCAGCTCCGTGTCCTGCCCGGTCAGCAGGTCGAGCATGACGGTGCCTGCGAAGCGCGAGGCGCCCACACCCAGACCGGTGAAGCCCGCGGCCATCGCGACCTTCTGGCCGTATGCCGTGGTGAAGAAGGAGAAGAACCGTGAGCAGGTGTCGATGGCTCCTCCCCATTTGTGGCTGAACTTCACGTCGGTCAGCTGGGGAAACGTCTCATAGAAGTGTCCGGCCAGGGTCTCGAAGGTCTCGGGTCGCTGGTCGTACTTCCACGAGATCTGCCGCCCGTAATGGTAGACGGCGTCCCATCCGCCGAAGAGGATCCGGTTGTCGGCCGACAGTCGGTAGTAGTGGAACCGATTGGCACAGTCGCCGATGCCCTGCCTGCCGTCCCAGCCGATGGACGCAAGCTGCTCGTCGTCCAGCGGCTGGGTCATCAGGGCGTAGTCGTAGACGGGGACCGTGTGCAGACTGACGCGCTTGAGCAGCGAGGGGAAGACATTCGTCGCCAGCGCCACTCGCTGCGCCGTGATCGTTGGGGCACTCGTGGTGCCCTCGGCGCTTCCGGTGCCTGCGGTACTGGCGGCGCTGGCGGCTCCCGCGGTGCCCACAGCTCCGGACGCGGTCGCCGAATTCACCTGGGTCGTCACCTGGACCGTCGACTTCCGATCGCTGACATCGGTGACCTTCGTGCCCTCATAGACCTCGACGCCGAGTTCGCCGATGACGCGCAACAGCTCCCAGCACAGTTTGGCCGGGTTGACCATGGCGACCTCGCGCGAGTCCCAGAGGGCGCCCTTGTACGTCGGCGACTTCACGATCTGCGCGAGCTCCGCCTGGTCATAGAAGATGAAACCGGCTTCCGGGTCGTGGGCCTCCCGCAGCTCCGGAACCTGATAATCTTCGGTCGCGACGTCGAGTTCGCCGGTGCGTTCGAACTCGACGTCCATGTCGTACCTGGCCACGGCCGTTTCGATCGCGTCGAGGTTCTCCCGCCCGAGCTGCGCCAGACGTTCGTTCTGCTCCGGCAGATGGGCCTCGCCGTTGTCATAGCCATGGGTGAGGCTGGCCGCGCAGAAACCGCCGTTGCGTCCCGAGGCGGCCCACCCGATCGAGTTCGCCTCGAGCAGGACGACGTGACGACCGGGGTCGCGCTCCTTCGCCTGCAGAGCCGTCCACAGACCGGTGAAACCACCTCCGACGATGACGAGCTCGGCGTCGATGTCGGCAGTCAGCGGTGGGAGCGGGTCGGGTCGCTGAGCGGAATCGAGCCAGAACGGAACGGTTGAGGCCTCTGCCAATGCGGCATTGACATCCATGTCATTTCTCCTTCTGCCTTGCGGCAACGGTGTGCATGTGCGGGTCGATGCAGGCCCCGCGGAACCCGGCCCACCTCCGCGCAGAACCCGGGCCAACCTCGGCGAAGGCTTGTGCCCCACCTCTGTGAGGGCCCATGTCCCACCTCGGTCAGGGCCCATACTCCTCGGGTCATCCGGCCATGGTCTTGATGATCTCCGTCGAACTTCCCCCGGTCCTGCGCAGGGCCAGGGCGCAGACTCCGAGAGCGATGAGGGTGAGCAGGAACATGAGAGTCGAGATCGCGGCGATCTCGGGCCGCAGGGCCACCTTGACCGCCGCGAAGATGTAGACGGGCCACGGCGTCGAACCCGGGAGCTGGACGAAGCTCGAGAGGATCGTGTTGTCGAGACTGAGCGTGAACGACATGAGGGCACCGGCGAAGATGCCGGGCGCCGCGATCGGCAGGGTGATGTCGCGGAACCTGCGCCACGCATTCGCACCGAGGTCGGCCGCGGCCTCCTCGAGCTGACGGTTCATGCCGGCCATCCGCGCACGGATGATGAAGGTCACTACCGCCATCGAGAACATGGCATGTGAAATGACGAGACGGACCATGCCGTCATTGAACGGCGTCAGTCCCCAGTCCACGCCGAGGGTGACGAACCACGGGAGGAAGGCGATGCCGTCGACGATCTCGGGAGTGAACAGCGTTGCACCGAGGACGACCGTGAGCCCTACCGCCCACCACATTCCGCGCTTGGCACGGGCCAGGGCGACGCCGCCGATGGTGCCGAAGATCGTCGCGACGATCGCCGACCCGACGGCAGCCTGGAGGCTCGTGAACACGGTGGCGACGATGACATCGTTCTCGAGCCCGTTGGCATAGGCATCGAAGCCGAACTCCTGAAAGCTCGCGAGAACCTTGCCGTTGTTGAACGAGTAGGCGACGATGACCGCGATCGGAAGGAACAGATAGATGAAGACGAGGATCCCCCACGCGTTGAGGAGCCTGTCGGTCAACGGCTTGCGGATCGTGTATGCCATATCAGGCCCTCCCGTTCGAGATCGGAACGCTGTTGGCCCTCGCCGCGATGAGCTGCCCGACCTTGAGCAGGGCGAAGCCGATGCCCACAACGACGACGGTCGAGGCGATGAGGACGACGGCCATGGCCGAACCGAGCGCCCAGTTCTGTGCGGAATTGAACTGTTCGGCGATGAGCTGTCCGATCATCGACCCGCTCGCCCCGCCGAGCACAGTGGCCGTGATGTAGTCGCCGTTGAGTGGGATGAACACGAGAAGGCACCCCGAGATGACACCCGGCATCGCCATCGGCAGGGTCACTTTGAGGAAGGTCTTGACCTTGTTCGCACCGAGGTCGTAGCTGGCCTCCCGCAGCTTGGAGCCGGAACGGTCGATGGCGACGAAGAGCGGCAGGATCATGAGCGGCAGATAGTTGTAGACGACGCCGATCTGGACCGCGGTGTGCGTGTAGAGGATGTCGATCCTCTCCTGGGTCAGGCCCAGGGCCAGCAGCCCTTCGGAGAAGAATCCGGTGGGGGAGAGGATGATCTGCCAGCCGAGCGTGCGGACGAGGAAGTTCGTCCAGAACGGCACCATGACCAGAGCCAGCGCGAGATCGCGGCGGGCCGGAGCGATCTTCACCGCGATCCAGTAGGCGAAGGGCAGAGCGATGAGCAGGCAGATGAACGTGCCGAGGAGTGAGATCCTCAGCGTTGCGAAGAAGGTCGACACGAAGGCCGGATTCATCGCCTCGGGGAACCGGTCGAAGCTGAGTCTGTCAGTGGCGACCGCCGTGTAGATGTCAGGCTTGTAGCCGAAGCTGAAGAAGATCACCATCGCCACGGGGATGATGAAGAAGAAGACGACATAGGCCCACGTGGGGAACGACAACGCCGCCGGACCGAAGATTCTGGTGCGAAGAGGCCTCATGCTGCTCCCGACCTCCTTTTGGCTTCGGTGAGGATGTCGACCCGTGCCGCCATGCCCTCGTTGAAGATGCTGGCTTCGAGGCGGTCGAGGACCGTCTGATCGGGGAAGATGAGATCGATGTTGTCGAGCTCGGCCTTCCTGGCCTTCTCTTCCGTGCCCTTGACCCCGATCGGGTAGCCGATGTACTCGATCTGAGTCATGGAGTTCTCCGGGGAGATCATGAAGTTGATGAACTCATGCGCGGCATCGGGATGCGGAGCCCCGGTGGCGATCGCCCAACAGTCCATCCACAGGTTCGCCGAGGGAGTCGGGAAGACATACTTCCAGTCGTCGGGATTGTCGACCTGGTTGAACCCCTGTCGCGCATCGCCGTTGTAGGACTGCATGAGGTCGAAGCTGCCCTGGATCATGCCGGTCGATGCACTGCCGAAATAGGCGCGAACATTGGGTGCGACCTCGTCGACGAGGACCTTCTCGGCCTCGGCGAGTTCCTTCTCATCGGTCGTATTGAGGCTGTATCCGAGCGTGGCCAGCGAGATCGCCGTGAGTTCCCACGGGTCGGAGAGCAGCGAGGTCCGTCCGGAGGCCTCGTCATGGGCTGCGTCGATGAAGTCCTGCCAGGAGGTCATCTTTCGTGTGATGACATCGGTGCGATAAGCGTAGCCGGTCGTGCCCCAGGCCTTGCAGATCGTGTACTCGTTGCCGGGGTCGAACGCCTGGTCGGTGAAGTTCGGGTCCATGTGCGAGAAGTTCGGGATCAGCGACAGGTCCAAGCGCTGGAGCAGGTCATGGCTGGCGAATCGGTCGATCTGGGACCCGGTCGGGACGACGACATCGTATCCGGACGTGCCTCGGCTCGAGGACAGCTTGGCGATGAGTTCTTCGTTCGACCCGTAGGAGTCGACTTGCAGGAGGACGTCGAACTCGTCTCGGAACTGTCCCAGCAGATCCGGAGAGTCGTAGTCGCCCCAGGTGTAGAGGTTGAGCTTCGACTCGATCTCACCGTCGGTCGGCGGCGAGTCGGCCATGCTCGTGTTCCGCCCGCAGGCGGTCAGCGCACCGAGGCCGATGACGCCGAATCCGGCCAGCGCCGCTCGGCGTGTGATCGCGTTGACCTTGTGATTCGGAGCGAGCACATTGATCGGGGAGTGCTCACCCATGGGCGAACACCGCCACAGCATCCGATTCCCAGGCCAACGCGACCTCATCTCCCTGTTCGAAGAGTCGGGCACCCGCTGCCGGGACGCGGGCGAGGATCTCGTCGTTCGTTCCCGACCGCACCATGTACTGGACGACATCGCCGAGGAACGACGTGGAGATGACGGTGCCGGGCGCGGTGTTCGGAGTCGACCCGGCCGCTGGGTCGGCTTCAGCGATTCGCATCCGTTCGGGCCGGATAGCGGCCCGAACCTCCGTCCCCTGTTGCAGCGGCCCACCGCCTTCGGCCGAATGCGCCGTGGCGGGCTTGGCCTCGACCGCGCTCGTGTGCATCACCGAGTTCCTGCTCTGCAGGGTGGCACCCGCGCCGTCGACCTCGGTCACGGTGACCGGGATGAAATTCTGTTTGCCGATGAAGCCCGCGACGAACCGGTTGCCCGGCTCCTCGTAGATCTCCTCCCCGCTGCCGACCTGCTGGATGACTCCGTCGTACATGACGACGATGCGGTCGCTCATCGCCAGCGCCTCCTGCTGGTCATGGGTGACGAAGACGAAAGTGGTGCCGAGGTTCGCGTGCAGGCGTTTGAGCTCGAGCTGCATCTCCTCTCGCAGCTTCCGGTCGAGAGCCGACATCGGCTCGTCGAGGAGCAGGACCTGCGGGCGGTTGACCAGTGCGCGCGCCAGAGCGATACGCTGCTGCTGACCACCGGAGAGCTGTTCGGGTCTGCGTGCGGCGAAATCCTCCATCTGGACGAGCACGAGGACTTCGCGGACCCGCTCGGCGATCTCCGGTTTGGGGACCTTGGCCTGCTTGAGGCCGTAGGCGATGTTGTCGGCGATGTTCATATGGGGGAAGAGCAGGTAGGACTGGAACACCGTGTTCACGGGTCGCCGGTGCGGCGGGAGAGTGACGATGTCCTTGCCCGAGAGGAGGATCGCGCCGTCGGTGGGAGCCTCGAACCCGGCGATCATGCGCAGCAGGGTGGTCTTTCCGCAGCCCGACGGGCCCAGGAGGGAGAGGAACTCACCCTTGCGCACGGACAGGTCGAGGCGTTCGATCGCGGTGTTGTCTCCGAAGACCTTCTTGACTCCTCGGACCTCCAGGTGTTCGACCTGCGGGAAAGCAGGTGTCTCTGGCGTGGCTGTTGTGGTCATGATTGCCTTTCTGCTGCAGCGGCGTCGAATACGATGCGGCCGCCCGCGATCGTCAGTTCGTTTTGCACCTCGACGAGTCCTCGCGGGTCGAGTTCGAAGGGGTTCTCACTCGCCAGCGCGAGGTTGGCGACGGCTCCCGTGCACAGTCGCCCGTTGATCTCCGACCGCAGCAGGTGCGCGGAACCGGAGGTGTAGGCGCGCAGCGCCGTGCTCAGGTCGATGGCCTGCTCGGGCAGGAGCGGTGCCGGATCGCCCGCGTCCGGGTGGCAGCGATTGACGGCGACATGGATCGCCTCCCACGGGTCGGCCGTCGAAACCGGCCAGTCCGATCCCATCGCCAGGTGCGTACCCGCCTCGGCGAAAGACTTGAAGGGGTAGAGCCAACCGGTGCGCTCAGCACCGAGGCAGGGCACGTTGAGATCGATCATCTGTTGGTCGTGGCAGGCCCACAGCGCCTGCAGGTTCGCGGTGATCCCGAGCTCGGCGAAGCGGGGCACATCGACGGGATCGACGACCTGGACGTGGGCGATGTGGTGCCGGCGATCGCAGGCCCTACCGGTTCCGATGGCGTCGAATGCGTCGAGGGCTGCCTTGACGGCGGCGTCCCCGATCGCGTGGCAGTGGATGTCGAAACCGGCCGCGTCGAGGGCGGCGAAGGCCCGGTGGAGGTGTTCGCGGGTGAAGTAGCTGGTCCCGAAGCCGCCGCAGGCGCAGCTGTACTCGGTGCTCATCGCGGCCGTGCGGGATTCGACGATGCCGTCGAGCATGAACTTCACCGAGGTGGTGCGAAAGTCGCCCTTAGTCCGTCGCTTCTCGAGCAGAACCGCGACCTGGGCGTCGATGTCTTCGACGTCACGGGGCCACCACAGGCTGCCGACCACCTCGGCGGTCAGGTCGCCGGCATCGTGTGACTGGACGTAGGCGTCGTAGGGCGAGCGGTGGCCGGAATAGTCGCCGACGATGGCGTCCATCCACGCGGTGACGCCGAGGCGGTGGAGATAGTTCTGCCCGGCGAGCAGGCCGGCTCGTATGGCGGAGTCGGTGGCCGCGGGCAGGGTCGCTGTGACGAGGTCCATGGCAGATTCGTGCAGGCACCCGGTCGGTGTTCCGTCCTCGCCCCTCTCGATCACACCGCCTCGCGGAGTGGGGGTGGAGGCGTCGAGACCGGCGAGGTTCATGGCCGCCGAGTTCACCCACGCCGAGTGGTGGTCGGCGCTGAGCAGGATGATGGGCCGGTCCGGGCTCAGCTCGTCGAGGACTGCGGCACTCGGTGCGCCTCCGGGAAAGTCGGCCATCGACCAACCGCCTCCCGTGACCCAAGCACGGTTCTCGGCTGGGGCCGGGCGATCGGCGGCGGCAGAGACCGGGTGGTCGGTCGCGGCAGAGGCCGTGTGGCCGGTCGCGGCCAAGTACTCGCGGATGACTTCGAGTACGGCATCGAGGTCCTCGGCCCCGCTCACGTCGCAGGCCAGGGATTCCTGCCCGCCGAAGGTCGTGTGCACATGAGCGTCGACGAACCCGGGTGTGATGAGCTTCCCCGTGGCCGTGATGGTGGTCGCGGCGGGTTCGGCCGCCTCGCCGGTGCCGATCTCGGTGATGATTCCGTCGCGGATGCTGATGCGGTTCGCGGGCAGGACGGAGTGGCCGTCGAAGATGCTGACGTCGAGAACGTCGAGGTTCATGTTCCTCCCGACTTCCTTGTCGAAGGTGAGGCGAGGCGCATCGAATGCGCTTCGCAGGATGTCATTGCCGGTCGATCGGTGCACTTCCCGCCGAATTGCACGTCTCTGTGTGGCTCGGACGACTGCATGTGTCACCCGTCACTGTTGGTCACACACACTAGCGGAACCCGTAGGTTACGTCTATCGAATCCGTTGTATGAGATGACGTTTGGCGAAAATTCGCGCATGAAAGACACTAATGCCTGCTGAATCAGTACCTTCGTGCGTGGTGCTCGGGTGATGAGGGCGTGGCGGCGTCGCAGTGGCAGTCAGGGCTTATCCACGCGGCTGAAGTCCCTCCCGCTTTCGAGACAGCGACGGAGCGCCGAAACCACTGTGCGTACGCAGTGGTTACGGCGCTCCGTCGTCGTCTCGGTGAGAGAGGCTAGCCGGGGAACTTCTGGCCCGTGAGCTTCTCGAAGGCCTCGACGTAGCGGGCGCGGGTCTTTTCGACCACCTCGGCGGGCAGTGCCGGTGGGGCAGTGTCCGAGGACTTGTCCCAACCGGACTCCGTCGTCAGCCAGTCGCGGACGAACTGCTTGTCGAAGCTCGCCTGCGCCTTGCCCGCCTCGTAGCCCTCGGCGTCCCAGAAACGCGAGGAGTCCGGGGTGAGCACCTCGTCGCCGAGGACCAGCGTGCCGTCCGGCAGCGTCCCGAACTCGAACTTCGTGTCGGCGAGGATGATGCCGCGCTCGCGGGCGATCGCCTCGGCCCGCTGGTAGATCTCGATCGTCAGATCACGGACCTTCTCTGCCGCCTCGGCGCCGATGGTCTCCGAGACCTGTTCGAAGCTGACGTTCTCGTCGTGGTCTCCCAGTTCGGCCTTGGTCGCCGGGGTGAAGATCGCGGGCTCCAACCGGTCGGCTTCGACGAGGCCTGCAGGCAGCGGGACGCCGCACACGGAGCCGGTCGCCTTGTAGTCGGCCATGCCGGATCCGGTGAGGTAGCCCCGTGCCACGCATTCGACGGGCAGCATCGACAGGTTCTTCACGATGAGGCCGCGGCCGGCCACGGCTTCCGGAACGTCGGAGCTGATGACATGGTTGCCGATGACTTCGGAGAGTTGGTCGAACCACCACAGGCTCAGGCCCGTCAGCACCTTGCCCTTGTCCGGGATCTCGGAGTCGAGGACCCAGTCATAGGCGGAGATGCGATCCGAGGCGACCATGAGCAGCTGCTCGGCAGACGCGGCGTCGGCGGCCTCTTCGGGAATGTAGAGGTCGCGAACCTTGCCCGAGTACACGTGCGTCCAGCCCGGCAGAGCTGGAGCCGAGGAATCGAGCCCCGCCGAGGCGGGTATTGGGTCTCCGACCGAGAACGGCAGCGTCGGCTCGTCCGCCGACGCAGCGACCGCAGCCGGTGCCGGGGCGGCAGTCGGCTCGTCCGCCGACGCCGCTGCAGCAGCCGATGCCGCTGCGGGTGCCGGGTAGATGTCGGCTACGGTGATCTGCCCGCCGGCGGCCACCTCGGCGATGTCGGTCCGATGCTGTTCGCCGTCCCACTTGACCTCGGCCACAGCGGAGTAGGCCTTGGCCCGCGCCTCGTCGAGACCATCGCCGAGTGAGACGACGGAGAGCACCCGGCCACCCGAAGTGACGATGTCACCGGTCTCGGCGATGTCCTCGGAGATGACGGTATCCTCGGGGGCGAAGCCGGCGCCCGTGTCCTTGGCCAGGGAGGTGCCGGCATGGAGGATGTGGACGTCGTCGAGCTCGTCGGCCGTGCCCAGGCCGCGGATGATGTCGCCGGTGCGCGGAGTGTTCGGGTAGTTCTCGGCGGCCATGACCACGGTCACCGAGGTGCGCGGGTCCCACTCGAGTTCGCCGACCTCGTCGAGGCGACCCTCGGCGGCGGCGAGCATGGTCTGCCCCAGCGGGCTGCGCAGACGGGCGAGCACGGACTGCGTCTCGGGGTCGCCGAAGCGGACATTGAACTCGACGACCCGCAGGCCCTTCGAAGTCAGCGCGAGACCACAGTAGAGCAGACCGACGAACGGGGTGCCGCGGCGCGTCATCTCATCGATGACCGGTTGGGCGACGGTGGACATGATCTCGTCGACGGTCCCGGCCGGAATCCACGGCAGCGGCGAGTAGGCGCCCATGCCGCCGGTGTTCGGGCCGGTGTCGCCGTCGCCGATGCGCTTGAAGTCCTGGGCCGGAGCCAGCGGCAGGGTGTGCCGACCGTCGGAGAGGACGAAGAGGGAGACCTCGGGGCCGTCGAGGTAGTCCTCGATGACGACCCGGTCGGAGACCTCGAGGCAGGAGGAGGCGTGGGTCAGGGCCTCGGCGCGATCGGAGGTCACGACGACGCCCTTGCCGGCGGCCAGCCCATCGGCCTTGACCACGTACGGGGCGCCGAAGTCATCGAGGGCTGCGGCCGCCTCGTCGGAGGTGTAGGCAACGACGGTGCGTGCGGTGGGCACGCCGGCGGACTCCATGACCTCCTTCGCGAAGGCCTTCGACCCTTCGAGGACAGCGGCCTCGGAGCTGGGGCCGAAGACCGGGAACGAGGCCTGGCGCAGGGCGTCGGCGACCCCGGCGACCAGTGGCGCCTCGGGGCCGATGACGACGAGGTCAACGTCGAGCGTCTCCGCCAGAGCGGTCACCGCGGCGGAGTCGTTCATATCCACGGCTGCGGTGTGCGCGATCGCAGCGATGCCCGGGTTGCCGGGCGCGGCGATGACGGCGTCGACCTGGGGGTCGCGGGACAGAGCAAGGACGAGGGCGTGTTCGCGGGAGCCCGAACCGATGACAAGAACCTTCACACCACCAGCCTATAAGGTCGTAGGCTTGAGTGCGTGACTCGTTCCACTTTCACTTCCGCCGACGCCGCCGAGCTGGCCGCAGTCGTGCGCAGCGGATTCGCAGAATCCCGCCACATCGGTTCCGCCGTCGTCCTCGACCCGGATGGATCACCCCTGATCAGCCTCGGTGCGCCTGAGGTTCCCGTGTTCACCCGGTCGAGCCTCAAACCCCTCCAGGCGATCGCCGCGATGTCGCTCGGCGCGCAGATCAGTGGTGTGTCAGCGGCTCTGGCGACCGCCTCCCACAAGTGCGAATCCGGACACGCCGAGGTGGTGGCCGGCATGCTCGACACCGCCGGACTGAGCGTCGATGACCTGCAGTGCCCGTCGGCACATCCCGCCGACGCTGCCTTCCGCCGCAGCCTCCAGGAACGGGCTGCGAAGAGCGGTGACGCCGACACCGACCCGAAGTCGCCCCTGTACTTCAACTGCTCCGGCAAACACACCGCGTTCCTCATGGCGGCGCTCGCCGTCGGTGCGGAGACCGAGAGCTACCTCGATCCCGCCCATCCGGTGCAGACGAAGGTCGCCGAGGTGGTCGAGGCATTCTCCGGTGAGACGCCGGCGGCTGTGGGCACCGACGGCTGTGGTGCCCCGGTGTTCGCACTCAGCCTGGTTGGCCTGGCGCGAGGGATCGGCCGTGTGGTGCGACAGGGCAGCATGGGCGCGGATCCCGGCGCCGCTGACTCAGCCGGCACCGCGGACTCAGCGAGCCACGCGGCCTCAGCGATCGCCTCGGCGACGGATTACCGGTCGTACGCATCCGCCGCCCGCACCCTCATGGACGGCGTCTTCGCCGATCCCTGGGCGATCGAGGGCCACGGACGCCCGAACTCGAGCGTCATCGACCGCCTCGGCGTCTTCGCCAAAGGGGGAGCCGAGGGCGTCATCGTCATGGCCACGAAGACGGGATACTCGGTGGCGCTGAAATGCCTCGACGGCTCGTCACGGGCCACTGGGCTGGTGGCACTGACCCTGCTGCGCAAGGCAGGGGCACTTCCGAACGTGACCGACGACCACCTCGGCGAGGTCACCACCGCGATCACGGACCCCGTCACCGGCGGCACCGATTCCGAGGGGCGGACGGCAGTTGTCGGGCGGGTCGTCGTGGGTGAAGATGTAGCCGATATCAGGCAGAGGGAGCAGAGCTGATGGCGATTCGCAGAAGGATCGACCCCGACCAGGGCCGCAACGCGCTCGAGATGTGGGCGGTGCACTCGGGTGCCGACGCCGCACCGGCGGACCGGTCGACGCTGGCCACCGCGGTGAGATTCACGCTCGAGGAGCTGGCCACACGCGCAGAGGGCAACAGCGTCGAGGTCCGAGTGCCGCCTTTCGGGGTCACCCAGTGCATCCCGGGGCCCCGGCACACCCGCGGCACACCGCCCAACGTCGTGGAAACCTCGGCGCAGGTGTGGCTGGAGATCGTGACCGGCAAGACCGAATTCTCCGCAGCGCTCGCCGACGGCGCGGTCGACGCCTCCGGCACGCGCGCCGACATCAGCGACTTCGTCCCCCTGTACACCTCGGCAGAACTGGAGGGCCGGCGATGAACGCCCAGATCACCCAGACCACCTCATTCATCGGCGGACGTCATGTGCCGTCCCTGACCACCTACGCCAACGTCGACCCGGCCACGGGCGAGCACCTCGGCGATGTGTCCCGCGGCGGCGGTGACGAAGTCGACCGCGCGGTCAAGATCGCGGCCCGGGCGCAGCGGGAGTGGAAACGATCGAGCCCCGAGCAGCGATCGAAGCTGCTGTTCACCACCGCCGAGGTGATCCGGGCCAACCGAGACGAGCTGGCCAGCCTCGAATCCGAGGACACGGGCAAACCCCTGACCCAGGCCTATTCCGATGTCGACGTCTGCGCCCGCTACTTCGAATTCTACGGCCACACCATCGAGTCCTACTACGGGCACTCGATCCCCATGGGCGAGGACATGCACGTCTACACGCGCCGCGAGTCCTACGGCGTGACCGGACACATCGTGGCCTGGAACTATCCGCTCCAGCTCATCGGCCGCGCCGCCGCGACCTCACTGGCCACCGGCAACTGCGCAGTCGCCAAACCTGCCGACGAGACGCCGCGCTCCACGGTCCGCCTGGCCGAGCTCATCCACTCCGTCGGCTACCCCGACGGTGTGTTCAACGTGGTCACAGGCTTGGGCGCCGAGGCGGGTGCGGCGCTGGCGGCCCACCCCGGCATCGCCCACCTGGGCTTCGTCGGCTCGACCCAGGTCGGTTCGCAGATCGCCCACGCCGCCGCGGACAGGGTGATCCCGACCGTGCTCGAACTCGGCGGGAAGTCCGCGAACATCGTCTTCTCCGACGCCGATGTCGACGCCGCGATCCCGTCCCTGGTGCGCTCGATCATCCAGAACGCCGGTCAGACCTGCTCGGCCGGCTCCCGCCTCATCGTCGCCCAGGACGTCCACGCCGAGGTGGTGGAGAAGATGGCGGCCGCGATGGAGGAGGTGACTATCGGCTACGGACTCGACGACCCGATGCTCGGGCCCCTGATCTCCAAGAAGCAGCAGGCCCGTGTCGAAGGGTTCCTGACCCACATCGGCAACGCAGAGATCCTCACCGGCGGAACCCGACCAGAAGGACTCGCCGCCGACCTCACCGGTGGTGCCTTCATCACACCGACGCTCGTGGACAATGTATCCCCGGGATCGACGATCGCGCAGGAAGAGGTCTTCGGCCCCGTCGTGGCGGCCATGGCCTTCGGCGACGAAGAGGAGGCGATCGCTCTGGCCAACGGCACCGACTACGGTCTGGTCTCGGCCCTGTGGACGCAGAACGTCTCCCGTGCCCACCGGGTCGCCGCCGAGGTGGAGGCCGGGCAGGTCTTCGTCAACACCTACGGTGCCGGCGGGGGAGTGGAACTGCCCTTCGGCGGGTTCAAGAAGTCCGGTTACGGTCGCGAGAAGTCCATCGAAGCCCTCGACGAGTACACACAGACGAAGACCGTCGCCGTGAAGCTGTGAGCTCGGCGGCAGTCGTCGCCGCGGCGACATTGTCCCTGCGGCGCTTCGCTCGCGGCTGCGGCCGTCGATGACTCCTGCCGTCCTCGGTCTGGTGCTGGGCGCCTCGGTGGCCCATGCGCTGTGGAACATCGCCGCGAAGTCCGTCTCCGGCAAGGGCTATGCCTTCGTCCTGGCCTATCACGGACTCTCGGCGATCCTGCTCGCCCCGATCGCCGTCTGGCTGATCGCCTCGGGGGCGCATGATCTCAACGTGGCCCTGGTCGGTGCCGCAGTGCTCAGCGCGGTCTTCCACATCGCCTACTCGGTGTCCCTGCAGTCCGGCTACGACCATGCGCCGCTGGGAGTCGTCTATCCCACGGCACGCGGGGTCGGACCGGTCATCACGATCATCATCGCGGTGCTGTTCCTGGGAGAGCGGCCGAGCGGCCCGGAAACCATCGGCGCCTTCGTCGTCCTCGCCGGCATCGCGGTCGTGACCGTGCGTCCGAGGGCCGTGGGCGGGGTCGCTGCATCGGGCGGTGGGCAGCTCGGCGGCGGAGTCAGGCTCGGCGGTGGGCAGCTCGGCGGTGGAGTCAGGCTCGGCGGTGGTCATGCGACAGGCAGTCACGGCTTCGGCCGCGGTCTGGCATGGGGTGGGCTGATCGGTGTCTTCATCGCCTCGTACACACTGTGGGACGACTTCTCCGTCAACCACATCTCCGATTCGCCGCTGCTCTATTTCGCCGTCTCCGAAGCCTGCGTCGGACTCATCATGGCCCTGGGAATCGTGACGATCCCGGGAGGTGCGGCACGACGCGCGGACTTCAGATCGATCCTCGCCGGACACAAGCGGGCCCTGGTCACCGTCGCCATCCTCTCCCCGCTGGCATATCTGCTCGTTCTGTTCGCGATGCAGCAGGCGCCGGTGTCGCTCGTCGCACCGGTGCGGGAGACCTCCATCATCGTCGGAACGCTGCTGGCCTGGTGGTTCTTCGGGGAGAAGAACATCGGCATGAAGCTGCTCGGCGCGGTCGTCGTCGTCGCCGGAATCGGTCTCATCGCCCCCGGCTGAGGCCAAGTCGCGGCAGCGTCGCCCTGGCGCCGCACTGGTGCCGCACTGGTGCTGCGGCAGCACTGCCGCCTTGGCGCACTGGCGACCGATCCCACATCCGCTGGGCAAACATGCATGCGTCCCTCAGTTGTGACGTACGCAAGCACTTCTACCTAGCGGCTATTTTGGCGCGGCAGCTCACCGCGCCGCCGCACTGCCGCAGCACCGCGGCACCGCCGCCGCCGCGCCGCACCGCGCCGCCGCCGCACCGCGCCGCCGCCGCGCCGCACCGCGCCGCCGCCGCGCCGCACCGCGCCGCCGCCGCGGCGGCGCGGGGCGTCAGCGCTTCTTCGTCGGCTTGCGGCGGGTTACGCGGACCACGCGGGTCGGGCACACCGCGTGTGAGAGCACCGCCTGGGAGGTCGAGCCGAGGATCGTGGACACGAAACCGCTGCGACCGCGGGAGCCGATCATCATCAGCTCCGCGGTGTACGTGGCACTGATGAGCACCTCGGTGGCGGGGGCGTCGAAGATCGACCAGCGGACGGAGAGCTCCGGGAATTCCTCTCTCAGCGACTCGACCGCTTCCTCCCGTGAGGTCACGGCTTCGTCGTACATCTTCTCGAGATGGGTTTCGCTCGGCATCCACTCCGGCGACAGGACGTGGGTGGCCGTGATGCCGATCAGGTGGAGGGGCAGACCATAGATGCGGGCCTGCAGGGCGGCCTCCCGCAGGACGGGCCCGTCGGTCTCGAACGGATCGATCGCGGCAACGACCTCTCCGGTGAAGTCCGGCCGTGTGCCAGCGGACTCGGCGGCGGCAGTCTGCGCAGTCGAGGAGCGCACGGGCAGATCGACGGGAAGGGGCCTGTCCGGCAGCGGGCGCTTGGGCCAGGTGCTCGGGATGACCACTGTGGGGCAGTGAGCGTGGGCCGGCATCGCCAGAGCCACCGAGCCCAGCAGGCGGCCGGCGAAGCCACCGCGTCCGCGGGCGCCGATGACGGCAAGGTCCGCGTTCTTCGAGTTGTCGACCAGCACGCCTGAGGCATCACCGGGGAAGACCACAGTCGACACGGGCACCGAGGCATCGGTGACGGTTCTCGCACTGTCATCGACGAGCTGCTGCACCGATCTCTTGAGCACGGTGTCGAAGTCGGCAGGGTAGACGATATCCGCCTGGGTCATATTGACCCCGGGCACGGTGTACGCTGCGACGAGGCGAATCTCGGATGAGGTCAGCTGCGCGTGCCTGATCGCCCATTGCAGCGCACATTGACTGTTGGCCGAGCCGTCGACCCCGACGATGATCGTATGAGACATGTCCACCCCTATGTGAGAAGCCCTACCGTGCCTGTCACCAGCTTATGGGATCGGGCGGAAAACTGCCTGAGAGTCGATCCAGGACTTCTCGACTAGACTGTCCGCGACTCGAAACGCGGGCGCAGCGCCCGCGCCGGAAACACGCGCCCAAGGAGATCATGAAGGACCAGATCGACGTCGCTGTTCGTCGCAGCCCCAAGTACTCGGTGTTCATGGGCCTCGGCGCGATCGTCGGCGTCCTCGTCGCGGGTGTGCTCACACTCTTCGTCGACCCCGAAGCCATGCCCACCGGGTACACGGTGGCCAAGGGCGCGGGCCTGCTGCTCCTCATCCTCGCCGTCGGCGGACTGTTCCTCGGCGGGCTCCTGGCCGTGATCCTCGACCGAGTGTGGCGGCGGAAGACGCGAAGCTACCGGGTCGACGCGGAGATCGACATGGTTGACGACCCGAAGGAGACCGCGCGCCGCCGAATCGCCGAAGCCAACGGTGAGGACCCCGAGGCGGAACCCGCCGGCAGCACGGGACCTGGGACCCTCGCCGAGGCGGACGGCAGTGCCGATGCCACCCCGACTGCCACCTCGGCGGCGGACGGCATTGCCGACGACGAGAGCCGGAACGGATCGTCGAGTTCCGGAGTCTGAACCTCCTGTGAAGTGGAGCTCACCGGTGTGAGACAATCTGTCACGTGGCAAGAGGAGACGGGCAGCTGACGCACGAAATCGATCCCCTGGACCGCGGACCTCAGGATGCTTGCGGAGTGTTCGGAGTCTGGGCACCGGGCGAGGAGATCGCCAAACTCACATACTTCGGGCTCTACGCTCTGCAGCACCGGGGGCAGGAGTCTGCGGGCATCGCTGCCAGCAATGGCAGGCAGATCCTGATCTACCGCGACATGGGGCTGGTCTCGCAGGTCTTCCATGAACGCGATCTCGAACTGCTGCAGGGCCACATCGCGCTTGGGCACACGCGCTATTCGACGACGGGTTCGCCCTCGTTCGAGAACGCTCAGCCCACCCTGGGGCCCACACCGTTCGGCACCGTGGCGCTGGCCCACAACGGAAATCTGACGAATTTCGACGACCTCGAGGCCCTCGCCGACGGTCGCCGCGATGACGCGAACAAGGTCGTCGAAGAGGCGACGAAGAAGAACAGCCGGACCAGGCCCTTCCGCGATTCGTCCAATGACACCTCCCTGGTCACCGAGCTGTTCGCCACCGAAGAGGGCGAGAACCTCACCGAGGCCGCGCTCAACCTCCTGCCCAAGGTCGAGGGCGCGTTCTCGCTGGCCTTCATGGACGAGAACACCCTGTACGCCGCGCGTGACCGCCACGGTGTGCGGCCGCTGACGCTGGGCCGGATGGAGAACGGCTGGGTCGTCGCCTCGGAGACGGCCGCGCTCGACATCGTCGGCGCCGACTTCGTACGCGACGTCGAGCCCGGCGAACTCATCGCCATCGACGAGGACGGTCTGCGCTCCTTCAAGTTCGCCGAGCAGGACCAGGCCCGCTGCGTGTTCGAGTACGTGTATCTGGCCCGCCCGGACAGTGTGCTCCACGGCAAGACGGTGCATGCCGCGAGGACGCAGATGGGTCGGCAGCTGGCCGATGAATACCCTGTCGACGCGGACCTCGTCATCGCCACCCCGGAATCGGGTACACCGGCCGCCGTCGGGTACGCCGAGCAGTCGGGCATCCCCTTCGGCCAGGGGCTGATGAAGAACGCCTACGTCGGCCGCACATTCATCCAACCCTCGGACACACTGCGTCAGCGCGGCATCCGACTCAAACTCAATCCTCTGCGCGAGAACATCGAGGGCAAGCGCTTGATCGTCGTCGACGATTCGATCGTGCGCGGCAACACACAGCGCGCGCTGGTGCGGATGCTGCGCGAAGCAGGAGCGAAGGAGATCCATGTGCGCATCTCCTCACCACCGGTCAAGTGGCCCTGCTTCTACGGCATCGACTTCGCGACCCGGGCCGAACTCATCGCCAACGGGCTGAACATGGACGAGATCCGTGACAACCTCGGCGCGGAATCCCTGGGCTACATCTCGCTCGACGGGATGATCGAGGCCACGCAGCAGGAGCGCAGCCAGCTGTGCACGGCCTGCTTCTCGGGCGAGTACCCGATCCCTGTCAACAACACCGCTGCCGACAAAGGATGTTGAGTTGAGTACCGATCCGAACTCGGACGCAGCAGCTGCGTCGAAGTCCGCCACCTATGCCGCTGCCGGCGTCGACGTCGAGGCCGGTGACCAGGCCGTCGAACTGATGAAGTCCGCGGTCGCGGCCACGCACAACGCGAACGCCGTCGGTGAGGTGGGCGGTTTCGCGGGACTCTTCGATGTCTCCGTGCTCAAGGACTTCGACCGTCCGCTGCTGGCGTCCTCGACCGATGGCGTGGGCACGAAGGTCGCCATCGCGCAGTCCCTCGACAAGCACGACACCATCGGATACGACCTGGTGGGCATGGTCGTCGACGACATCATCGTGTGCGGGGCGAAGCCGCTGTTCATGACCGACTACATCGCCTGCGGCAAGGTTGTGGCCGAGCGCATCGCCGACATCGTCCGCGGCATCGCCGAGGCGTGCGCCAAGGCCGACGTCGCACTCGTCGGCGGGGAGACCGCCGAACACCCAGGTCTGCTCGGGGTCGACGAATACGACGTCGCCGGTGCCGCCACAGGAGTCGTCGACGCGGCGAAGCTGCTGGGTCCTGAGAAGGTCGGAGCCGGGGACGTGCTCATCGGCCTGCCGTCCTCCGGCATTCATTCGAACGGATACTCCCTGGTCAGGCACATCATCGCCGAGGCGGGGTGGGGCTTGGACAGGACCGTGCCGGAATTCGGCCGCACACTGGGAGAGGAGCTCCTCGTCCCCACACACGTCTACACAGGCGAGCTCAACGCCCTGTTCGCGGCTCTGCCCGGTGTCGTGCATGCGGTCTCGCACGTCACCGGCGGGGGGCTGTCCGCCAATGTGGCACGCGTGCTGCCGAAGGGCCTCGTCGCGAAGATGTCGCGGACCTCGTGGGAGGTCCCTCCGGTCTTCTCCGTGCTCGGCGACCTCGGCGGTGTCCCGCAGGAAGATCGGGAACGGACCTGGAACCTCGGTGTCGGCATGGTGCTCGTGGTCTCCGCTGCGTCAGCCGACAGCGTGCTCGCCGCCTGCCCGGGTTCGTGGGTGCTCGGCGATGTCAGCGCCGACGACGGATCCCTGGCCTCGGAGCTCGACTACGTCCAGGGTGCCAAGGGCGTCGACGGCGGAGCCGCGATCCTCGGCTGAGGACTGTGCGCTGTCCCGAGGCGGTGCGGAGTTGCGGCGCATCACCTTGCGGAACAGTACACAGGTTGCAACCGATGTACTGTTCCGTAAACCGACGAGTCTCGGGGAAGACTCCACCTGCGCAACGCAGAAGGCGGAGGCCGCAGCCCCCGCCTTCGTGCTCAGATGATGCCGATGCCCAGTGACTGGGGTCCGATCACATCAGTGCTGATCGGTTACGATTCGCGCTGTGTGTCCTCGTCTTCGTCATCATCGTCGACGTTGTACTTGTCGGCGTAATCCGAATAGTCGAATTCGTCATCGTACGGATCAGACGAATCGGAATTCCGCTGCTCGGCTCCCAGTTCCTTCTGGAGCGCACCGAGGTCGGTGTCCGGGCTGTAGTATTTCAGCTTCCGGGCTACCTTGATCTGCTTTGCTTTTGCGCGGCCGCGACCCACTGGCGTGACCCCCTCCGTCGTCATGTGGGGCGAAGTGCCCCGGACTAGATCTCTGCTATGCGCTTAAATCCTACCTGTTCGTAGTGCGAAGTTCCATTTTGAGGGCCGACCTTGGATAGGCTGGACCCATGTCCTACAGTCGCGATTATGTGGTCACTCTGCGGATTTTCGAACCCACCGTGGTTCATTCCGAATTGCAAGACGAATCGGTGGAAGACAACCGTGCTCGGGTCGAGGAGCAGATCTCCGAGAACGCCGATTCCCGCTTGATCTCACTGCCCCCGAGCCCCGTGGCCGAGTCGTTCCGCAATACCCCGATCTTTCTTCCGGCGTCTCAGACCTCGGACGGAGTGGACCGATACTGCCCGGCTCAGGAGGACATCCGCGGGTGGGAGGCGCTCGAATCTCTGAGCGAGCACACCTCGAAGGCGACCTTGGACATCATCGCTCCGAAGTCCGCGCGCAGGCGTGCGGCAAGCCGTCGCGCAGAGTGGCTCCAGGATGCGAAGGACACACGCGTCTTCACCCGGGTCTCGGCCTGGGACGTGCCGCCCTCGTGGTGGCTGTTCTTCTCGCTGAGTGAGGATCAGATCATCACGGATGAAACCGATGCCGGGCTGAGGGTCCTCATCCGCACGGATATTCTGGCCGCCTCGGCGAGGATGGAGTGGGCGGCGGAGACCATTGCCGACAAATCCAAGGTCGTCGACATGGTCGAGCAGACATCGACCCTGGCGCAGTGGGTCGACGGCTTCGACATGAACTCCGTCCTCGAGCTCGATCTGGGTGGCATGAGCGATGTGCTCTGGCCCAACGAGGCCCCGGAGCTGGTCGACTCGTGGGTGACCGCGCTGAGCAATGACGATCCCGAGTCCGCGGTCGCCTCGTTCCAGAAATATGCGGCGATGTGGGAACAACTCAATCTCTACGCCCGCAGCTCCTGAGTTCCGCAGCTCGTGAGTTCCTGCGCTCTTCCGTCTTTGCGCTACTGGGCTCGTCAGTCCCTGAGCTCCGAGCAGATCGTCTCCTGAGTCTCGAACAGATCAGGGGCGGCTACGATGGTCTGCGTACCCGCCGGCGTCGAGAGAATGAACCACACAGCGCATGGATGAGAAGAAGCGTCGACTTCTGACGAACAGGAAGCCGCCGTCGTCTGCAGACGAGTCGACGACCACAGGCTCGACAGACACGGCGGCTGCAGGCCCGTCGACCGCGACGAAGCCGAAGCCGATGACGAAATGGTCGATCGGGTGGCGTCTCGGGGTGACCGCGATTGCGCTGATCATCCTCACCTGCGGTCAGTTCCTCAACACCAACGACTTCTTCCCGCTGGGGTCGCTGACCCAGTACGCCACCGCGAAGGACCTCAACGGGGAAGTGAACTCGACGTGCATCGAGGCGCAGTTCCCCGGCGAGGACGAGCCGCGCCGGCTCGGCTTCAATACGGACACCGTCGGGATCGAACGCGGTGACATCGAGTCACAGCTCGACCGGGTCATCTCCCACCCCGAACTGCTGCAGACGATGGCCGATTCCTATGAGCGCCTCCACCCTGATGACCCGAATCCGGAGACGATGATCCTCTGCCGGACAGTGACCCAGTTGGAGAACGGGCAGAGCGTCGGCGAACCTGCGCACAAGATCCTGGCGACCTGGGAGGTGCAGTGAACAAGCCCTCGAAATCCACAGCGAAGACCCGGACCCTGACGGGCACCCCCGCCGAGGCGAAGGCCGGCAATCCGCTTACCCGCTGGTTCACGCCCCAGATCTCCTTGGCCAGGGTCGCGATCTTCCGCGTCCTCGTCTACCTCTTCGTCATCATCGATGTGCTCACGATCTCCAACGACGTCATCGCGCACGGGTGGACTCCCGATCTCTACCAGCCGCTGTGGCTGGCCAGGTTCCTCCACATCCCACCGGTCAACGTCCTCGGCGCACAGATCCTGCTTGCCGCGATCATCATCTTCTCCCTCACCGCGGCGGCCGGAATCCTCCAGCGTCTCAGCGGCTGGATCGTTGCGATCACCTTCGGGCTGTGGATGTTCTACACCCAGGGCTATGGCTACGTCGCTCATGACCACATGGCACTGGTCATCGCCGTCGTGGTGCTGCCGACGGTCGGCGTCGCACGATTCCGGGACGTGGGAACCACCTCGGCGAAGGCAGGGTGGGCGCTGCGGGTCGTGCAGATCTCCGTCGTCCTCACCTATTTCTACTCGGTGCTGATGAAGTGGATCGCCTCGGGAAACATCGCCGACTGGGGCAACGGGGCCGTGATCGTCTGGGCTCTCATGCGCCGCGGTGCCGAATGGTCGAAGCCCTTCCTGGAGATGCCGGGCCTGCTCATCGCGGGGCAGTGGGCGACGCTGGTCTTCGAGTTCCTGTCGCCGATCGCGCTGTTCGTCAAGGGCAAGTGGCTCTACGGGGTCGTCGCGTTCTTCCTCCTCTTCCACCTCATGACCTACCTTGCATTGGGCATCCACTTCCTGCCGACCGTCATCTGCTGGGCGGCGTTCCTGCCCTTGGAGAAGCTGATTCCCCGACGCTTCGCCGCAGCACGGTGAGCGTCGCACTGAACGAACCGCGGGCCGCGGTTCGGTTCGCGAGGTGTCACGGCTCCTGTCGCAGGGCGTTGAGCACACGTTTGACGGCGGCACGCTCGGCGGTCTCGGGACGCATGACCGCGACGACCCAGCGTGCGGTCGTGACCCCGGTCAGCGGGACCAGTGCCAGTCCCGCGTTCCGTGGAGTCGTGAGCCGAGGCAGCAGCGCGAGCTGATCGCTGGAGGCGACGATCGCTTCGATGAGCCGGTTGTCCCTGATGCGCTGAGTGACCTCGAGCTCGCGGCCGGTCACCTGTTCGATAGAGGCCATGATCGCTGCGAACGGGTAGCCCTCCGGCACGCCGATCCACCGTGCGTCGACGAGGTCGCCCGGGATCAGCTCCTCCCGTCGTGCCAGCGGGTGATCGTCAGACATCGCCACATCGATGTGCTCTCTGGTCAGTGAGACGACCGTGAGTCCTTCGGTTCCGGCAGGGCGCTCGGAGACCAGGCTGTGGGCGACGACGATGTCGACGTCCGAGGTCATCCCCGCGAACTCGTGCTCGGCGAGGTCGACATCGACCGTGGTCAGGACGATGCCCGGGCTGGTCTCGCGCAGCTCCTGCAGCGCCGCGGGGATGAGGTAGGTGAGTGCGCTCGGCAGGCCCGCGATTCTCACGTCGCCGGAGGTCCCGCCGAGGTAGTCCTCCCAGTCCGCCTGCACGCGGGCAATCGCTGAGGCCACGTTCCTTCCGCCGTCGGCCAGCATCCGTCCGGCGGCCGTGAGCTTGAGTCCGCGCCCTTCTGCTTCGACGAGGGTGTGGTCCAGTTCCTTCGTGGCCTGCTTGAGCTGCTGCGACACGGCAGACGGTGTGCGGAATGTGGCTTCGGCGACGGCGGTCACGCTGCCGAGTTCGTCGAGCCGGCGCAGGAGCTCGAGATGCCTGGGATCCATGGGCCAATCCTATAACTGTTAAGTCGCGCTGCAATGACTGTGAAGAAATATTCGATTGTGTTAACAGTCAGTCGGCAGAACAATGGAGTCATGTCGTTCAAACACTGTCTGCTCGCTGCCTCGGTGGCGGTGATGTGGGGGTTGAACTTTCTGGCGATCGACTTCTCACTCGCTCAGTTCCCGCCCTTCTTCCTCGTCGCCCTTCGCTTCGCCGTTCTCGCGCTGCCGGCCCTGCTCTTCGTGCCGAAGCCGGATGTGAAGTTCCGCTGGATCATCGGCTACGGGATGGGGTTCGGGCTGCTGCAGTTCCTGTTTCTCTACTGGGCGATGGCGACGGGGATGCCGACCGGTCTCGCTTCACTCGTCCTGCAGGCCTCGGGGCCGTTCACGGTGCTGCTGGGCATGACTTTCCTGCGGGAGCGGGTTCGGGGCTCGCAGATGGTGTTCCTGCTCATCGCCATGGCCGGACTCGGAGTCGTGGGGTGGCAGCGTCTCGACTCGAACGCGAGCTTCCTGCCGTTCCTGCTCACCCTTGCCGGTGCCTTCGGCTGGGCGATCGGCAACGTCTGCAATCGCCAGGCGCACTCGGCGCAACCCGTGAAATTCACGATGTGGATGTCGGTGGTCCCGCCCGTGCCGATGCTCATCCTCGCGCTCGTCGTCGAAGGTCCGACCACCATCGTTCGGTCGCTGTCAACGCTCATGACCCCGACCGGCTGGTGGGGACTCGCGGGGCTCGCCTACACAGCGGTGATCGCGACGATCATCGGCTCGGGCGTCTGGTCGTGGCTGATGTCACGCAACCCGGCTGGGGTGGTCGGTCCGTTCTCGATGCTCGTGCCGGTCGTCGGCATGAGCGCCGCCTGGTTCGTCCTCGGCGAGACGGTGTCGGTCGGTGAGCTGTGCGGAGCCGTGCTCGTCATCATCGGCGTCCTCGGCGCGGGACTGCGCGCGACGAAAGGGTCGACGAGCCCCGGGCGCCCTCACGGGGACGCCCGGGCAGGACCGTCACCCTCGTTCGACGGGAAGCCACAGCTCGGTGGTGGCAGTGCTGAAGTCATCAGCACGATCGAGAATCGCCACGATCGACGGACCCGGCCGCAGCTGCCACGGATTCGATGGGAACCATTCGCTTGCGGTGGCCGCCCAGGTCGACTGCAGCGCTTCGGGATACGAGCCCGCGGTGGTGAACACCGCCCAGGCCCCGGCATCGACGTCGATCACGTCGAGGTCTCGCGGCGCCGAGGCGGATGCTGAGACCGCGACTCCGTGCAGGTAGGTGAGCTCGGTGCCCTCCCGGTAGTCCGGGTCCACATCGGCCGTGACCTGGAGCAGTCCGGTGGGCTCGGCATCGCTCAGTGCCTTGAGACGAATGTGCTCGTCAGCCGGCAGCGATGCGATGTGCTCGCGAATGTGCGGATTCTCGCCTTCGTAGATGAGAGGTACACGCTTGGCGTGACCGATGAGCGAGAATGCTGGTTTGTCGGTGATTCGAGTGTCCATGGAGGAACTCCCTTCGATCGTCAGGCGAAACCTGATGGTTGATTGACTGCGAAGGGGGCCACCGTTGCGTCGGATCTCGGACGGACCCGCGCCATGGACGGCACGGAATGCCCGACCGAAGGCTTCCGTCGATCCGTAGCCGAAGCGGACGGCGATGCCCAGCAGATCATGACCGGCGAGGACATCGGCCGCGGCCACGGTCATCCGACGCCGCCGGATGTAGACCGACAGCGGCATTCCCGCCAATGACGAGAACATCCGCCGCAGATGGTATTCGGTCGTGCCGAGCCGTGCCGACAGTCTCTCGACGTCGATGCCCGTCGCGCCCTCGGCCCCTGCCGAACCGGCACTGTCTGCGAGATCGGATTCGATGAGGTCGATGAGCATATTGAGGTCAGCGATCACGGTGTCTCCCTTCGATCATCAATATTTCCGCAGAGCGGTGCACAGGCGCCCGACAATCCCGGTTCGATTCAATCATGTCCGCGCCCTTGCGGGGCCCTTGCACGATCACCGCACGGACACTGGTCGCCGCGCTCGCGATTCGAGGCTACGATCACCTCATCACCACCGGCGGACAAGCGGGCCTGGCGCTCAAGCCCGCTTGTTCCCACGACGTTCCAAGGGAGCACAAGTGTCATCGAAGTTCGCCGAGCGCATTGCCGGCGTGCAGCCATCCGCCAGATCTATACCGAGGTGCTGGCGAAGGAAAGCGCGACGGCGCTGCAGTACACCGCCTCGGCGGGCCTGCCCGGACTGCGAGCCCGGATCGCCGAACGGATGTCGAACGCGGGTGCGGCGACGGATGCCGATGACGTCCTCGTCCTCCACGGCGCTCAACAGGGTCTCGACCTGGTGGCGAAGCTGCTCATCAATCGGGGCGACGTCATCGTCACGGAGAACCCGACGTCATCGTCACGGAGACCCCGACGTTCCTGGGTGCCCTCATCGCCTTCAGCCCCTGCCAGTCTGAGTACGCGGCCGTCGATATGGTCTCCGACGGGATAGACGTCGACGCGCTGGAGGCGACGCTGCGAGGCACGGAGAACGTCAAGTTCATCTACTCATCCCCGACTTCCAGAACCCGACGGGAGTCAGCCTCAGCCTGGAACGCCGCCGGCGGATCATCGAACTGGCCAACGAATTCGACGTGCTCATCCTCGAGGATTCGCCCTACCGCGAACTGCGCTTCGAGGGCGGACAGCTGCCCACCCTGGCCTCACTCGACACCGAGGGCCGAGTCATCCACCTCGGCAGCTTCTCGAAGATCCTCGCCCCCGGGGTGCGCCTGGGGTGGGTGAGCGCGGCACCGGAGATCCTCGACAAGCTCAGCCTGCTCAAGCTCGCCGCCGACACCCAGTCGTCGCCCCTGAACATGACCGCGGTGACCAGGTTCCTCTCGACCCTCGACATCGACGCGACCGAGTTCATGGCCGATCATGCGCTGCCTGAGGCCCGGGTCGCCTATGTGCCCGGAGGATCGTTCTTCCCGAGCGAACAGCGCAGCAACTATGCCCGGTTCAGCTACTCGGGTCAGTCGGATGACGAGATGGTCGAGGCCCTGACTCGGCTGGGTGCGATCCTGCGCAGTCACATCTGATCGCCGTGTCCTCAGGGTGCCAGGCTCGGCGCCTCGGTGATGCCGAACCGTGTCTTCAGCGCCCGCTGGGCCGCGAACCAGCCGTTCATCCCGTGCACTCCGGGCGCCGGCGGGGTCGCGGCCGAACACAGGTAGGCACCGGGGACGCCGAGGCCGTAGTTGTCCCAACTGGTACGCGGGCGGGCCATCATCCGGTAGAAGGAGACGAGTCCGGTGGCGATGTCGCCGCCGATGTAGTTCTGGTTGTGTCCGGCCATCTCCGAAGCCGGGATCGAGTTGTAGGACACGATGGTGTCGCGGAAGCCGGGGGCGAAGCGCTCCATCTGCCTGATGATGTACTCGGCCGGGTCGATCGGGCAGTCGAAGGGCACGTGGCAGTACGTCCAGAGCGGGCGCATTCCGTTGACCTCACGCGAAGGGTCGAACACGGTCGGGTCGGAAACCAGGCTGACCGGGTGGGACGGCATGCGTCCGGCCATGACATCTGCCTCGGCGGCGGCCATCTGCTCCCGGGTTCCGCCGATGTGGATCGTGCCGGCCCGGGCGGTCTCCGGGTCCGCCCACGGGACCGGGCCGTTGAGGACGAAGTCGACCTTGGCCGCGGCGTTGCCCTGCTTGAAGCTTCGCAGAGACTTGTCGACGCGGGTCGGGAGGAGGCCGGAGAAGATCTGCGCCGCATTCAGCGCCGAGGTGTCGAGCAGGTATGCGCGCGCGGCGGGCATATCCGAGACATGGTCGATGCGTGCATCCGTCGTAACGGACCCGCCGTGAGCCTCGAGGTCGGCGACCATGGCATCGATGATCGCCTGCGAGCCGCCCACGGGGGAGGGCCAGCCGGCGGCGTGGGCGACGGTCGAGAGCATCGTGGCCGTGGCGGCTGTGCCCATGGCCGGCAGCCCGCCGATCGCGTGTGCGGCGACGCCGGTGAACAGCGATTGGGAAGTCTCGTGTGAGAGCGGAATGTTCCACGCCGGGCTCGCCTGGGACAGCAGCCGCAGCCCGAACTTCATCACATTGGCGATGCCGGGGCCATCGCGCAGGGTCTCCGGGACGGTGCGTTTGTCGCCCAGGGACAGCCAGATCGCATCATCGACACGGTCGAGGAGCGGGGCGAAGAAACGTCGCCATTCCGGTCCGGCCTCGCCGAGGTGGTCGACCGTTGCCTCGAGATCGTGGAATGCCAGCGCGGAAGGTTTGCCATCGAGCGGTTGGGCGTAGGAGACCTCCGGAGTGGTGAACTCGACGCCGCGGGCCCGGAGGTCGAAGTCGACGAAGAAGGGAGATGAGATTGCCAAGGGATGCACGGCCGAGCAGATGTCGTGGGTGATGCCGGGTGCCAGGCCCAGGTCGAGGGTGCGGGCACCACCGCCGATGGTGGGCTGGGCCTCAATCACCTGCACGGACAGGCCGGCCCTGGCCATGGTGACTGCGGCGGCCATGCCGTTGGGTCCGGATCCGACGACGACCGCATCTGCCTGGGGATTGCTCATGGGGTCAGTCTAGGGGAGGGGCCTGACACGGCAGGTGGGTGCGCAGGCGTGGGTGCTGAAGATCTTCATTGTCAATGATCCAGTTCGCCCGATCCCAGGGTGTGCACTCGGCGAGGTAGAGCCTCTGCCCGCCGACATAGCGATGATTGTCGGCGGCCTCGGGATTCGAATCATACTGGCCCGGACTCCGTGCATTCCCGCGAGGAACCGATACCTCGAACGGCACCTCGACCCAGACGCTCGCATCCCAAAGTGTGCAGAGTTCGGGCCGGTGCAGGAAGATCCCTTCGGCAAGGAGCACGCACCTCTCGGGCAGTTCAAGTCGAACCGGTGCCGCGGACTCATCAGCCTCGACGTCCCACACCGCAGGAACGATCGGAGCGCCTTCGCGGAACGGGTCCACCACCGATCGGACGAACGCACCATAGTCGTAGGAATCGTGGAAAAAGGAGTCAGGGCCCCGGCCGCGGGCATAGCGCACCGCACGAGGATGGTGGAACCCGTCGATGCTCATCGAAGCCACCGGGCGGTCGTCACCCGAGTCTGACGGCCTTTCGGCGGCCAACTCTACAAGTTCCTCGGCGAGAACTGTCTTGCCGGCCCCGTCGAGACCATCGATCGCCACGAGTGCTCGCCGGTCTGGTCGGACCTCGCGAATCATCGAGAGAAGCCGCCGGAGTACAGCGCGTCGGGAATCGGTCATGCATTCGAGACTAGCTGAACCGTCACCGTGGCTTCACTGAACCGTCACCGAGGCTTCACTGAACCGTCACCGAGGCTTTGTGAGCACCGGCTCCTCCGGCATCTGGTCAAGTAACGCGGTGAGGAACTGCGCGATCTGATCCGCTGCGGCGGTACGCCCGGCCCTGCGCTCGGCATCTTCGACACTCGGGTTGTAGTTCGTGTTCGTGTTGATGTCGTAGACGACTTCACGGCCGTCGGCGGTCTCGATGAACTCGATTCCGGCGATGTCGATGTGCAGTTCGGCCAGGAGCGCCTCCAATCGGACGATGAGGGGAGACTGTGCGGTGATGTCCTCTCGTCGGGAGAAAGGCTCGACGGGTGCGGTGACCTCGCCGTCGACGGCCGCACCCGGCGCGCCTGGGACCTCGCAGGCCTCAGCGGGGCACAGTTCGAAGGACCCGTCGGAGACATCGACGCGAACGGCATAGTGGAATCGTCCGCCGATGAATTCGGCACGGGTGACGAACGGCTGTGCCGGCTGCACGTACTCCTGGACCAGTGTGATCCCATCGATCGGTTCGTTCGCGCCTCCTGGGGCGAAGTCGCCTGCAGCCTCATCAAGGTCGGCGTGGGAGTCGAAACGGCGCACGCCGAGGCCCTTGCCGCCCTGATTGTGCTTGGTGATGAACGGAGGGGCGAAGTCGCGTGCCGCCTCGGACAGTGCTGCGCTGCCGAAGACCGCCGAGGTACGAGGTACGTCGAAGCCGCGGTTGGCCAGCTCGCGGTGCTGACGGATCTTGCTCACCTCGAGTTCGTAGACGTCCGCCCCGTTGATGACGGTGCGTCCCGCAGCACGGAGCCAGGCGAGGACTGCGCGACCGTATTCCTTGACGTGCGGATCGGCGCGTGTGTGCGCCGAGGCGGACAGCCGTGACCAGAACAGGCCGGACGGCGGCTGCGCAGTGAGATCGATGGAGGCGTCTGGCAGCAGCCATTCGACGCAGCGGATGCCGAAGCGTTCGAGTGCCTGTGCGAACGGCGCGATCCAATCAGGGTTGTCATGGATGATGTACACCGAGCGGACATCCGCCTCTGGCAGTGAGTGTGTGCTCATCATGGTCCTCATATCGTCGATCGGCGGTGAGGAAGCCTCACACACCGGAACTGCTCAACAATTCTAGGGCAGAAGGCCGTCTCCGCATCGGGGCTCTCCCGGCTTGGGTCATGAGAGCCGGCACCAGCAGCGCCCTGTCATGTGTCACCCCCTCGGCGTAGACTCTCAGCATGGCTATCGCAAAGCAGCCCGTCGTCGTTCTCGACGCCCCTGACGCACGCGAGCTCGCTGAGTTCTACGGCGAACTCCTCGACTGGCAGCTCAGGGTCGATGACGACGGCACCTGGGCGGAGATCACATCCGATTCCTGGCCGCCGATCTGCTTCCAGCAGGTCGAGGATTACCGCGCACCCGGCTGGCCCAGTCAGACCCACCCGCAGCAGATGCACCTCGACGTCATCGTCGATGACCTCGACGCCGCTGAGGCGGCCGTGACCGAGCTCGGTGCGGGGAAGGCGGCGGAGCAGCCGGGAGAGACCTTCCGCGTCTTCCTCGACCCCGTCGGTCACCCATTCTGCCTCGTCTTGAATTGACGTTCTGACCGGTACTGCCGCTCTTGGCCGGTGATGCGTCAACGGTACGGTGATCTCATGCGTGTGATCACCTCATTCGACGAGCTCGAACCGGTACCGTGGGCCAACGGTGCCGGTGAGACGACCGAGCTCGTCTCTCTCACCGACTCCCAGACCCTGACACCGTCCCTTCGACGGTGGCGGCTGAGCATTGCGCGCTTGGATCGCCCTGCCGTGTTCTCCCCGCTGCCGGGCTTGGCGCGCACGTTCCTTCCCATCGGCGCCGAGGTGGCACTTGAGATCGACGGAGAAGTGCACCCGGTGACATCGGCCGAACCCAAGACATTTCGCGGGGAGCAGACAGTCTCGCTCGTCGAGTTGGGCGCCCCGTGCTTCGCGCTCAACCTCATGGTCGAAGACAGCAATCGCATGGTCGAAGACAGCAGCGGATCCGAGTCCGAGCAGCGTGCGCTGGAGATGTCGACGAGGTTCGCCGGTTCCGGGCAGTTCGCGATCACTCTGAATGCTGTCCCCGACCGACCCCGCTTTCAGTTGCTTCGCCTCGACGACGATGACGAGTTCCCGTATCGCTTCGACGCAGCCATTCTGCACTGACCCCCAGGGGCTGAAGGGCCGCGGTCGCCTTTCCTGCCAAAATGGTGTCAGTCGACTGTATCCCAGGTCACACAATTTGGCGTTATCCCAGGTAGGGGGCCACGTTCGCGGAATCTGCTCCCAGCTGTATCTCAGGCTGCGAGGGGCCGTGTCAGGATACCCGCACCTGCGAGCTCGATACTGATTCCAGTCATAGTCTCTGGAGGAACATTGGCGTCGAAGCAGTATGAAACAGAAGCAGAGAACCCGTCTCAGACCATTCCGATGATCACCGAGGAACTCGCATCCGCGTCAACGACGACGCACCACGTGACCGCGCCGGTCATGCCGCCGAACCCCATACGCCGCGACACCGAGCCCGAGCCGGAGGTGCTCGCTGAACCGGGGACGTTCGCTGAGTCTGAGGCGCCGCCGGAGACGACTCTGCAGGACATCGACAAGAAGGGCAAAGCCGAGAAGAAGGAGAAGAGCGACAGCAGGGTTTCCGCGACTCAGCTTCTCGCCGGTGCTGCAGCCGCAGCCACCTCGTCGGTGATCGGCGGACAACTGGGTGTCGCCGGGACGGTCGTCGGTGCAGGGGTCGCGAGCATCATCACCGGACTCGCGGTGACGCTCTATACCAGCAGCCTCGACAAGGGAAAGGAGAAGATCAGGGAAGTCGGCACGAAGCTCGCTCCGGCCGTCAGGGCGAAGTCGTTCGCTGCCAAGACACAGCGATCAGCCGTTGTCGCTGCCGGCCAGACTGAGAGCACCTTCGGAAGCCTCAGCGACAAATCCGCTGATGCCTCAGCTGACGGTCAGGCGACAACAGTCGGCGACGAACCGAAGTCGTGGTGGCAGAAGCTGCGTCGCAAACGAGTGCTCTACCCGGTGACCATCGGGGTGGCGACATTCGGAATCGGACTGGGTGCCGTGGTGCTGGGTGCCGTGGTGATGGCCGAATCACTCACCGATGCCGACATCTCGCCCGGGACCTCACAGATCTCACGATCCGTGTCTGGACAATCTGGAGCCGGTCACGACTCCGGAACGTCCCAGGACGGCGGCTCCACCGCCGATCCTGGTTCCTCCGGGGCGGATCCGCATCCTGTGCAGAACCCGAACCAGGGAAGCGGAAACGAGGACTCGACGACGAGCGAAGCCCAGTCCACCTCGGCGAACGAAGGCAGCTCCACCACCTCCTCGTCCGCCGATCAGACGGGGACCGACCAGGGTGCTGATTCCAGTTCATCCGCAGCCACCAGCGACGACACCGCGGGAGCCGGCAGCGGTTCGAGCGGCTCCAGCAGTTCCGCAGCGGATACCTCCGGCGGGGGAGCAGCTTCCTCGGGCGGCAGCTTGAGTTCCGGCTCGCAGGACGGTGTGGGAAGCTCCGACTCCGGCAGTTCCAGCGCAGACTCGGGTGCGGGAGGCGGCTCAGGCTCGATCTCGGCAGGCAGTGGAAGCGACGCAACAGCCGAAGGGTGAGGGCCGGGAATACTGGGGAGGGTGGCCTTGGTTGTACCGAATGCGGAACCTGGCTAGCGTGAAAAGTGGCTGCGACAGTCTTCTGCCCGCTGCCAGGAACTCGATATCAGGGTGGATGTGATCTGGCTTCCGCTTCACCGCACACCGACGATTGATGTTCGTCATATGATGAGTGAAGCGGACGGGATGATTGCACCCTGTCGCTCAATCGGTTGAAGGAGAAGCAATGACCAAACACGCTGATCAAGAACACCCCGGTTTCGATGGTTCGAAGCCCTCGACGACCGAATCCGGTAAGCCGCGCGAGTCCGACGCGCATTCCCTGAGTGTCAGCCCAGACGGACCGCTCCTCCTCCATGACGTTGAGCTCGTCGAGAAGCTGGCTCGCTTCGACCGCGAACGCGTACCTGAGCGCAGCCCTCACGCCAAGGGCTCGGGAGCCTTCGGCGAACTCGAGATCACTGCAGATGTGTCCGCCTACACGCGGGCGAAGTTCCTGCAGAAGGGCACAAAGACCCCGATGCTCGCACGGTTCTCCACCGTCGCCGGTGAGTTGGGATCGCCGGACTCCTGGCGCGACGTGCGCGGATTCGCCCTGAAGTTCTACACCGAAGACGGCAACTTCGACATGGTGGGCAACAACACCCCGATCTTCTTCGTCCGCGACCCCATGAAGTTCCCCGACTTCATCCACTCGCAGAAGCGCACACCTGACTCGGGGCTGCGCAGCAACAACATGCAGTGGGATTTCTGGTCGCTGTCCCCCGAATCGGCGCACCAGGTCTCCTACCTCATGGGACCCCGCGGTCTGCCCAAGAGCTGGCGGAACATGAACGGCTACTCCTCGCACACCTACATGTGGGCCAATGCCGAGGGCGAGCGGTTCTGGGTCCAGTACCATTTCCACACCGACCAGGGTGTGGAGAACATGACGAATGAGGAAGCTGGCCAGATGGCTGGTGAAGACGCCGACATGCACCGTCGTGATCTCTTCGACGCGATCGAGCGCGGCGACTATCCGTCGTGGACCGTCAGCGTCCAGATCATGCCCTACGAAGAAGCCAAGACATACCGCTTCAATCCCTTCGATCTGACCAAGACATGGTCGAAGAAGGACTACCCGCTCATGGAGATCGGCAAGTTCACCCTCAACGAGAACCCGTCGAACCACTTCGCACAGATCGAGCAGGCCGCATTCAGTCCCTCGAACACTGTGCCGGGCACCGGAATCTCGCCGGACAAGATGCTGATGGGCCGCGTCTTCTCGTACCCGGATGCACAGCGCAACCGCATCGGCACGAACTTCAACCAGCTGCCGGTCAACGCGCCCGTCACGAAGACGAACTCCTATGACAAGGAAGGCCAGATGGAGTACCACCACTCGGGTGATGCTCCGAACTATGCCCCGAACTCCTACGGTCGCCCGTACCAGGCCGAGGAGGCGCAGGTCGAAGCTCGGTGGGAATCCGACGGCGAGCTTGTCCGCAGCGCCGCCACTCTGCACGCAGAGGACGACGACTTCGGTCAGGCCCACACTCTGGTCCGCGAAGTCTACTCCGAAGAGGAGCGTCAGGGCCTCATCGAGACCGTCGTCGGAGCGCTGAAGGACGGCGTCGAAGAGCCAGTGCTCTCCAACGTCTTCCAGTACTGGCGCAACATCGATGAAGAGGTCGGTCGCGCAATCGAGGACAAGTACAAGTCCGAGACCGCGTGAGCCGTTTGGCGCAGTGATCCGCGCCGCGAGAGTATCGCCACCACGCTGATGTCCGCGCCGCATGGCTCCGCCTGACACCTCAGCAACCCTTCGGGCGCTGAGCAACCCCTCTGCAGGTTGCTCGGTGACCGGAGGGTTGCTGACTTTGTGTGCACTGCGCGGGAGGTTGCTCAGACCCTGCAGGGTTGCCGTTCCGTCTGATTGCCTGTCACTCCCGGTGAGTTCCGGCGAGGCTCAAATGCTCAGTCGTCGATTTCGTCGAGGAGCCTCTTCTCGTCCGTCGCCAGCTGCTCCTTGTCGAGATGCTGCATGAAATGCTTCCTGCCGCGCGCATACCAGAGCACGACGCTGATGATGAGCACCGCGAACACGGCGATGGGGGAGTAGTTGAATGTCGAGATCGTAATCGGCAGGGTCGGGGGCAGGACGAAGAGGATGCAGATGAAGATCACCCATATCACCGCGATCCACCCGATGAGCGCGCTCCAGCGGCCCAGATTCCACGGACCGGGCGTGAATGCATTGCCTTTGAGCCGGCGTAGCAGCACGGGTGCGACATACGCGATGTAGAGTCCGATCACCGCCACACTCGTCACTGCCAGGTATGCGGTCTCGTTGAACAGTGCAGGCACTGTCAGAACGGTCGACAGCACGATGCACAGCCAGATCGAGTTTGTGGGAGTGCCGGTGCGCGGATTGACCTTCTTCCAGTGCTTCGAGCCGGGGATCGCGTCGTCTCGTGAGAATGCATAGCTCATCCGAGAGTTCGCTGTCACCGATGCCATGCCGCAGAAGAACTGGGCGCCGCAGACGATGAAGAGCAGGAACTTCGCCATCGTAGGATTGTTCAGGGCATCGAGGAACACCTGCGCCGGCGGCAGGCCGGTCGCTGTGGCGTTGAGTGCGGTGAGCCCGGCCTCCGAACCGTCCTGAATGGCTGCGGTGATCGAGTACAGCAGGATCCAGCCGCCGATGATCGAGATCAGCACGCTCATGACGATGCCCTTGGGCGCTGCGATCGAAGCGTTCTTCGTCTCCTCGGCAACGTGGGCCGAGGCGTCATAGCCGGTGTAGGTGTATTGCGCCATGAGCAGGCCCATGAGGAAGACGAAGGGCATGAAAGTGAACCCGGTTTCGTTGTGCCAGGCTGTCGTGGTCCAGCTGAACGACTGGTGCTTGGTGGGCATGATCCACAGTGCGCCGACGATGATGAGCACGCCGATGATGTGCCACCAGGCAGAGACGCCGGAGAGCAGATTGACGAGGCTGACTCCGAAGGTGTTGAGCAGACCGTGGGCGACGATGATCGCTAGGAAGAGGCAGAACGTGTTCAGCGCTGTGGGCACCACACCGAAGGTCAGGGCGGCGAAGGCCATCATGGTCGTTGCCGCACCGTAGTCGATGGCTGCGGTCACGGCCACCTCTCCGAGGAAGTTGAACCATCCGACGTACCAGGCCCAATGCCGCTTGTCGCGGTTGGCCAGGCGTCCGGCCCAGAAATACAAGCCGCCCGCCGTTGGGTACTTCGAACAGACTTCTGCCATGGCTAGCGCCACACAGAGGACGAAGATGCCGACCAGCGGCCAGCCGATCGTGATCGCGGCGGGCCCGCCCGAACCCAGCGCGATGCTGTAGGAAGTGATGCATCCGGCGAGGATGGAGATGATGGAGAATGAGACCGCGAAATTGCCGAACCCCGACATTCCGCGCTTGAGTTCCTGTTTGTATCCGAGTTCGGCAAGGCCGGCCTCGTCAGCGCTGAGGGCCGGAGCCGCAGCGTCTGCGCTGCCTTTGCCCTCGTGCGGCGTCGGGCTGGACGCCGGGTCATTGGGTGGAGCGGCTTCATTGTCCATGGAGAACACCGTTCTTCTCGAATTGATTGCTTCCGCTGACTGGCGGCCGGCTGGCCGACCGCCGGTTGACCGGCTGGCTATCCAGCGGGTCGGCCGAATCGACTCGCCGGGCCGAACCAGAACGGTTCAGTCCTCAGTCCCGGATCGGTCGTCGCTGACCGATCGGCATCGTTGGAGCCAGGCCGTTCGTCGGGCGCAGACACCGAGACCGAAGCGTGCATGAACGCGTGCGGAAGGCACGAAAATTGTGCGTAATGTCGTTCACAGCTCTGTTCTGTTGTTGAGCTTCTCACCGCGTAAATGGTTTGTCAATACGTATTTTCACAGACCTCAAAGCGGTATCGTCACTGATTTTGCGCCAACTATTGCGCGTGATTGGTTCGGTGACATACCTTAAATATGAGAGTATTCCTGAACCGCCGCAAGCCGCCAGCACAGCGATGTGTGACCACCGCAGGGATGCAGGCCGTCGCAACGATGCGAACGCATCGCCCGAGTGGGCTACCGAGAAGAGGAACCATGAGCGTGACTTCGTCAGACCTGACCCTGGAACAGCTGCAGGCAGAGATCGCCGCCGGTCGTGTCGACACCGTACTCGTCGCCGCGACGGACATGCAGGGCAGGCTCCAGGGCAAACGGATCACGGGCCGCTTCTTCCTCGATGAGGTCAAAGACAGCGGCACCGAGGGCTGCAACTACCTCATGGCCGCCGACGTCGAGATGAATACCGTCGACGGCTACGAGCTCACTTCCTGGGAACATGGCTACGGCGACCTCATGTTCGTCCCCGACTATTCGACCCTGCGTCGCATTCCTTGGCATCCCGCGACGGTGATGGTCCAATGCGATCTCGCTTTCCTCGACGGATCACCACTGACCGTCTCCCCGCGACAGGTTCTCAAGGCTCAGCTCGAAAGACTCGACGAACTGGGATATTCCTCGATCGGTGCCACAGAACTCGAATTCGTCCTCTACAACACCGGCTACCGCGAAGCGATGGCAGGCGACTACCGCAATCTGGAAGCCGCCAGCACATACAATATCGACTACTCTCTCTTCGGCACCGGGCAGGTCGAGGGCTATCTGCGACGTCTGCGTAACGAGATGGACGCCGCCGGCCTCTACACCGAAAGCGCGAAGGGCGAATGCAATCTCGGTCAACTCGAGGTCGGCTTCCGCTACACGGACATGCTCGCCACCTGCGACAACCACGTCGTCTACAAGCTCGGCGCGAAGGAGATCGCGGACCAGGAGGGTAAGTCGGTGACCTTCATGGCCAAACCCAACGACCGCGAAGGCAGCTCCTGCCACATCCACATGAGCATCAGCGACGCCGCGGGTACGCCGGTGTTTCCCACCGGTCACGGCACCGAGATGTCGGAGACGATGAAGCGCTTCGTCGCCGGGGTCGTCGCCACCCAGCACGACTTCACCTACCTCTACGCTCCGAACATCAACTCCTATAAACGCTTTGCCGACGGCTCCTTCGCTCCCACGACAGTCGGCTGGGGCTGGGACAACCGGACGTGTGCCGTGCGCATCGTCGGCCACGGGCCCGGGCTGCGATTCGAACAGCGCGTTCCCGGAGCCGACGCCAACCCGTATCTTGCGACCGCCGCTCTCATCGCCTCCGGTATCCACGGAATCGAGAACGAACTCGAACTGCCGGAGGCGCTCGCAGGCAACGCTTACACACAGCATGCGCCGACAATCCCACGCCGTCTCCACGATGCCGTTGCCGCCTTTGAAACTTCGGACGTCGCGCGCCGAGCCTTCGGCGACGAGGTCGTCGATCACTACACACACGCAGGCCGTGTGGAGATGGCGGCCTTCGATGCCGCAGTCACCGATTGGGAGGTCCGGCGTGGTTTCGAGCGACTCTGAGCCTTCCCTCGAACGAGCAGCCCCTGGCCCAACGACCCGCCGCCCGCTCATCGGGCTGCCCACCTACTACGGTCGCGGCCAATTCGGAGTCTGGGACCGAGACGCTGCCTTCCTGCCCAGCGTTTACGTCACCGCCGTGACCCGGGCCGGCGGTCGCACCGTCCTCCTGCCCCCGGAGGACCCCTGGAACCTGTCCGAGGTGGCTGAACTCGACGGCATCATCCTCACCGGCGGCGATGATGTCGACCCAGCGCTCTACGATGCACAGGCTCACCCGCGGACCCAGGTTCCCAACACGCGTCGCGACTCTTTCGAGACCACCTTGTACCATCACGCCCGCACCGCGAATGTGCCGATATTCGCGATCTGCCGCGGCGCCCAGGTCGTCAACACCGTCCACGGCGGAACGCTCCACCAGCATCTGCCCGACCTCGACGGCTACGGTGCCCACGAGGCGGAGAAGAAGGATGAATTCGCCGAGGTGGCCGTGTCGACCGTTCCTGAGACCACCGTATCCGGTCTGATCGGAGCCGAAGCCACGGTCGAGTGCCACCATCATCAGGCCATCGACGTCCTCGGCGAGGGCCTGATTGTGAGCGCACGCTCCGACGATGGCTGTGTCGAGGCGTTCGAGACCCCGGACGGTTCGATGCTCGCGGTGCAGTGGCACCCGGAGGAGACGCTGGACGATCTGCGGCTGTTCACCGGCCTCGTTGAGGCCGCGGCCCAGCGCCGGAGGCCACCGAAGACGACACTCCTGAACTCCCCGACACCCGAAACGGAAGCGGAGGCCCGCCGATGACCGAAGTGATCAATCCTGCGACCGAGGCACTCATCACCTCGGTCGATGCTCGCAGCTCCGAGGCTACGAAAGATGCGATCGGGCGATCCGCCGACGCCTTCAGCCGGTGGAGGGCCACGGCACCGGCCGAGCGGGCCGAACTCCTGCGTGCCTTCGCACGGGCGGTCGACGAGGACATCGACAATCTCGCCGCACTCGAGGTCGCCGAGGCCGGGCACACGATCGGCAACGCCCGGGGCGAGGCCGGAAACGTCCGCGACGTCCTCAACTACTTCGCGGGCGGAGTCGAGCGCCACCTCGGCGATCAGATCCCCGTGGCCGGGGGAGTCAACGTCACGTTCAACGAACCGCTCGGGGTCGTCGGGATCATCGTGCCGTGGAACTTTCCGATGCCCATCGCCGGATGGGGGTTCGTGCCCGCGCTCGCCGCGGGCAACACCGTGGTCCTCAAACCCGCCGAGCTGACCCCGTTGACGGCGATCCGCCTCGGCGAGCTGGCTCTTGAAGCGGGTATTCCCGACGGTGTCTTCCAGATCATTCCCGGCAAGGGCTCCGTCGTCGGGCAGACGTTCACCGACGATCCCCGGGTCGCAAAGATCGTCTTCACCGGATCGAGCGCTGTGGGTGAGGCGATCATGGCCGATGCGGCCAAGACGATGAAACGGACGACTCTGGAACTCGGCGGCAAGTCCGCCAACGTCGTCTTCGACGACGCCGACCTCGAACTCGCCGCAGCCACCGCGCCCTACGGCGTCTTCGACAACGCCGGCCAGGACTGCTGTGCGCGTTCGCGCATCCTCGTCGCCGACTCGGTCTTCGACCGGTTCATGGAACTCCTCGAGCCCGCAGTGGCCGGTGTCGTCGTCACCGACCCCAGCCTCGAGGAGGCGGAGATGGGCCCGCTCATCTCCGCAGGCCACCACGAGAGTGTGGCCGGATTCCTCGACGGAGTCGATATCGCGTTCACCGGCAGCGCCCCTGAGGGGGCAGGGTACTGGATGGCGCCGACGGTAGTGCTCCCGAAGTCACCGCGTGATCGCATCGTCACCGACGAGGTGTTCGGGCCCGTCGTGACCGTGCAGCGCTTCCGCGACGAAGGCGAGGCGATCACGATGGCCAACGATTCGCCCTATGGACTGTCGGGCTCGATCTGGACCCGCGACGTCGGCCGGGGGCTGCGCGTCGCCCGTGGCGTCGACTCTGGGGCGCTGTCGCTGAACTCCCATTCGGCGGTGCGCTATTCGACCCCTTTCGGCGGGTTCAAACGCTCCGGCATCGGCCGCGAACTCGGCCCGCACGCGATGGATTCGTTCACGGAGACGAAGAACCTCTTCATCGCCACGGACTGACCGGCAGCCGAGGCTTGCTCGGCAGGGCTGAGCGGCACGCTTAGCTGGTCGTTTCGGACCGATGTTCGCCCCGGAGATCGGTCCAAAACGTCCACCTAAGGCAGAAGCCAGTGCTCCACTGTTCCCAGACACTCACATTGCAGATCTCTCAACGAAGGACATGACATGAATGACTCAGCAGCGACGGCCTCGGACCAGATCATCTGCCGGCGTCTTCCGGGGCGGACCGCCGTCGTCACCGGAGGGGCCAGCGGAATCGGTCTGGCAACCGCGAAGCGTCTTGCCTCCGAAGGGGCGAACGTCGTCATCGCCGACACCGACGAAGACTCCGGAACAGCCGCCGCCGAGGCGGTCGGAGGCCTCTTCGTGTCGACCGACGTCACCGGTCAGGACCAGGTGGAGAACCTCTTCCAGACGGCATTCGACACCTACGGCAGTGTGGATGTCGCCTTCAACAATGCGGGAGTCTCCCCTCCTGCCGATGCTTCGATCACGGAGACCGGCCTCGACGTGTGGCGCAAGGTCCAGGACATCAACCTGACCTCGGTGTACCTCTGCTCACAGGCAGCGTTGAAGCACATGCGCAAGCAGGGGAGCGGTTCGATCATCAACTCGGCCTCGTTCGTGGCGCTGATGGGTTCGGCGACCTCGCAGGTCTCCTACACCGCATCGAAGGGCGGGGTGCTCGCGATGTCGCGAGAGCTGGGCGTTGAGTTCGCGAAGCAGGGAATCCGAGTCAACGCGCTGTGCCCGGGGCCGGTGAACACCGACCTGCTGCGGGAGCTATTCGCCAAAGACCCGGAGATGGCGGCCAGGCGTCTGGTGCATGTGCCGATGGGACGCTTCGCCGAGGCTGACGAGATGGCAGCGGCCGTGGCCTTTCTGGCCAGCGACGACGCATCCTTCGTTACCGCGCAGTCGTTCACCGTCGATGGGGGGCTGACCAATGCCTACACCACGCCTCTATGAGAAGCCGCTGGCATGACGTCGAGGGACGCGCTGCTCGCATGAGAAGACGGGTACGGCAGTGACACAGGGAGACGAAGCGGCGGTGCCCACCGGCCAGGCAGCCGCGTTGCGGGTGATCGCGCCTGCTCGCTCGGCCAACATCTTCGAAGAGACGATCGAGTGTCTGCTCCAGATCATCCGGCTCGGGATCATCCCGCCCGGCCAGCGCTTCCCGCCTGAGCGTGCACTCGCCGAGCAGCTGAGGGTGTCCCGAGCAACCCTGCGTGAGGCGATCTCGGAACTGCAGGCCGCTGGGTGGGTCAACGTCCGCCGGGGTCGTGGTGGTGGAACTTTCGTCTCCCGGTCTCCGGAGGTGGCACAGGTTCACGGCGCCGCTCACGAAGCAGGTTTCGAGCACGATGCTGGATTCTCCGCTGCGGAGGTCGAGGACACACTGACGTGGCGCCGAGTGATTGAGATGGGTGTCGCCGAGGTGGCCGCCGGGCAGGACCTCACCGCAGCTCAGCGCTCACAGCTGGCAGCGGCCGTGGATACGAGCCGCCAGTCGAGCCTGGCCGATTACCGGCGTCTGGACTCCCAGCTGCATCTGACTTGGGCTCAGGTCACGGGTTCGGCGAGCCTGGTGCGCTCCATGGTGGAGAGCCGGACCCGGGCGAACAAGCTGCTTGAGCGGATTCCGATGATCGAACCCAACTTGGTCCACTCGCACGATCAGCATCAGCGGATCCACAACGCGATCCTGGCCGGAGATCCCGTGGCGGCCCGGACAGCAATGGCCGAGCACCTGGACGGGACCGCTGCCCTGCTGCGTGGGTTCCTCGTCGCGCCGTGAGCCCTCAGCAACCCTTCGGGCGCTGGGCAACCCCAGCAAAGGTTGCTCAGCGCCCGAAGGGTTGCTCACTTTCTCAAAGTGGCATTCGGAAACCGCCCAGGGCAACGGGGCGGGGGAGTGCGCGGATTGAGTGCCTCAGCCCTTCTGGCCGGCCTCGTGCTGACTCCGCTGGGCGATGCGACCTCCCGCGAGGACCATATCGACCTGCCGGGGCGAGAGCGTGTGGCGGAATTCGTACGTTCGGCCGCCCACCTCGGCGGTGATTGTCTCACCGGCGCCGAGCTCATCGCGCAGGCCGCGGAACTGGAGGACATCGCCCTGCGAGAGGGCTGCGTAGTCCTCCTGATCCGCGAACTCGAGGGCGAGGACGCCGAAGTTCGCGAGGTTCTGCCAGTGGATGCGTGCCAGGGATTTGGCGACGACGATGCGCAGGCCAAGGTAGCGCGGGGCGATCACGGCGTGTTCGCGGGAGGACCCCTGACCGTAGTTCTCACCGCCGACGATCGCATGACCGCCCTCGTGCTCGACGGCGCGTGTGGCATAGGTGTCGTCGACCTGGATGTAGACGAATTCGGAGATCTTGGGAATGTTGCTGCGGTAGGGCAGGACCCGGGAGCCGGCGGGCATGATCTCATCGGTGGAGACGTTGTCGCCGACCTTGAGCAGGATCTCGAGGTCGATGTCGTCGGGCAGCGGCTCGAAGTCCGGCAGGGAGGAGATGTTCGATCCCTTGACCAGTTCCACTTCGCGTGCTTCCTCGACGGGCAGCGGCGGGACCAGCATCGACCGGTTGGCGGAGAACTTCTCCGGCAGCTTCACCTGCGGATAGTCCATGTCGAGATCCCGCGGATCGGTGATGCGCCCGGTCAGGGCCGCGGCCGCTGCGGTCTCGGGCGAGCACAACCACACGGCGTCCTCGTCGGTGCCGGAACGTCCGGGGAAGTTGCGCGGCATGGTCCGCAGACTGTTGCGGCCCACTGCCGGTGCCTGTCCCATGCCGATGCAGCCCATGCAGCCCGATTGGTGGATGCGGGCACCCGATCCCACCAGCGACGTCAGCCAGCCGCCGGCGATGAGATCGGCGAGGATCTCCCGGGAAGTCGGATTGACGTCGAGGGAGACCTGCCCGTCGGTCCGCTTGCCTTCGAGGATCTGGGCGACGACGGCGAAGTCTCGCAGACCCGGGTTCGCCGAGGAGCCGATGACGACCTGGAAGACCTCCTCATCGGTGCATTCTCGGACCGGACGGACATTGCCCGGTGAGGACGGTGCGGCGATGAGCGGTTCGAGCTGTGAGAGATCGATGGAGTCGGTGAGGTCGTATTCGGCGCCCTCGTCCGCCGTGATCCGGGTGAAGTCCTCTCCTCGGTCGCTGGCTTCGAGGAAGTCCCTGACCGCGTCATCGGCGGGGAAGACGGTTGCGGTGGCTCCGAGCTCGGCGCCCATGTTCGCGATGACGTGACGGTCCATGGCGGTCAGGTTCTTGAGTCCTTCGCCGTGGTATTCGATGATCTTGCCGGCGCCGCCCTTGACTCCGTGGCGGCGTAGCATCTCGAGGATCACGTCCTTGGCGGAGACCCAGTCCGGAAGCTCTCCCGTGAGTTCGACACCCATGACCTCGGGAGCGGCGATGTAGAGGGGATCACCGGCCATCGCCATGGCCACTTCCAGCCCGCCGACGCCGATGGCCAGCATGCCGAGTGCCCCGGCGGCGCAGGTGTGGGAGTCGGAGCCGATGAGGGTGGCACCGGGCTTTCCGAACCTCGACTGGTGCACCGGGTGGGAGACCCCGTTGCCGGCGGGCGAGTACCAGAGCCCGAACCGCTGCGCGGCCGAGCGGAGGAACATGTGGTCCTCAGGATTCTTCTCATCGGTCTGCAGCAGGTTGTGATCGACGTACTGCACGGAGGTGTCCGTGCGGATCCGGTCGAGGCCCAGGGCTTCGAGCTCGAGCATGACCAGGGTTCCGGTCGCATCCTGGGTCAGGGTCTGATCGATGCGGACCCCGAGTTCGTTGCCGGGCTGCATCGTCCCGGATTCCAGATGCGAGTTGATGAGCTTCTGGGCGACGTTCTCTGCCATCGTCAACCTCCTTCTGCAGTGGTCGATGAACATGGCGCTGCACGCACATGCGTGATCTGTCCACGTTAGCCCTCGCGCACAGGACTCACAAGGGCGGTGGTCTCGGCCCCGACCAGGGCGCATACTGGGACCATGCCGGAACTGCCCGAGGTCGACGCACTGGTGAGCTTCCTGCGCGCGAAGGTCGTCGGCGACTTCATCACCCGCGCCGATATCGGGGAGCTGAGCATCCTCAAGACCGCTGATCCCCCGCTGGACGCGATCAGCGGACTCGAGATCAGCGGGGTCTCTCGCGTCGGCAAGGCCCTCATCGTCGAATTCGACGGCCTCGAGCTGGTGTGTCGTTTCGCCCGTGCCGGCTGGCTGGTCTGGCACGATGTTGTGCCCACCGGCCCGGTGAAGATGGGAAAGGGACCGCTGGGCCTGCGCATCCACCTGGCATCCGGTGCCGGCTTCGACCTGAGTGAGGCGGGAACGAAGAAGAACGCCGCGGTCTCGCTGGTGTCCGACCGCGCCGAGGTGCCCGCCATCGACAAGGCCGGGCCCGACGCCCTGTCCATCGAGGCAGATGAGTTCACCTCGGCACTGGCCGGTTCGACCTCTCGGATCAAGACCGTCCTGGAGGACCAGGAACTCATCGCCGGCATCGGCAACGCCTACTCGGACGAGATCCTCCATGCTGCCAAGCTCTCCCCGTTCGCCCCGGCCTCGGGCGTCGAAGCACCGGCACTGCTCGAGACGGTGCGTGAGGTTCTCGGTCGGGCCCGGGAGACGTTGGTCGAGCTGCCTCCGGAGAAGGTCAAGGCGGCGAAGAAGCGCCGGTTGCGGGTCCACGGCCGCACCGGAAAGACGTGCCCGGTGTGCGGAGCGACCATCGCGGAGGTCTCCTTCGCCGATAAATCACTGCAGTACTGCCCTGGCTGCCAGACCGGAGGGAAGAAGCTCAGCGACCGCAGAATGGACCGACTCCTCAAGTAGTCCGGCTTCTCAGCAGTCCACCTCCTCGACGAGGCGGCCCCTGGCACACCGCCCAACCTGAGGAATTTTTGCCGCTGAGCCTGTCGTTGCACCGGATGGACGACCACCCGCGACCCGCCGTCCGCCCCGAGCCGACACAGGAGCATCATGACGCAGCAGGTACAGATTCCCGGCACCGACCTCTCGATCTTCCCCATCAACCTGGGTACGAACACCTTCGGCTGGACCGCCGACGAATCCGGCTCACATGCCGTACTCGACGCGTTCCTCGCCGCCGGCGGCAACTTCCTCGACACCGCCGAGTCCTATCCGGCGTGGGTGCCCGGCAACACCGGCCGCGAGTCGGAGACCATCATCGGCTCCTGGCTCGCCGCCCGTGACAACCGCGACAAGGTCGTCATCGCCACGAAGGTCGGCGATCATCCCGACCACAAGACGCAGGATCCCGCCTACATCCGCACCGCCATCGACGCCTCCCTCGAGCGCCTCCAGACCGATTACGTCGACCTCTACTATGCGCACCGCGATGATGAGGTGACCCCCATCGCCGAGGTTGCCCGGGTTTTCGATGAGATCGTGCGTGCCGGTAAGGCCAGGTATGTCGCCGTGTCCAACTATTCGAAGGACAGGCTCGCCGAATGGCTGGCCGTCGCCGAGCACGAGAATCTGGCCGCGCCCGTGGCGATCCAGCCGCAGCACAGCCTCGTGAAACGTCGCGAATACGAGGCGGAGCTGCGGCCGCTGGCTCAGGAGCACAACCTCGGCGTCTTCACCTACTTCAGCCTCGCCGCGGGGTTCCTCACCGGTAAGTACCGCACCGAGGACGACCTCGAGGGGGCCAGCCGCGGAGGTATGGTCCAGGGCTATTTCAGCGCCGAGGGACTCAAGGCCGTCGACGAACTCGTCGCGGTGGCCGAGGCCCACGATGCGGCACCGGCAACGGCGGCACTGGCGTGGCTGCTGGCCAAGGGCGCAACCGCCCCGATCGTCTCGGCGCGGGTGCCCGAGCAGCTCGATGCTCTGATGGCCGCACCGGGGCTCGCACTCACCGCGGACGAGATCGCTCGCCTGGATCGAGCCTCGGCGCCCTTCGCCCGAGCATGAGCGGGCGCATCGCCAGCAGGCCGAGCACGGGGCCGGGCAGGAGCAGCCACACGGCGACGGCTCCGAAGTCGACGATGAGGCTCTGGAGGACGACGATGCTGATGACGCTGACGGCGAAGCCGAGGGAGTTCATCACCGTCAGCCCTGTTCCCGTCAGCTCTGCGGGAGCATAACGGGCGGCCAGGTCCGAAAACTGAGGGGAGTCGGCGATGACGAGAAAGCCCCAGAGCGCCAAGGCCGCGACGAGGATCGGACCCACGTCGGGCAGCAGCGGGTAGACCAGGCACATCAGTCCCGAGCCCGCGAGCGCCACAGCGGCGACCGCAGCACCGCCGGTCCGGCGGCCGATGATTCCGCCGAGCACGCATCCGGCCACCCCGGCGGCGATGACGAGGAAACTCGTCGTCGCCAGGCCGGTGGAGTCGCTCTTCTCGTCCACAGCAGCGATGACGAGTGTGGGAACCACCGCCCAGAAGGCATAGAGCTCCCACATGTGGCCCGCGTACCCGAAGACCGCAGCTCGGAACATCCGGTCTCGGAACAGTCTGCGCAGCGCCGGTTCTCCAGCGGCCCTCGGGGTCGTCGACGGCGCGGACGCAGCGCTCGCCCGAGCCGCTCCGCTGCCCGAGATCGACGCCCCTCGACCGGAGATCATGGCGATGAGCACGGACCCGAGCACGGCCAGGGCGGACGAGCCCCACATGATCGACTGCCAGGGCAGGGAGGCACCGACCGCCGACAGGAGTTGTGGCATCGCTGTGCCCAGGGTGAGCATCGCCACGAGCCAGGCAAGGGCCTGCCCGGACTTCGCCTGGGCCCGTTTGACGATCATCTTCATCCCCATCGGGTAGATGCCCGCAAGGCTGATGCCGACGAGGAAGCGAGAGATCCAGACGAGCGCGAGGTCCGAGGGGCCGAGGGTCCAGACGAAGTTCAGTCCGGCACCGATGAGGCTCGAGACGATGAAGATCCGCTCGGGCGGAAAGCGGTCAGCGATCCCGGTCGCCGCGCTCAGCAGCGTTCCGCAGATGAAGCCGATCTGGGTGGCGGCGATGAGCCACCCGAACTGTGCGGGTGTCGCACCGAGCCAGGCCGAGAGTCCATCGACGGCGCCGCTGGGGCTGAACCACAGCGAGGTCCCGAACCACTGCGCCAGGACGATGGCCAGTACGGCAGCTCCCGTGACCCGTCTCGATCGCGATTGCGAAACAGCCATTGTCTCCCCTCATCGACGCCGGAACCGGTGGCCGATCATAGAGCCATCGTGTCATGAACCGCGGTCGGGAGCCACCCCATAGGCGCGCATGGCCACCTCGGCGATGTGAGTGAGGAAGGCTGTGGTCGACGTGCGCTCCGGCACGGGGGTGTGCACGCGTTGGACCAGGGCTTCGGTGATCCCGCCGACGACGATGATGCTGGTGAGATCGCCACCGTTCGCCTTCGGCGAGAAACCGCGGTCGGGCAGGTCGAAGGCGGACTGCAGCCGCACGAACGCGGAATCGACGGCCGCGGCGAGCATGCGCATCGTCTCCCTCCGCCTGGCTTCGAGCGACTCGTTGACGCCGACGGCTTCGACCTCGAGCACGCGGGCCTTGCGCTCATCGCGCAGCATCGGCATGAGTGCGGCGGAGACGACGTGGACGGTCGCGTCGCGCAGGCTCGTCGAGGGCGGAATCGTCAGCGTGGCCATGGCCTCGCCGATCTCCGCGTTGAGGACGATGTAGAGGTGTTCGAGCAGCGATTCCTGCGCCGACAGCGACTCCTGTGCTGCCCCGCCCTCCGCAGTGTGTCCCGTCCTGCGAGCGGGGAAGAGTTCGTAGAAGGATCTGCTCGACACGCTGGATTCGTGGCACAGCGCCTGGATGGAGGTCGCCCGAAATCCGAGTGTCCCGTACAGCTCGAGAGCGGCTTCGAGGAGGCGCTCACGACGTGCCCCGTCGCGGTCGGCCCGTGAGGTTCCACGCCACATGCCCGCCGAGGAGGTGCCGGGGAAGTTCTCGGAGGCTTGCACATTCATTCCTCCAGTGTAGTGAAAATTCTGATTTTCAATGGCAGTATTGTGACATGCCTTACAACGTCAGACAGAAACATCGAGCTCCGAAGGTGACCGCGCCCATCCCACCGGATGACACCTTGCCCCGCGTGTGCGTCATCGGAGCCGGAGCCTCGGGTCTCGCCGCGGCCAAGGCCCTCTACACGGCGGGCGTTCCCTTCGACTGCTTCGAGAAGGGCAGCGAGTTCGGCGGCAACTGGCTCTTCGACAATCCCAACGGGGTCAGCGCCTGCTACGAGACCCTGCAGATCAACACCTCGTGTCCCCGCATGGCCTTCTCGGACTTCCCGATGCCGGCCGACTATCCCGACTACGCCAGCCATGATCAGGTCCATGCCTACTTCCGCGACTACGTCGCCCATTTCGACTTCGGCCACACGATCACCTTCAACACCGAGGTGACCCATGTTCGCCGAGGCGCCGACGGCGGCTGGGACGTCGACATCCGTTCGACGGCCGCTGCCGGTTCCGCCGGTGACCGGGCCGACGGCGAGCCCGAGGCGGGCGCGACGCAGACCCGCCATTACGAGGCGGTGATGGTCGCCAATGGCCACCACTGGGACGCCCGCTGGCCCGACCCCGGCTACCCGGGGCATTTCCACGGGGAGCAGATCCACGCGCACGACTACCGCAGCGGCGAGCAGTTGGCCGACCGCGATGTCGTGGTCGTCGGTGCCGGCAACTCCGCGATGGACATCGCGGTCGAGGGCTCCCATCGCGCGCGTCGGGTCAATCTCTCCATCCGCCGCGGCCAGTGGGTGATGAAGAAGACGCTGTTCGGCTTCGCCGCCGACCAGGTCGCCCTGCCGGGCTGGGCGCCGTGGTGGGCCACGGCCCTGCGGCTGCGTCTGGCCGCGCTGCTCTCCGGGGGACTGCGCCGATTCGGGCTGCCCACCCCGGAACACGCACCCGGCCAATCGCATCCGGTGCAGTCGGACACGATCAGGGACCGCCTCGGTGCGGGTGCGATCACGGTGCGACCGGGCATCGAGCGCCTCGACGGAGATCGGGTGGTGTTCACCGATGGAAGCGAAGCCCCGGCCGATCTCATCGTCTGGGCGACGGGGTATCGGGTGAACTTCCCGTTCTTCGATCCCGACCTGGTCTCGGCCGAGGGCAACGACCTGCCGCTGTTCAAGCGCATGGTCCATCCCGACCATCCGGGTCTGTTCTTCATCGGCCTGCTCCAGCCCGTGGGCGCCGTGATGCCGCTGGCGGAGGCGCAGAGCCGGATGGCCGTCAAGGTGCTGACCGGCGAGTACGAGCTGCCGAACCGTGAGGAGATGACGAGCCGGATGCACTCCGACGACCAGCGGAACAAGCGACAGTTCTACGATTCGCCGCGACATACGATGCAGGTCGACTTCGACCACTATCTGCGGGAGCTGGAGCGCGAGATGCGCACTCAGCGGCCGCGCGAGGCACGTAGAGGACGGGTGGCGGTATGAGCCGGCCACGCAGCTTGACCGGGCAGGTCGTGGCGATCACGGGTGGAGCCCGGGGCATCGGCGCCGAGATCGCCGCCGGGTTCAGTGCCGCCGGGGCGCAGGTGGCCATCGGCGACATCCACCTCGACGAGGCCCAAGCCACCGGTTCCCGGCTGGGAGTCCGTGCCTACAGGCTCGACGTCGCGGACCCTGAGAGCCAAAAGGAGTTCCTGACCGCAGTGGCCCGAGATCTCGGGCCCGTCGACATCGTCGTCGGCAATGCGGGTCTGATGTGGGTCGGCCCCTTCGAGCAGGAACCGGACTCGGCGGCCCGGGCGCAGATCGAGGTCAACCTGCTCGGCGTCATCAACGGGATCAAGGCCGCGGCTCCGGCAATGGTCGCCCGTGGCAGTGGGCACCTCATCACCGTGGCCTCGGCCGGTTCGATCCTGCCCACACCGGGGGAGGCGACCTATGCCGCGACGAAGCATGGTGTGCTCGGGTACCTCAAGGCCGTCCGTGCGGAGATGCGCGGGTCCGGCGTCCGCGTCACCGCGATCATGCCCGGCGTCGTCGACACCACGCTGGCCGCCGGGACCTCGAGTGGTGCCGCGAAGCTGCTCACCCCCGCCGAGGTGGCCCGTGCCGTTGTCAAGGCTGCCGCACGACCACGGTTCGAGGTCACCGTGCCCGGCTTCATCGGCCCGGGCGTCAGGGTCGTCAGCCTCCTGCCGACGCCGATCCGCGACAGGATCTTCGCCGCGCTGGTGCCGAACCAGCTTGACGCGAAGAAGAATCAGCGCAGTGGCTACGAGGCGAGCTTCACCGCCCAGGAGCGGTGATCCCTTCGACCGAGGAGCCGACGGAGCAAGCCACGGTTCCCCGACTCAGCGGTGCGAACTCCGTCTGCAGGTCTCCGACGGCTTCTCACCATGGCGGCCGGCATAGTCGGAGGCGAATCGGCCGAGGTGGCTGAAGCCGAAGCGCTGGGCCACCTCGGAGACGGGGGAATCGCAGGCCTCCGACTCCCGCAGCGCCGCAGCGACTCTGTCCAGGCGGACGGATTTGAGGTACTGCATGGGGGAGAGGCCCAGCTCCCGGCGAAAGGAAATCTGAAGCGATCGACCGCTGACACCGGCGTACTGGGCGAGAGTGTCCAGTGTCAGCGATTCTTCGGGAATCGCGTGGATGAGTTCGACGCCTCGCCGCAGGGCCGATGCGGACGCCGGAGACGCACCCTGCAGATGCCTATGGAGCGAGTGCTCAGTAGCCCAGAGCAGGCCGATGATCACCTCTTCGACCATGTGATCGATGAGCAGCGGTCCGGCAGCCCCCGATTGAGACAGATTCGCCAGAAGACGGACGGATCGCATCCATGCGGCACCGTCACCGGTATCGACCGTCAGGGGCAGCGTGAAGTCGATCGGAGAGTGCAGCTGCGTTCCCAGATAGTGTTCGGTGATGCGCTCGAACTCGGGTCGGTCGATCTTGACCGTGAACATCGTGCAGGGCGCGTCCCAGCCGCTGAACGCCGTGTCGACATCGGGTCGGTAGACGGCGCCCTGCTGTCGGTTCGCCACTATGGCGCGCGATCCCGCGGATGTCCTGAACGAGCCGTTGAGGGCGATGTTGACCTGGTAGGCCTCCTCGTAGGGGCCGGTCTCGACCGTGACCGGGGTTGTGTATTTCAGGGTCCCGATCGACAGGGGGCCGACCTCGGTCGCCGTCGCCCGCATCTCGAATCGACGACCGACTCCCCGAATCCGCAGGCGGTGCGGATAGTAGAGCTCGGTGCCGACTTCCCGAGCCTCTTCGGGCGACTGTCCGCGCAGCCACCTCGGTTTCAGGTCGGTGCCCGGGCTGCGATCGGCTGGGCTGTCTTTCATCTCAGATCGCTGTCAGCTCGCTGACTCGGTGGAAGCTGCGACCGTAGTAGACGAGCCCTTCTGCTTCGTCTCTGACTCGAATCGAGTCGATCTCGACGAAGACCACGGAGTGGGTTCCCTGGGTCGTTGTGCTCTTGATGCTGCCGACGAGAGCGACTCGTGCATCCCTGAGAGTCGGAGCCGTGGTGTCGTCATCCCAGATGTCCCACGCGAACCGGTCTTCCATCGGCACCTTGGTCGCCCCGGAGAAATGACGTGCGAGCTCGCACTGTTCTCCGGCGAGGACGTTGATGGCCACCACGCCGTTGTTCGTGAAGACGTCGTGGGCGGCGCTTGCCTGGTTCACGCAGACAAGCACCGTCGGCGGTGAGTCAGTGACCGAGCAGACGGCGCTGACCGTGATGCCGAGTTTTCCATGCTTGCCCTCTGTGGTCACGATATTGACGGCAGAGGGCAGATGGGCCATTGCCTGACGGAACTGCTGCTGGACGTCGTTGAGATCCTTCATGAGTCTTCTCCTCCGGAAATTGCGAAGTCGATGATGACGGCGCCGCCGGTGGCGTAGTTGCTCACGTCTGCGGCGACGTCCCGCCCTATCTGTGATGCCATTGCGGTGGCAAATGCGTCCTTGTCGGGGAATTCTGCTTCGAAGACCGCGAAGTAGGGCGCATTGCCCTCATCGTCTGCGGACACGTCGACCGAGTAGGACCAGGTCAGGATGCCCGGCAGCTGTTCGGCCAAGGGCAGGTGGGAGTTGGTGTAGTAGTCGATGAACGCGGCCCGATCGGTGGGTTCGGGGTACAGCACGAGCAGTTTGTGCATGATGGGCTCCTGTGTTCGGCTCGAAGAGCGTGGGAGTCAGGTGGTGACCTCGAGGTTCAGGCGGATGCTCGGTTGACGGCCGCTTCGACTCGCTCCTCGCTGGCCAGAAGGTCGATCTGGCGGATGGGGTGGTTGAAGTTCTCCGTGAACTCGTCCACCAGAGCCTGGTTGTCGACCATGGCGCTGAAGAGTGCGGGGATCTGCGGAGGGGTGGGAGTGTGGATGATCGTGTTGATCCAGTCGTTGGCGGCCTCGAGGCGCTCGGATCTCCGCGATGCCACCTTCTTCATGAAGCGTTCGTCGAACACATCGTCTTCGACGATCGCGTCTCCCACGACTCGGGCGGAGTAAGCCGTCGAGTTCGCGCCCTGTGCCTGGACCGGGTCCATGGTCAGATGCACGTCTCCCAAGGCCAGGAGGAATCTGCCGTTGGGCAGGCGGGCGTAGTCTTCGCGCATGACCGGTGTGAAGGCGCCTTGGAGGATGTCTTTGTCGGACTGGAGGCGGAACTCGTCGTGATCGACGCGGTCGAACACCGTCGGGTGGTAGTCCCTGAGCATATTCAGGGTGAGGCGCCGGTAGGCCTCGGGATCATCGGCATAGCGCTGGTCGGTCAGGGCCTCCTGTGGGCCGCCGGGCACGCTTTCGAACAGGAGTGCCATCACATCACCGGAGAAGGACCACATCGGAATTGCGAGGAGTTCGCCCACGCCTGGGATCACACTCACCGCGACCCCGTTGGGGTCGCAGCGCTCGACGCCCTTCCAGAATCCGACCGCCAGCTTCCGCTGAGGGCGATCATAGGGGGACTTGTCGGCTCGCTTCGGGAACATCGCTCCGATCTCGCCCTTGCCGGTCGACACCACGACGAGATCGTGGATCTCGCTGAGGTTCTGGATGTCGGCGACCCCGAGATCGCGGTACTCGATCACACCGCCGCGGTCGGTGAAGTCCTCCATCAGTCGAGGGAGGTAGATCCGGTAGTCGAGCGTGCGTGAGGGTGCGGCGAAGCTGCCCTGGTAGGTACGCTGATCGCCCCAGCCGTTGTAGTGGTAATGGTGGGTGTAGTAGTACTGGTCCTCGGTCCAGTGGTTGATGCCGAGGTCCTCTTCCAGCTCGAGAGTGACATGCATATGGGCCACGCTGTTCATCACCCGACCGTCGGCCACCTCTTCCGGCGTGCGGTTGGTGTAGATGGTCGTGGCAATCCCGTGCTGTCGCAGCTGGAGTCCCAGGTGGAGTCCGGCGACTCCGGCGCCGATGATGCCGATGCTCTTCATCATTCGTTCCTCTCGGGCAGACGTCGATGTCCGACTGTGCTCAAGTGTTTGCTCTCATATCGAGCATGTTCTGCTTTTCTGCTCTCTATGTGAGCATTGAATCTACCGAATGTGGTGCATGGCACACAATGGAGTCAGGGAAGAAGACCCGGACTTTTCGCAAAACGGATAGTGGCAACGCTGCCCCGGGGTCTGGACCGCCCGTTCTCAGAGCTGCCAGTCGTCCGCGGGTGAGGTGAGCCGTTCGCTGTAGGTGCGCAGCTCGTTGACCATGAGCGGCACATCGCCATTGCCCAGGGGGAACAGAAGCGAGAGGCTGGCTTCTTGGCCATCGAGCATCCGCACGGACGAGGCCACTGCCTCGAGTCCGACGAAAGGTGTTCCTTTGGTGTGGACGTATCCGGTCTGACGGGCCAGGGCGACTTCATCGACGTCCTCATCGCTCGGCGGCTGCAGGGAGAGGAGGGCCAGGCCGGGCGCGCTGGTGTCCACGGGGAATCGGCTGCCGGTGCGGACGGCGACGGAAGCGGGACTCTGTAGGGGTCGGGTCGATGACAGGACCACAGCATCATTGCGCTGTCGTGCGCAGAAGATCGCCGTCGCCGAGGTGACGTTGGACAGTTCCTGCAGGACTGCCACGATCTCGATTTCGAGGTCGCCGATTCCTGACTTCGCCAGGGCCGTCATGCCCAGCCCGACCCGGAACCGTCCGTCCGCGCTGCGGGCCACGAGGGAATAGTCCTCCAGGGTGCGCAGGATCCGATAGACGATGGAGCGGTGCAGGTCGAGTTCTTCGGCGAGTTCCTTGCTGGTCCGCTGCCGACCGTCGGCAAGGAGCTGAAGAGCATCAAGGGCCCTCTCCAGAGTCTGCGAGCGGACTCCGCGGCCGGACTTCGAAGCGGGGGTCGCCTCATTGCTGCTCACGCGCATGCCCTCCTCAACGGTCTCGAATGACAATCCTATCCGAGCGGATTCGAGAGGAGGGCAGGCGAGGCCGAATTCACCGCCCAGGAGCGGTGATCCCCTCGACCGAGGAGCCGACGAGGACGGCGGCCGCGCGTTCGGCGATCATGATCGTCGGGGCGTTCGTGTTGCCCGTGGGCACCTGCGGCATGATCGAGGCATCGGCGATGCGCAGGCCCTCGAGCCCGTGGACCTCGAACGTCGAAGGGTCGACGACCGCGGTCTCGTCCTGTCCCATGCGGCAGGTGCCGACCTGGTGGTGGTAGGTCACGACCGAACCGCGGACGTAGTCCTCGAGTTCGTCATCGCTGATCTCGGGACCGGGGAAGATCTCTCTCGGCTGCCAGTGCGCCAGCGCCTCGGCGCGTCCGATCTCCCTGCACTGTCTGACCGAGGCCACCAACGCGTCGACGTCGGCCTGTTCTGACAGCACGTTCGGATCGACCAGAGCCGGATCCTGCGGATTCGGTCCGCTCAGCCTCACCTCGCCGCGGCTGGCCGGTCGGACGAGCCCGCCTTGGAGGGTGAAGCCGTACTCGGGTCCCGACTGCACGTTCGGTGCGGAATCCTGGGCATACATCGGCACGGAGAAGAACAGGGGCTGGGTGTCGGGCACCGGAAGGTCGGGATCGGATTTCCAGAACAGATGCACCTCGGCGGGGGCGACCTCACCCATCGGCACCGGCCGGGACCCGGTGGTGAAGATGACCGGGGACAGCCAATGATCCTGCAGATTCTTGCCCACCCCGGGCAGATCGTGAACGGGATCGACCTCGACGTCGCGCAGCTCTGCGGCAGGGCCGATCCCCGACCGCATGAGCAGCTCAGGGGAGGCCAGCGCACCAGTGGTGAGGATGACTTCGCCGGCGCAGACCGTCCCCACCTGTCCACGGAAGTCCACCTCGAGGCCGGTGACCGTCTTGTCCTCGAGCAGCAGTCGACGAGCATGTGTCGAGGTCAGGATCGTGAGATTTCCATCGCCGAGGCGGGGCTTGAGGTAGGCGCGCCACGTGTTCAGGCGTTTGTCGTCACGGACATTGAGTTGGATCCGGGAGATGCCTTCGACTCTGCCCGAGTTGTAGTCGGGGTTGTAGGTCAGCCCGGTCTGCTCGCCGGCGGTGACCATGTCCTCTTGGATCGGATTGCGTTCGTAGCCGATGCGCACGTCCATGGGGCCGTCGGTGCCGCGGGCTTCGGTGGTCTCGCCGTCGTAGTTCTCGATGGCCTTGTACACCGGCAGGACCTCGTCCCAGGACCAGCCGGGGCAGCCGGAGTCGACCCACTGCTCGTAGTCCCAGGCGTCGCCGCGGACCCAGATCACGGCATTGAGGGCGTTCGATCCGCCCAGGACCTTGCCGCGGGGCAGGTGGATCTTGCGGTTCATCGCATCTGGCTGCGGGGTCGTGTAGTAGTCCCAGTCCTGCGCCGAATGCCAGATCAGGCCGAGGGTGTTGAGGTGATCGATGTTCGGGTTCGTCTCGTCCCCACCGGCTTCGATCAGGCACACCTTCTTACCGGCGTCGATGAGTCTGCGCGCGATCACACATCCGGAGGATCCGGCGCCGACGATCAGATAGTCGAAATGGTCGTCTGGCAGGTCGGTGGGAAAATTCTCGCTGTGCGCACTGATCGAGCCTGTTCGGTCGACTGCACTGTCATCGGTGGCGTTCATGGGGACAGATTAATGACCCGAATCACCGTGTGACAGTGACCGGACGGGAACTCTGCGCGCACTGGCAAGTCGTGCCGTGGCCCGTGCGCGCAGGGTCAATTTCGGCGTCGAGTTGGTGGACGATTGCCCTGCGTCACCCGGTGTGCGTCTATAGTGGCCCTCGAATCACCCACTTGAACCGAGCAGGAGGACCATATGCTGTTCTTGGCACGCATGGACGTCGTATTCCCCGAGTCGATGTCGGACGAGACCAAAGCCGATTTCCAGGTCAAGGAGAAGGCCTACTCCGCCGACCTTCAGGAACGCGGAATCATGAAGGGCATCTGGCGCGTGGTCGGGGAGTACTCCAATTACTCGATGTACGAGGTCGACGACCTCGACTTCCTCCACTCGGTCTTCCAGGGATTCCCGATGTTCGCCTATATGAACGTCAACGTCACACCCCTGGCGAAGCACCCCAACGCGACCACGGACGACTTCTTCCGTCAGCTCTGAGGCTCAGGCTGCCTTCAGGTCGGTCACCCTCGCCCTGCGTAGACCAGATCTCCTGCGAAATAGGTCCTCAGCACCGCTGTCTCATGCAGCTGTGCCGGGTAGGAGGTGAACGGGTCCCTGTCGAGCACGATGAAGTCGGCTGACATTCCGGGGCGCAGCATGCCGGTCACCTCGCCCAACCCCATGGCCTGAGCCGGATTGCGGGTGAATGCCGCGAGAGCCTGCTCGACCGTCAGCGCCTCATCGGCATTGAGCTGACCGGTCACCGCAGGATCGGGGTTCGACCGCGTCATCAGCGTGGCCAGGCCCGTCCAGGGGTCCGGCGTCGGCGCTGCACACGGCCAGTCCGAACCGCAGGAGACCAGCGCACCGGAGTCCATGAGTCGTCGCAGCGGCCAGGAGCGCTCGAAGGTCTCAGCGGAGACCTGTTTGGCCATGGACTCCTGCATCACCGAGGGGAACCACAGATACGGGGAGGCGTCGGGGACCACCTGAAGCTGGGCGAAACGAGCCAGATCGTCATCATGGACATACTCGACATGGGCGATGTGGAATCGAGTGTCCCAACCGTGGTCCCTCCGAACCACCTCCACGGCGTCGAGGATCATCCTCACCGCGCCATCGCCTGTGGCGTGCAGCTTTGCGTTGAGGCCTCGATCGGCCAGTGCTCGCAGCGATGCGATGAGCTCGTCCGGATCCCACAGCGGCTCGCCGGTGAAGTTGGGATCATCCTCGGTCGGGATGGTGGCACCGGTAGGGATTGATCAAGGCCGCTGTGCGAGTCATCGGCACACCGTCGAGCACATACTTGGCGAAGGTCGGATGCAGATGAGCAGAGTGGTTCTCATCTCCGACCAGGTACAGTTCCTCACCGGTGATGCCCTCTTCGAGGAACGGCTGAGCCGGCATCGACGCCACGACATGCGCCGTGAGATCGCCCGCCGAATCAAGATCGTGCAGCGTCCGCAGCGCATAGTCCATCGTCGCGGATTCCTGGACGCCGGTGACGCCGAATGAGTTCAGCGTCTGCACCGCGGTGCCGATGGCCTTCGCGTGGTAGGCGGCCACGTCCTCGATCGCGTCCAGGACGGCTGCCTCTGCCGGACCGCACGCCAGCTCGGTGAGAACCCCGTTGAGCCGCCCATCGGCGTCGCGGACATACGTCCCGCCCTCTGGATCGGCAGACTCTTCCGTGATGCCGAGGATCGCCAACGCGGCAGAGTTCACCCACCGGTTGTGCATCGTGTCATCGCGCAGAAGCACGGGATGACCGCCTGCCGCCTCGTCGAGGGTGCGCAGGTCGTGATGAGTCAGATCGTCCATCACGGTCGATCCGACGATTCCGCCGACCACCCACTGGCCGGCCTCCAACTCGGAGAGCCACTCGCGGACCTTCGCCGCGATTCCGGAAACGCCATCGCTGGGCAGAACCTGCAGTTCGAACGCAAGCTGACGTCCGCCGAGCCCGAGGTGGGCATGGACGTCGACGAGGCCCGGCATGGCGAACCGACCGTCGAGATCGACCACCTCGGCGGCGGTGGCAGCTGACGATCGCACATCCTCGAGACTGCCGACCGCGCCGATCTTCCCATCCCTGACCGCAAAGGCTTCGGCCCACGGCTGCGAGGGATCGCTCGTGAAGATGCGCCCGTTGGCGACGATGAACTCAGCCACGCTCACTCCTCGCAGCAGCCGCCGCCGGCCGTTTCGCAGTGTCCGCCTGACTCCGGCGCCGGCACATCGAGGACGGGGGAGCGGTCGAAGAAGCCTTCGGGACGCAGTTTGAACCCGACGGTGTCGACGGGCATGATCGGCCAGTCCTCGACGCGCGGGAAGTGTGTGAGTCCGAAACTGTGCCAGACCACGATGTCCTCACCGTCGACATTCCGGTCGGCGGCCGTCCAGGCCGGCAGGCCCGCATGGCCAGGGTGCTGGTTCGGGAAATCCCCGGTCGGATAGCGCTCGTCCTCGTGATACTGCGTCACCCACAGTGCCTTCGATGCGAACGTCGCCCGACGGTGGATGGACGAGTCCTCGGCCGCGAGCAGTGTGGGCAGACCCATCGGATGCAGTTTGTAGCCGACAGGCTCGCCGAGGCGGTTGACCGAATCCGAGTTCGACACGACCCAGGTCCGAGCCTTCGACTGATACGCGTCGCGCTGGGCGGCCAGCTCTGTGCCGAGCACGGTGCGCTTGCGGCTGAAGGCATTGCCGCGCGGGTTGGTCCGCGAGGTCGGCAGGCGCACGACGTCCTCCTCCTCGACCCGGCACTTGCCGCCGTCGAGGGCGAAGTCGAGGCGCGCCCCGAAGAGATGCTGGTGGAACGGGGCGCCGAGTCCCGGTGCGATCTCAGAGGCGAAATCACTCGAGCCGTTCGGCAGGGCCGAGGTGAAGACGACGCCGGTGGCCTTGGCCTCGAACTCGATCGTCCCGTCGAGGTAGAGGTACCAGTAGAAGCCGTAGTCGTAGTTGCCGACGGTGGTGAAGAAGGAGATGACGAAGCGGCGATTGCGCCTGGTGTAGGCCACGTCCGACCACAGGTCATAGTGCTTGGCCAGGATTGAGGCATCCTCCTCGTGCATGCAGACCCCGTTCTTGATCTGTCGAGGTTCGCCGAGGTTGTTCGCCACCCACGGTGACAGGTACGTGATGTCGCCCAGGCAGTCACACCCCAGCTCGAGCGAGTTCGCCCACTGTCCGACGAGGTATTCGCCGGTGTCGAAGTAGTTCTGCCAGGACCGCACCGGCGAGGGGTCGCCGTAGGGCACGACCATCTCCGCGATCGCGGCCCGGTCGAGGATCGTGCGGGTGGTCTCGCCGTCTCTGAAGGCGATGTTGTGCAGGACGAGACCCTCACGCATGTCGAAGCCGACGTCGAATGACCATTTCTCCCATTCGATGTGATTGCCCCCGGACAGGGTGAAGCTGGGCCCCTGGGGTTGGGTGATCTCGATCGGCTTCTGCGTGGTGCGCACCGGACCGGTCAGCTCCGGATCCGTGTAGTTGCCGTGCTCGCCGGGCACCGGCACGTCCTCGAGGTCGAGGATCTGGTCGACGGACTTGTTGGTGACATCGACATAGGCGACGAGTCCGTCGATGGGGTGCGCCCAGGCGGAATCGGACTCGTGCTGCTGGTGGAAGGCGAGCCCGCGCAGAATCCGCCTGCCCGACTCCTCCGGATATTCGAAGACGCCGGCCGAAAGCGGTGCGACACGGACCTGTTCCACGGGCAGGCCACGACGAGAGAGGATCTCCTGCCACGTCGGATCGGCGGCGAGGACCTCCTCGACGAGCTCGAATTCCTCCTCCATGACGGGGAACTCGCCGTCTGTGGTGGAGTCCACCTCGGTCACGGAATCGAGGCGCGCATGCGTCGCGGAGACGATGATGTCACGGGCCGTGCCGGCGGACTTGTCGAGGACGAGGGCACGGAAACGACGGTCCACCTCGTCGACGGTGCGGTCCTGGCCGCGGACGGGATCGAGCAGACCGACGTAGGTCAGTCGCGCCTCGGCGGGGAAGTGCCCGGCATCGCGGATCACCGACGTCACTGTCGTGATCTCGTCCTCGGTCGGCAGCGAGAACGGGGTAAGCCCGGCGGGAGTGGAATGGCAGGACATGTGTGCACCTTTGCAGCGAGGATATGTGTGTTGACTCACGTAATAACCTACGCTTGGAGAAAATAAAGTCAAGAGCAGGAGACCGGAGAGAGCATGCCCAAGATCGTGGATCATGACCAGCGTCGCCGCGAACTCGTCGCCGCGACCCTGCGCATCATCGTCCGCCAGGGGCTGGCCGGGGCGACGATGCGCGACATCGCTGCCGAGGCCGGGTTCGCCAATGGCGCGATCAAATCCTATTTCGCCTCCAAATCCGACCTGCTCGCCGCCACTTACCTCTTCGTCTTCGCGGCCACGAACCGCCGCGTCGAACTCTCGACCGCGCATCTGCGGGGCGTCCCTGCGCTGCGGGCCTTCGCCCACGAGGTCCTTCCGATCACTCCCGAACTCCACGACGAGGCTCGGGTCGTGCTGTCCTTCCTCGCCGAGGTCGCGCAGAGTCCCGATCATGCCCGCACCACACGTGAGACCATGGCCCTGTGGCGCACGTGGATCCTCGGCTGGCTGCGCCAGGCCGACGACGACGGGGAATTGGCCGCCGAGGTGGTCCTCGAGCCGGCGGCCGATGTGCTGCTGACGTACCTGCTCGGAGCACAGACCACCGCGATCATCGGCGGTGGGACCTTCGACTTCGCCGGGCTCCGCAGCCAGCTCGACTATGTCGTCGCCCGGATGTCGGTCGATCACGACCAATCGGTCGGTCAATCCTGAACTGCTCGTGACTCCCCGCGTGGTTGGGGATAGAGTGAGCGCCAAGCGGTCGCCGGCACAGAGGTCGCCGATCAGTCGTTTCGGCAGAGGACGAAGATGTTATTGGAGAGCACAGCCTCGGACTTCGACGGATGGAAGTCCCTCGTCTCGGACTCGTTCGTGCCGCTGGACACCGAGCCCCAGCGTCGCGGCGGCTTCCGGGGAGCGATCAGCGCCCGCGACTACGACTCCGTCGTCATGTCCCACATCGGCGCCAACCCTCACGCCGTGCTGCGTACACCCGACCTCATCAGGGCCGACACTGCGAGCAGCTACTACAAGGTCTCTCTCCAGCTCAAGGGGCACGGGCTGCTCATCCAGGACGGTCGTGAGGTGTCTCTGGCACCGGGTTCGCTGGCGATCTACGACACCTCACGCCCCTACACGCTGAGCTTCGACAGCGACTTCTCCTCCTATGTGATGATGTTCCCGCAGTCGCGGGTCAACCTGCCCTCCGACACCGTCCGTCAGCTCACCGCCACCTCGATCGGCGCCGAGCATCAGCTCGGAGCCGTCGCCACGCAGATCATCACTCAGGCCGGGGCGATGCTGCCCACACTCGGCAGATCGGTGGGCGTCCGGTTGGCCGGCAACGTCGTCGACCTGCTCACCACCGTCATGGCCGATGAACTCGCCGAGGCGGAGGTGCCGGGGGAGAGGCAGCGGCTGTGGGCGGAGATCACCGGTCACATCGACGCCAACCTCGCCGACCCGCTGCTGTCGCCGTCGACGATCGCCGCCGCACATTTCATGTCGGTCCGTGCCCTTCACCAGGTCTTCGAAGGCAGCGGCGACACCGTATCCGGCGAGATCCGCCGCCGTCGGATCGCTCGCTGTCGTCAGGACCTCGCCGACCCACTGCAGGCTCAGGTGCCGGTCGCCGCAATCGGCGCCCGGTGGGGCCTGAGCGACCCGGCTCATTTCTCCCGGCTCTTCCGCAGCGTTGTCGGCAGCCCGCCGGCTCAGTTCCGACGGAACTCCCTGAACTGAGTGCGCCCCGCGGCTTCTGGAACTGCGCCGAACGTCAAGAGCCGTGCCCACAGAGCCAAGACACGCGCACAGCCGATGAGAGAACCTGATGGTACAGCCACTATCGTAAGGGGAATCACATGGGCGTGAATCTCGGCATCGGAAGCGAGTCGACCGGCATCTCCGGCGAACCGGGCGCCACGGGGCTCGACTCCCGCCGCATCGGCACTCTCGCGCTCGTCTTCATGATCATCGCCGCCTCGGCGCCGCTGACCGTGGTCGCAGGCGGAGTCCCGAGCAACTTCGCGGTCACCGGGCTGCTGGGGATCCCGCTGTCGTTCATCGTCCTGGGCATCATCCTCGTCCTCTTCGCGATCGGCTATGCGGCGATGAGTCGGCACGTGCACAACGCCGGTGCCTTCTTCGCCTATATCTCCAAGGGGCTGGGCAAGCCTGTGGGAATGGGAGCGGCGCTGACCGCGCTCGTGGCCTACAATTCGATGCAGATCGGCATCGCGGGAATGTTCGGCTTCGTCTTCTCCTCCTTCCTCGACTCGCTGTTCGGTCTGCAGGTGACTTGGTGGGTCTGCGCACTGATCGCCTGGGTGATCGTCGGAATCATGGGTGTCTTGAGGGTCGACTTCTCCGCGAAGGTCCTCGGGGTCATCGTCGGCACCGAGTTTCTCATCGTCATCGTCTTCGACATCATCGGCTTTGCCCACAGCCCCGAAGGCGTCACTGCCGACGGGATGCTGCCGGACCAGCTTTTCGCTCCGGGGGTCGGTGCCGCCCTGGCCTTCTCGATCGCCGCGTTCATGGGGTTCGAATCGGGGGCGATCTACAACGAAGAGGTCAAGGACCCCAAGCGCACGGCAGGGCGGGCGACGATCATCGCGGTGTCCGTCATCGCCGTCTTCTATGCGTTCTCCGCCTGGGCAATGACCGTCGCCGAGGGCGCCTCGAACGTCGTCGGACGCTCCCAGGAGTTCGGGCCCGACCTCATGTTCGTCTTCCTGAGAGAACATGGTCCGGTGTGGTTCGTCGACCTCGCGAACCTGCTCTTCCTCACCTCGCTGCTGGCCGCGCTCGTAGCCTTCCACAACATCGTCGCCCGCTACTTCTTCGCCCTCGGCCGTGACCGGGTGCTGCCGAAGCTCCTGGCCAGAACCTCACGTCGTTCGGGTGCCCCCATCGCCGGCTCCCTGGCCCAGTCGGCTCTGGCCCTCATCGTCATCCTCGTCTTCGCGATCGCCGGATCCGGCAGTGAGGATCCGCTGTTTCCCGTCGTCACACTGTTCACCTGGCTGACGAACATGGGCGCCTTCGGGCTCGTACTCCTCATGGCGCTGACGGCCATCGCGGTGGTCGGCTTCCTCCGTTCGCATGCTGAGGAGTACTCGCTGTGGACGCGGGGCATCGCACCCGGGCTCTCGGCGGTCGGGCTGATCGTCCTCTTCGTCTCCATCGTCATCAACTTCAACGTCCTCATCGGCCTCGAAGGCGCCTCGGTGCTCTTCTGGCTGCTGCCCGCCATTGTGCTGGTGCCCGGAGTCTTCGGCACCGTCTGGGCCCTCGTCCTCCGGTCGAGGAACCCCCAGCGCTATGCAGGCATCGGAACAGGTGGAAGCCTGGGCTGAGAGTCCACCCCGCGATCACGCACACACCCCGCGATCACGCACACACACCACGATTACGCACACCCCCAGAAAAGGAGAATCATGAGCACCGATTTCACCACTTTCGCAGGACTGCGCTCGTCCATCGAGGACTCCCATGGACGTGAACTGCTCGACCCCGCCACCGGCGAGATCGTCGGCCGCACCCGTGAGGGGAGCACAGCCGACATCGACACCGCCGTCGCCGGCGCCCGCAAGGTCCAGCCGGACTGGGCAGGACGGACCTCGAAGGACCGCAGCGAGCTGCTGAATCGGGCCGCCGATGCGATCGAGGCCTCCGCCGAGGCGCTGGCCGAACTGCTCTCGCGCGAGCAGGGCAAGCCGCTCAACGGGCCCAACGCCCGCTTCGAGGTCGGCGCCTGCGCCGCATGGCTGCGCGCCAACGCCGCCTTCGAACTCGAACCCGAGGTCCTCGTCGACGATGAGGACACCCACGCCGAGCTCCACTACGGACCCATCGGCGTCGTCGGTGCGGTCGGTCCCTGGAACTGGCCGATGATGATCTCGGTCTGGCAGTTCGCTCCCTCACTGAAGATGGGCAACACCGTCGTCCTCAAGCCCTCCGAGTACACACCGCTGTCGGTGCAGGCACTCGTCGCGGTGGTCAATCAGGTCCTGCCCGCAGACGTCCTCACCGCGGTTCCCGGCTCCGGGGAGGTCGGGGCGGCACTGACCTCCCATGCGGATGTGGACAAGATCATGTTCACCGGCTCGACGAAGACCGGTCAGGCCATCATGCGCTCGGCTGCGGACACTCTGGCCAGGCTGACGCTGGAGCTGGGCGGCAACGATGCGGGGATCGTGCTCGAGGACGCCGATCCCGCCGCCATTGCCGGTGATCTGTTCTGGGGTGCGTTCATCAATACCGGTCAGACCTGTGCCGCGATGAAGCGCCTCTACGTACCCGATTCCCTCTACGACCAGGTCTGCGACGCCCTCGTCGAGGTGGCCGAGCAGTCACCCATGGGTGTGGGTCTCGAAGAGGAGAACGTGCTGGGACCGCTGCAGAACAAGCAGCAGTACGACATCGTCGCCGGGCTCGTCCAGGCGGCCAAGGACGGTGGAGCTCGCGTGCTCACCGGCGGCGACCCGCAGGCCGAGCAGCCGGGCTACTTCTACCCGACCACGCTCGTCGCCGACATCGACAACGACAACCCGCTGGTCGCCGAGGAGCAGTTCGGCCCCGTCCTGCCGATCATCAGATATTCCGATCTCGAACAGGCCATCGGCTGGGCCAATGAACTCGAAGTCGGACTCGGCTCCTCCGTCTGGGGCGGCGACCTCGAAGAATGCAAGAAGGTCGCGGCCCGGCTGGAGGCGGGAACGACTTGGATCAACAAGCACGGCGCCGTGGATCCGCGCATCCCCTTCGGCGGCGTGAAGAAGTCGGGCTTCGGCCTCGAGTTCGGGCTCGAGGGGCTCAAGCACGTAAGCGTCCCCCACGTGATCGCCTGGTAGGAATCGCCGGGCCCGCAGCGGGCAGCATGTGATCGTCCCACCTGCAGCCGCCCGTGCTGAAGTAACTCGCGAGGCGTCAGACGGTGTTACCGGAGGACGAACATCCCATCCGGCGAACCGTGGTGCGGCCCGGCTCCTGGGCGGGAGAAGACACTGACCGACCACGGCGAGCCATGGTCGAACGACCCGAGGTGCCAATCGCCGAATCGATGCTCGACCTGAAGGTCCGCGGCCGCGCACGCAGAATCCTGATCGCTCGGCCCACCTCGTGCATGTGTGCTTGTCCCGATGATGAGCAGGCCGCCGGGCCGAAGAACCTCCGCGATCCGAGCGACCGCATCATCCAGGTCTGGAATGAACGCGGGTACATTGCCGGACATGAGGACGAGGTCGAAGCTCTGCGGCAGTCCTTCGTCGACCAGCGTCTCAGTCGAGATGTCAGCGGCACCTATGCGACGGAACCACGCCGGGTCGTAGAGCTCGCCGGCGACGGTCAGAACCTCGGAACTCGGGTCGATTCCATAAGCCCCATGGCCCTTGACTCGCAGCCCATTGACAGCGCTGCCGATTCCACACCCGATGTCGAGTATGCGAGATGCGCGATCTGCGAGCATATCGACGAAGCGCACGTCGACCTCCAGGTCGGACCCCGACTGCACATATTCGCGCATCTTCGCAGCATAGTCTTCAAGATTTCTCGATGCTGTCATAGACTCACTCCTCAGCCGCCTCCGGCAGGATCTCGCGGACGATCTCGATCACCCGCGCCAGGGCCTCCGAAGGGTTGTTGCGGCGCCACCCGAGTGCCAGTGTGAACGCATCTCCACCCTCGGCGAGCGGAATATAGGTGACGCCGTCGATGCGGATGTGGTCGGAGGACTCGACGACGATCGCGATCCCGATCTGTGCGCCGACCAGGGCGAGCAGGCTGTAGGGGTCGGGCGCTTCCTGGGCGATGTGTGGGAGGAATCCCGCCTCGTCGGCCAGGCGCATCATCACCTCGCGTACCTGCGAACCATGCGACGGCGCGTAGGAGATGAACGGCTGCTCGGCGAGATCAGCCATCGACACGAGGTCCCTGTCGGCGAGGTCGTGGCCGGCGGGGACGGCGACCATGACTCGTTCCTGCCGGATGACATGGACATCGACACCGGCCGGCGAGGGCGGACTGACGATCGCCAGATCCATCAGTCCATCGCGGACTGCCAGAGCGGCCTCGCCCGAATACGTCTGCGGCTGCAGGTCGAGGCTGATTCCCGGCTGCCGACTGGCCACCTCGCGAGAGAGCCGGGACAGGATCGAGTAGCCGCTGCTGCCGCCGAAGCCGATCCGCACACGTCCGACCACTCCTTCTTGCGCGGCCCGAGCGATGCGTCTGGCCCCGTCGACCTGAGCCTGAATCGCCTGTGCGGGTTCGAGCAGCGCTTCCCCCGAGGAGGTGAGCCTGACCCGGCGCGTGGTGCGTTCGAAGAGCTGGACACCCAGATCCCTCTCGAGCGAGCGGATCATCTGGCTCAATGCAGGCTGGGCGATGTGCAGAGCCTCAGCGGCCCGCCCGAAATGCAGCTCCTGAGCCACAGCGGTGAACGCAGCGAAGTGTCGCAGCTCCATCCCGAGGTCCTCCCGTTGAAAGACGGCGGCCGAGTAATGTCGCCGAACCTCCATTGATAAGAATTCGCAAATAATAACCTCGAGATTACGTCTTGGACTCCGAGTAATACAAGTGGAACAGTGATGACAGGCACACACGAGACACCACCGAACAAGAGAGACCACATGAGCAACAACGGATCAGCGTCGATCCCGGACACGGAAGCGACACCGGCACCGGCGATCGACCCCAAGCAGGGACGGCGGGCCGGGACCGCAGCCTTCATCGGCACCACCATCGAATGGTTCGACTTCTACATCTACGGCACCGCCTCGGCGTTGGTGCTGGGCAAGCTCTTCTTTCCAGACGTCAGCCCCGCGATGGGTACACTGGCGGCCTTCGCCACCTTTGCCGTCGGCTTCATCGCACGCCCTCTCGGCGGCATCGTCTTCGGGCACTTCGGCGACAAATTCGGCCGCAAGAACACCGTCATCACCACGCTCCTGCTCATGGGCCTGGCCACCGTCGGCGTCGGGCTCCTCCCCACCTACGAGCAGATCGGCTTCACCGCTCCCATCCTCCTCGTCGTCCTCCGCATCATCCAGGGCGTGGCCATGGGCGGCGAATGGGGCGGCGCCGTCCTCATCGCGACCGAGTTCGCGCCCCCGGGGAAGAAGATCCTCTACGGTGCCTTCGCCCAGCAGGGCTCACCCGTGGGCAACCTGCTGGCCACGGTCGCCTTCCTCGGACTGACCTACATGAGTGCCGAGAACTTCGGAGCCTGGGGTTGGCGAATCCCCTTCCTCGCCTCGGCGATCCTCATCGTCGTCGGCCTCTACATCCGTCTCAAGATCACCGAATCCCCTGAGATGATCGCCGCGACCCAGAAGGAACCGCAGAAACGCACCCCGATCGTCGAACTGCTGCGCGACCATTGGAAGGTCGTCTCGCTGGCCATCGGCGCGGTCGTCACCGGTGTGGCGATCACCTACGTCAAAACCACCTTCGCGCTGTCCTGGGCAACGACCGATCTGGACTTCGGCCGCACCGAATTCCTCCAGATCGTCACCGTCGCCCTCATCGCCCAGGTGATCATCCAGCCTTTCGGCGCCATCCTCACCTCGAAGATCAACCCCCGCAAGGCCGTTCTCACCATGCTGCTGCCCGAGCTGGTGGTGCTTCCGTTGATGTTCGTGCTGATCCAGACCGGAAACTTCGGCTTGGCGATGCTCGGCATGGTGCTGGCCACCGCACCGCATGCGATGTACTACGCGGCGCTCGCCGGAGTGCTCGCCCAGCTGTTCCCCACCATGATCCGCTACACCGGCATCTCCGTGGCCTACCAGGTCTCGACGGCATTGTTCGCCGGCACCGCGCCCTTCCTCAGCCAGGCCCTGCTGGGCGCAACCGGTTCGATCTGGACCGTCGTCTGCCTCGGCCTCGGCTACGTCATCCTCTCTCTCGTGTGCATGTCCCTCCTGCTGCGCGGGAAGACCTGGACCGACCGAGAAGGGGAGCCAGGGCACCGCGCCGAGGCGACCCCCGAATCCACTGCGGTGCGCTGAGTCGCACCCACACGACCACAGAAGAAGGAACCATGAATTACGTCGACCTCGACCCCGCTCTGCGGCCGCTCATCGAGTCCTACCTCGACCCGGCCGACCGGCAGCTGCTGTCCCCTGTCCTCTCCGCCCTCGGCGCCGATGCTGCCGACAGGCTCGCCCCGCTGGCGGATATCGCGGACAAGAATCCGCCGACGCTGTCCCAGTTCGATCGGGAGGGTGATCGGGTCGACGAGATCCACTACCACCACAGCTACCAACAGCTGGTCAGGGCCGCCTACGAGGAATACGGGCTTTCGGCACTGTCCCATCGCGGACTGCACGGCTGGGTCGATGTGCCCCCTCACCTGGTGAAGTACATCCTGTCCTACGTCTTCGTCCAGGCCGAATTCGGTCTGGCCTGCCCGGTGTCGATGACCGACGCCGCCGCCCGAACCCTGCGGAAGTTCGGTGAAGGTGAGCAGATCGCCGAGGCGATCGAGCGGCTGATCTCGACCGATCCCGACCGTCGGTTCACCGGTGCGATGTTCATGACCGAGATCCAGGCGGGGACCGACATCTCCCAGACGTCGACCGTGGCCGAACGCGAGGGTGAGAACTGGGCACTGTCGGGACGCAAATGGTTCGCCTCGAACCCCGACGCGGACATCATCCTCACCCTTGCCCGGTTCCCCGGAGGGGACGAGTCCACCCGCGGTGTCGGCCTGTTCATGCTGCCCAAGCTCCGTCCGGACGGAACGAAGAACTCCTATGTCATCGACCGCCTCAAGGACAAGCTCGGCACCAGGTCGATGCCCAGCGGCGAGGTCACCCTCGACGGCGCCTACGCCGTCCAGGTCGGTCAGCTCGAGCGCGGTTTCCGGCAGATGGCGGAGATGGTCAACACCTCCCGCCTGTCGAATGCCATGCGCGCCACCGCGCTCATGCGCCGCTCGATCAACGAGGCGCTCGCCCATGCCCGGCAGCGCGTCGTCTTCGGCAAGCCCCTCATCGAAGCACCCTTGATGCGCAGGACGCTGCTGCCCCTGCAGGCCGAGGCCGAAGCCGCACTCGGACTCGTCTTCTGCGCCGGTGACATGCTCCAGAGCGCCGACGGCGGAGACGCTGACGCCGCTGCGCAGATCCGCGTGCTCACCCCGCTGGCCAAGCACTATATCTGCAAGCGCGCCCGGTTCGTCACCGGCGAGGCCCTCGAGGTCCGCGGCGGTCGGGGCTACATCGAGGAGTGGCCCGATGCCAGGCTCGTCCGTGACTCCCACCTCGGCTCCATCTGGGAGGGCTCGACCAACGTCATCGCCCTCGACGTCCTGCGCTGCATGCGCAGACAGAACACCCACCGCCTCCTGGCCCAGACGATGACTGCGAAGCTGAACACCGTCACCCTCGCCGAGGCGGGCCCCGAGATCCGTGAGCTCCTGACCCGGTGGACGGCGATCGTCGACCGCGGTGACGCGATCCTGAGCGCCGAGGCGGATGCCGCCGAGGCCCTCATCGGCTATTACGCCGATGATCTGGCACAACTGATCATGGCTTCCCTGCTGCTCGAACAGGCCGATTCCGAGGTCACCCGCGACGGCAACTTCCGCAAGCTGCTCGTTGCCAGGGCCTTCATCGGCAGCACCCTCACAGGTGACGAAGCCGTCGTGGTCGACACACTCGCCCATTTCGAGGACATCGTCGACGGGGCAAGCATGATCCGCGACGCCGTCTCGACCGATGCCGCCTCAACACCTGCCCCCGTGGCCTGAAGCCACATCGACGACCGGAGCATCACATGACCACCACCGACACAGCCGACCCAGCCGCCGACTCCTTCACCGGGCCGCTGACCGGAGTACGCGTCATCGATCTGTCGAAGATCCTCGCCGGACCCTATGCGACGATGTCGCTGGCCGACCTCGGAGCCGAGGTCATCAAGGTCGAGCACCCGGAAGGCGGCGACCCGACACGGGCCTGGGGCCCACCTACCTTAGGGGCCGATGCCACCTATTTCCACGCCGCCAACCACGGCAAGAAGTCGGTGACCATCGACCTCAAATCCGACCACGGTCAGGCGCAGGTCTATGAGCTCCTCGCCGGGGCCGACGTAATCGTGGAGAACTTCCGGCCCGGCAGCTCCCTGCAGCAGATCTTCGACTACCAGGAGCTGGCCGCCAGGTTTCCGCATCTCGTGGTCCTGCACATCTCGGCCTTCGGTGACGACGGCCCGCTGCGGGACGAACCCGGCTACGACATGGTCGCCCAAGCGCGCGGCGGACTCATGTCCTTGACCGGTGAGGCCGAGGGGCCGCCGATGAAGGCCGGATTCGCGATGGGCGACCTCGGCGCGGGACTGTTCGGGATCATCGGCATCGTCTCGGCACTGTTCGAACGCAGCCGCACCGGCAGAGGCCAGTACCTGACCACCTCACTCTACGAAGGGCAGTTGGCGCTGCACGTGAACTGGGCGACGAACTACTTCGCCGACGGCAACCGCCCTCATGCCCTGGGATCCGGCCACCCGAACCTCGTGCCCTATCAGGCGTACCCGGCCGCCGACGACTACTTCGTCATCGCCATCGGCAACGACTCCCTGTGGCAGAAGCTGTGCACCCAGATCGAGCGGCCCGATCTCGCCGTCGACGACCGGCTGCAGGAGAATCGGGGGCGCGTGGCCCACCGCGAACTCGTCGAGGCAGAACTCTCGAGGACCCTGCGCACGAACACCGTTGAGAACTGGTGCGCGAAATTCTCGGAAGCAGGCGTGCCCGCCGCACCGATCAAACACCTCGACGAGGTCTACGCCGACCCGCAGACCGAGGCCCTGGGCATGGTCCAGACCGTCGATCACCCCAGTGCCGGGCCGATGCGGCAGGTGGCGTTCCCCGTCAACTTCAACGGCGTCCGCCCACCCGTGCGCTCCGCGCCGCCGGAACTCGGAGCCGACACGGACGACATCCTCGGCGTCGAAGACCCGCCGACCCCAACGCCACCAGGAGCATGACATGACCACCCGCGCACGAGACACCTCCGACCTCGACAAATCCGACCTCCTCGACCTCGATGGACTCTTCAGCGAGGCCGAACTCGACCTCCGCGACAGCGTCCGCGCCTTCGTCGATGCACGGATTCGCCCGAACATCGCCGACTGGTACGAGAGCGCGGTCTTCCCCCGTGAGATCGCGGCCGAGATGGGTGAACTCGGGCTGCTGGGCATGCACCTCGACGGCTACGGCTGCCCGGGCCGCTCGGCCGTCGAATACGGCCTCGCCGCACTCGAACTCGAAGCCGGAGACTCCGGTCTCCGCACGTTCGTGTCCGTGCAGGGCTCGCTGGCCATGTCCGCGATCCACAAATTCGGCTCCGAAGAGCAGAAGAACCGGTACCTGCCCGGCATGGCCGCAGGTGAGGTCATCGGCTGCTTCGGCCTGACCGAACCGACCGCCGGCTCCGATCCCGGTTCCATGGCCACCACCGCGACACGCAACGACGACGGCTCGTGGGTCCTCAACGGGGCCAAACGGTGGATCGGCATGGCCTCCATCGCCGATGTCGCCGTCATCTGGGCCGCCGCCGACGAAGGCATCCGCGGGTTCCTCGTCCCCACCGACACGGCCGGATTCACCGCGACCCCGATCGAGCAGAAGCTCTCGATGCGCGCCTCCATCCAGTGCGACATCGACATGGACGATGTCCACCTTCCCGCCGAGGCGGTCCTACCTGATGCCACAGGGCTGAAAGGGCCGTTCTCCTGCCTCAATGAGGCCCGCTACGGAATCATGTGGGGTGCGATGGGGGCCGCCCGCGACTCCTACGAGGTGGTGCTGAAATACTCCCAAGAGCGCCTCCAGTTCGACAAACCGCTCGCCGGATACCAGATCACCCAGGAGAAGCTGGTGAACATGGTCCTCGAGATCCAGAAGGGCATCCTACTGGCGCTCCAGACCGGCAGGCTCAAAGACGCGGGAACACTCGACCCGGTCCAGATCTCGGTCGGGAAGCTCAACAACTGCCGTGAGGCGATCGCCATCTGCCGAGAGGCGAGGGCCATGCTCGGCGGCAACGGGATCACCCTCGAGTACTCACCGCTGCGGCATGCGAACAACCTCGAATCCGTGCGCACCTACGAAGGCACCGATGAGGTCCACACCCTCATCCTGGGCCGTCACATCACCGGCGAACAGGCCTTCAGATAGTCGCGGTCAGGTCACGAGGCGACGCCCGCCGGACCACACCTCGGCGGGGGAGCGCAGCACCGAGAGATCGGTGAGCGGATCACCGTGGACAAGGATGAGATCGGCGCGCGCACCCTCGACGATCCGCCCACGGTCCCCCAGTTCGAGCGCCTCGGCGGCCGAACTCGTAGCGGCACACAGCGCCTCGGCAGTCGTCATCCCGGCCTCGACGAGGTAGGCGATCTCGTCGTGCAGCGAGGGTCCGTGGGCGACCGGGGCGAACGGGGTCTCGTTGGCGTCGGTGCCGGCGATGACGGTGATCCCCGATTCGATCATGGCGCGGACGTTGTTCAGCGCCACCTCGAAGGCGGCATCGGCATGCTCACCGAGGCGGGCGTCGGCGATGGCGCGCATCATCACGAGCGTCGGGGAGACGATGGTGCCCTGTTCCTCCATCCGAGCGAGCGTGCGGTCTTCGAGCGGCCGATCGATGGGGGCGTGGGTGAGGATGTCGACGCCGGCATCGAGGCCCCGGTCGAAGGCCGCGGCGGTGACGACGTGGGCGACGCTCAGAAGTCCACGCGAATGCGCCCCGTCGACCAGTGCCGTCAACGTGGGGATGTCGAGTGCGGGAACCTCGGTGGCGTCCGGGTCCTCGGCGATGATCTTGATGACATCGACACCGTTTGCGACCCTCCAGTCGAGGAATCTCGCGGCGTCGGCCGGATCCGAGACTCCGGATTCTTCGGGGTTGCCCATCATTTCGATCTGAGTGCTGCCCGGCGCCGAGGCGGCGGATCCGGCGCTGAGGATCGACGGAAGCTCGGCGTCCGCCCGCAATTCGTGCACGCGGGAATCGGGATGTGTGCCCAGATCGACAACGGTCGTCAGGCCCGAACGCCGAGCAGTCACCAGTCTCTCCCGATCCCCGAGGTGGACGTGGGTGTCGATGAGGCCGGGGAGCAGGAGCCGGCTCGGTTCGGTTTCGGGCTCCGCGGCAGGGCGGATCGAGGTGATCGTGTCGGAGAACTCGATGTCGACGGGCTCGTCGGCCCAGCCGCTGTCGACCAGACGGATGTTGTGCAGTGCAGTCATCTCGTCACTGTACAGAACTGCGCGGGGTGTCACAGGGTCGATAGAGGAAACTCCACCCCGGTCAGCTCCTCGGACACCGTCCACAGACGCCGAGCCACCTCGGCGTCCTCGGCTGCAGCGGACCGACCGACGAGTTTCGGCTCGCCCCGGGTCTGCCAGAAGCTGCCCGGACCGACATAGCTGTTGCCCGGAATGTCAGCGGTGGCCGCACACAGCGTCGGCAGGGACCCTTGAGTCTCACTTTGCGAGATCAGCCCGATCACCGCCTCGGTGACGGAAGCGAGCACGCGACTTCCCTCCCGCTGGTACAGGTTCGTCGCCGCCAGACCCGGATGGGCCGCAGTCGCGATGACGGGGGCGGACACCTCGGTGAGCCGTCGCTGCAGTTCGGAGGTGAAGAGCAGATTGGCGAGCTTCGACTGCCCGTACGCAGCCATCGGCCTGTACGCTCTGCGCTCCCAGTCGAGATCGTCGAAGTCGATCGTGCCGGTTCGGTGTCCGATCGAGGAGACGGTGACGACGCGATCGCGGATCTGCGGCAGCAGCAGATTGGTGAGAGCGAAATGGCCGAGGTGGTTCGTCCCGAACTGTGACTCGAACCCGTCAGCGGTGTGCCCGAACGGTGGCGTCATGATCCCGGCGTTGTTGATGAGGATATTGATCGGGTCGGTGAATTCCTCAGCGAAGGCGCGCACGGAGGCGAGGTCGGCGAGATCGAGCCGACGAACGTCCACGGGGCCGCGCATCGTCTCGGCCGCAGACCGCCCCTTGTCGAGGTCGCGCACGGTAAGCACCACTCGAGCGTCCATGCCGGCCAGCATTGCAGCCGCCGCCCGACCGATTCCGCTGTTGCCACCGGTGATGACGATGGTGCGGTCGGCCGCGGACGAGATCTTGTCATCGAGCCTGGTGCCCATGAAGCCATCGTAAACCCAAGCGCGACCCTCGCGACCGATCGCATAATGTTAGGGTAGCCTTCGTGTCGCAGACTCCCTCATCAGGTTCGATTCTCCTCCGCAGAGCCGCCCGACGCCGCCTCGGCCTCCTGCTCCCCGGCGTCATCACCATGTCGATCTGGCAGGTCTGCGAAGCGATCGTGCCCGTGGCCATCGGCATCGTCGTCGACGCCGCGATCATCCCGCTGTCCCTGCCGATGCTCATCGCCTCCATCATCGGCATCGGTCTGCTGTTCACTCTCCTCAGCCTCGGCTATCGCTTCGGTGCCCGATTCTGCAACGCCGCCCGCGAACACGAAGCACACGCACTGCGCGTCGAGCTCACCCACGCCGCGCTCACCTCGGCGAACCTGCCTCCCGACCGGGCCTCCGGCGAGGTCCTGTCGATCGCTTCGGCGGACGCGGACACGGCAGCCCAGTCCTTCGCGCAGCTGGGGCGGGGCATCGCCTCCGTCCTCGGGATGATCGCCGCCGCAGTCTTCCTCCTCATCGCGGACCCCGTGACCGGTCTCGTCGTCCTCATCGCCGTGCCCATCGGCCTGCTCATCGTCGCCCTGCCCAGCCGCTCGGTGTCCGCCAAGGCGAGCGCCCAGCTCGAAGCGGTGGCCAGAGCAGGCCGTTCGGCCTCCGACCTCATGCACGGCCTGCGCGTGATCAAGGCCATGGGCGGCGAGCCCTGGTCCGTGCGCCGCTACCGTCACACCTCGGACGAAGCCGCCGACGCCGGCATCGCCACAGGTGAGCGGACCGGACGGCTCGCGGGCCTCGGGGCGCTGGTCATGTCGGTCGTCCTCGCGATCGTCCTCATCGTCGCAGGCCTTCGCCTCCTCGAGGGACAGATGAGCGTCGGCGCACTCATCGGCATCCTCGGCATGACCGCCTTCCTCACCGAACCCATGCGCGCCCTGGCCGAGATCGTCGGCCTCTTCGCCCAATCCCACGGCGCAGCCCAGCGGATCTCCCAGCTGCTGACCGACATCGACGAGGCGGATGCTCCTATCCCGACAGCAGCGACATCGCAGGCCCGGACCACCGCCCCGGCGCCGACCATCGACTTCTCCGAAGAAGCAGTCGGCGTCCGCAGCTGGGCAGTGGGGGAGGAACGCACGGTCGACTTCACCACCGCCTTCGGGGCGTTGACCTGCATCGTCGCCGAAGACCCCGAGTCGGAGACCGAGCTGCTCGCGGCCCTGGCCACCCATGCCCGCGGCACCGGACCCGACCAGATGATCGTCTCACCGCACACGGTCGACCTGTTCGAAGGCACGATCCGCTCGAACATCACCATGATCCTGGGCACCGACGATGCTCCCGTGACCGCCGAGGTGCTCGCCGCCTCGGGCGCCGACGAGCTCCTCGGCCTCGTCGACGCCGGACTCGACCACCGGATCCAGGAGCTCGGCGGCAACCTCTCCGGAGGACAGCGTCAGCGCGTGGCCCTGGCCCGGGCGCTGCACGCCGATCCCCGGCTCCTCGTCCTCCACGAACCGACCACCGCCGTCGACGCCGTCACCGAAGCACGGATCTCGGCGGGGCTCAAGGACCTGCGCACCTCCCGCGAGTCAGCGGCCACCATCGTCTTCACCAGCGCACCGGCTTTCCTCGCCGCTGCCGATTCCGTCGTTTTCGTGCCCACCACCGGCCCCGTCCTCGTCGGAGGGCACGCCGAACTCCTCGCCGCCGCGGACGCATCCGCCGTGGACGCATCAGCGAAGGCCTACCGGAATGCGGTGACCCGATGAGCGCGGCACCCGGACAGACGACCCTGGCGATCGCCTCCAGGCGTCGCTCGTTCGCACATCTGTCCCCGCTTCTGCGCGCGCGTTGGGGCTGGGTCGTCCTCCTCATCGCTGCCGGCGTGGCCAACGCCGCGGCCGGACTCGTCGGGCCGTGGGCGATCGGCCGCCTCGTCGACGAACTTCCCGCGGGAGCCGGCACCGAGGTCGTCGTCGAGTGCGCGATCGCCGTCGCCGTCGCCGGTGTGATCATGGCACTGGGCACGTGGATCGGGGCATGGGCACTGGCCCACATCACGATGCCCGTCGTTGGGGATCTGCGCACCCAGGTCGTCGAGTCCGCACTGAGACTCGAATCCCAGCGTGTCGAATCCACCGGCACCGGCGACCTGGTCTCCCGTGTCGCCGATGACTCCCGCAAGATCAGTGAGGCGGCCGCGCAGGTGCTGCCGCTCGTCGTCGAGTCCCTGCTCATCGTCATCGTCTCAGCCGCCGGTCTGACCGCGATCGACTGGCGGCTCGGACTCGTCGGTCTCGTTGCCCTGCCGATGTACTGGCTGACCTTGCGCTGGTACCTGCCCAGGTCGGAACCGATCTACAAGGAGGAGCGCGCCGCCTTCGGCCGTCGTGCCGGACGTCTGCTGGGCGGACTCACCGGAGCTCGAACCCTGCGCGCCTACCGCGCCGAAGCCGGGGAGCTGGCGCGCATCGATGCGGCCTCGGGGCAGGCCCGGGACCTGTCGATCGGCGTGTTCCGATTCCTCACCCGAGCCTTCGGACGCAACAACCGCGCCGAGGCTGTCGTGCTCTCCCTGCTGCTGGTCGCCGGCTTCGCCCTGGTCTCCTTCGGCGAGACCACGGCCGGCGCCGTGACCACTGCAGCCCTGGTCTTCCACCGCCTGTTCAACCCCATCGGAGCCCTCGTCGGTCTCTTCGACCAGATCCAATCCGCCGGCGCCTCGCTGACCCGCATGGTCGGTGTCATCGACGAAGCTTCCACCTCGCCGAGGCGGTCGACCGATCACTGCATCGACCGTCCTTCCCTGATCCTCGAGGACCTGTGGTTCACCTACGATGACGAACCGGAATCGAGGAACCACGTCCTCAAGGGCGTGAGCCTGCGCCTCGATCCCGGGGAGGTCGTCGCCGTCGTCGGCACCACGGGGGCGGGCAAGTCCACACTTGCGCGTATTGCAGCCGGTCTCTCGGCACCCACGCTGGGACGTGCCGTACTCGAATCGGGCACAGCCGCCTCGGCGGGGGAGGGCGAACCACTGACCGAACTGCCGGAAACGGTACTGAGGTCCCACATCACGATGGTCGCCCAGGAGGTCCACACCTTCAACGGCACCCTGCGCGAGAACGTTGCTCTGCCCGTCCCCGACGCCACGGACGAGCAGGTCACCGCCGCACTGAACACGGTCGGCGCCGGCTGGGTCTCCGAGCTCTCCCGAGGATTGGCAACCGAGGTCGGCGACGGCGGGGCCAGGCTGAACGCCGAGCAGGAGCAGTCGATCGCCCTGGCCCGGCTGGTGCTCGCCGACCCCGACTTCGCGGTCCTCGACGAGGCGACTGCCGAAGCCGGATCCGCCGGTGCCCACGCCCTCGAACAATCCGCCGAGGCCGCACTCGTCGGGCGCGGGGCCCTCGTCGTCGCCCACCGGCTCAGCCAGGCCGAGACCGCGGATCGCGTCCTGGTGATGGAGCACGGACGCATCGTCGAAGAGGGCACGCATTCCCAACTGGTCGCAGCCGGCGGCCACTACGCGCAACTGTGGGCGGCCTGGTCGGCGTGAGCCCGAACGATGTTTTCAGCGCAGCCCCAGCACCGCCGTCGCGATCGAGAAGTAGAGGATCAGACCCGTGGCGTCGCAGAACGTGGAGATGAACGGGTTGGAGAACACGGCAGGGTCGGCACCGACTCGCTTCGCGATGATCGGCATCAGCCCGCCCACGGTGGCGGCCATGATGCACACCGACAGCAGGGTGAGCCCGATGACCAGGCCGATCGCCGGCCCGTAGACCAAGCCGGCGACGATGAAGCCGAGGACACCGAGCACCGCACCCAGCAGGAAGCCCACGCGCAGCTCGCGCCAGATGACGCGGCCCAGGTCGCGGATCCGCACCTCACCGACGGCCAACGCCCTGGTCACGGTCGTCGCGGCCTGGTTGCCGGTGTTGCCTCCCGTCCCGGTGAGCAGAGGAATGAACAGAGCGAGGATGACGACCTGGTCGAGCCGTTCCTCGTAGACCTCAAGGACCTGGACGGTCAGTATCGCGGATACGGCGAGGACGAGCAGCCACACGATGCGGCTGCGGACCAGGCGAATGATGGAGCTGGACAGATACGAGCGGTCGAGGGGCTCTGAACCGCTGGAACGGGCGATGTCCTCGGCATCTTCCTCATCGACGATGTCGAGGACGTCATCCATCGTCAGGATTCCGACGAGCCGTTCCTCCTGGTCGACGACGGGCATCGCGATGAGCCGGTGGGAGAGGAAATCGCGGGATGCGGCCTCGCGATCGGTCAGCGCATGAGCCGTGATCGATTCGCGCACCATCTCTGACAGGGGCGTGTCCGGGTCGGCGGCGATGAGGTTGCGCAGCGACACCACGCCCAGGAGGACACGACCGGGTCCGACGACGGGCAGCAGGTAGACGGTCTCGGGGCCGTCGATGCGAGCGCGCACGACCTCCATCGCCTCGGCGGCTGTCCAGTCCTCGTGGAGGCTGAGCACCTCCGGTGACATGTAGCGGCCGATCGCGGACTTCGGGTAGCCGAGCACCGCGGTCGTCATCTTCCGCTCGTCCGCGTCGAGGCCCTTCATCAGCTGAGTGACGACGCCGGCCGGCAGCTCACCGAAGAGTTCGGCACGGTCATCGGGGTCAAGGCCCTCGACGATGTCGGCGACCTCCGGTTCGCGCAGATTCTGGAGCAGTTCGGCCTGATAGCCCGGTGGCAGGTTCTCGAACACGGCCACGGCCACGTCCTTGTCGAGAATCCGGAACAGGACCGCCGACTGCAGCGGGGTGGAGGTATGGACGAGGCGGGTGAGCTCCTGAAGCGAGACCTGATGCGACAGGTCGGCGATCGCGTCGACTGCGGAATGGTCGATCCGGCCCGAGAGTGCGTCTTCAAGTCGGTCCGCTGCCGAGATCTCGGTTGTCATATCCTCCACGAAAGCTCCTTCACCTCGGCGGTTCGCAGGTCGCAGTCCAGCCTATGCCATGCGGCCGGAGCCCGGCATCAGGCCCCGGACCGATTGACCCTCACGGTGAGCACCGGGACGGGAGAGCGGAGGATGAGCCTCTGAGCCACGGAACCCAGCAGCACCTTGCCCACCCGGGACCGGCTGCGCACCCCGAGGACCAGCCGGCCCACCTCGGCGTGGTCATGCAGTTCATCGATCACGGCGGCGACCGGGTCACGGTCGCCACGGCCGGACCGGTTGATGAGCGTGACCTCGAGATCGCGCGGGATCTCATCGTCGGTCAGGTCGTGGAGGGTGAGGTTGATGAGTAGGAGACCGGTATCCAACGCTCGCGCCTCGGCGGCGGCACTGTCCAGAGCCGTGCGGCCCTCGGGGCTGTCGGTGACTGCAACTGCGACTGACATGATGACTCCTGTCTGGTGAACGGTCGTCGACGATCATTTCCTGCCGTACTTCGCTTTGAATTCGCGCTCGAACTGCGCCAGATCCTTGTCCTTGGTCTCGGGGAGGAGGACGGCGAGGAAGATGAAGGCGATGGCCGCGAAGCCGGCGAACATGCCGAAGGTCGCGGTCATGCCCATCGCCTCGATGAGCGGCGGGAAGAACTGAGCGACGATGGCGTTCATGATCCACAGGACGAACACGCAGATGCCCATGGCGAAGCTGCGGATCTTCATCGGGAAGATCTCGGAGAGCATCAGCCAGGTCAGGGGCCCGACCGTGCCCTGCATCGAGAAGACGAAGAGAACGAGGAAGACGAGCACCGTCCACGCCTGGGCCGGGCCGGCCGGGACGAAGACCGCAGTGAGCGCGATGAGGATGTGGAAGAGGGCGATGAGGGCGTAGCCGGTGAGGAACATGATGCGGCGCGGCAGCTTGTTGAGCAGGAACATGCCCAGCGAGATGCCCGCCAGGGAGAAGACCCCGTTGGCGATGTTGCCGATGATCGCCACACCCGAGTCGAGTCCGGCATTGCTCAGCAGCTGCGTCCCGTAGTACATCACCGAGTTGATCCCGGTCAGCTGCTGGAAGAACCCGAGACCGACGCCGATGATGACCAGACGCAGCACCCACCGGGTGCCGAGGTCGGACAGGCCACCGGTGGCCTGTTTGGCGTCTTCGGAGGCAAGGTGGGTGACCTCGGCGACCTCCGCCTCGGCGCGTTCGGGGGAGCGGACCTGTTTGAGCACTGCCAGAGCCTCCTCTGTGCGGCCCTTCGAGATCAGCCAGCGGGGACTCTCGGGTTGGAAGACCATGCCGACGAGCAGGGCGATCGCGGGCAGAAGCGCGATGAGGAGCATCCAGCGCCAGATGGAGTCGACGTGGCCCCAGACGTTGAAGATCACGGCGTTGATGACGAACGCGGCGAGCTGGCCGAAGACGATCATCAGCTCATTGCGGGTGACGAACGAACCGCGCTTCTCCGACGGGGCGATCTCTCCCAGGTAGACCGGGACCGTGGCCGAGGCGCCGCCGACGGCCAATCCGAGAACGAAGCGGGAGCCGATGAGGAACTGTTCACCCGGAGCGAGAACGCAGCCGAGCGTGCCGATGATGAACACGCCGGCCAAGAGGAGGATCGTGTGCCGGCGGCCGAAGGCGTCGGCGATGCGACCGCCGAAGACCGCTCCGAAGGCGGCACCGACCATGAGCGAGGCGACGACGAGACCTTCGGACAGCGGGGTCAGACCGAAGTCCTCGCTCAGCGGTTCGAGCGCACCGTTGACGACGCCGGTGTCATAACCGAAGAGCAGTCCGCCGAAGGTGGCGACGGTGGCGATGATGCCGAGCCGATGAACAGGGCGGCCGGATCCCGCATGAGGCAGATCGAACTGCCTCGCATGGGGATAGGGGGATGACGACATGAACGACTCCTTTCCCCTCTCGTTCTAACACACTTCGACCCACCCCGAACCGTGGCAGTCATAAGATGGGCTCATGAGCAGGAGCTATCCGGAATCGGTGCCGAACATCGCCGCACTGGCCTCGGCGCTCGCCGATCCCACACGAGTGATGATCTGCACCAGCGTCCTCGACGGCAGAGCCTGGACGCTGACGGAGCTGTCGCGAGTCTTGGGCCTTCCGATGTCTTCGACCTCGGAACACGTGAGCTTACTCATCGATCGCGGCGTCCTGAGGGAGCGACGCCAGGGCAGACACCGCTATGTCCAGCTCGCATCTGCCGGCATTGCGGACTGGCTCGAGCACACTGGCGCTCTGGCAGGGGAACGGGTCGAATCCGCTCCGTCACTGGCGGCGAAGACGCGTGATCGCCACCTCCTCGAGGCGCGCACGTGCTACAAGCACATCGCCGGCCGATTCGGGATCCAGCTGTTCGCAGCGCTGAGCGCCAACTGGTGGATCGACGACAGCGTGACCGTGACCGATTCGGGCCGGGAGTCCATCGCCGAGGCGTGGGGCATCGAAGTGCCCACCGTGCCGAAGTCGTCTCGCCCGGTCACCCGCGCCTGCCTGGACTGGACGGAACGGCGGTCCCACCTCGGTGGGTGGCTCGGAGACGAACTGTGCCGCGAATTCATCGACCGCACCTGGATCGTCCGCCGCCCGAACAGTCGATCGCTGAGACTCACATCGGCCGGTCGAGAGAGGCTCGACTGGATCCTGACGACCGAGGTGACATTTCTATGAGCACTGCCTTCCACGAGATGCACCGGCCGGGCGATCCGTTCCTCCTGCCCTGTGCCTGGGATGTCGCAAGCGCCCGATTGTTCGCCGAGGCGGGTCACCCGGCCATCGGCACGACGAGTCTCGGAGTGGCCGCCGGCATCGGCGCTGCCGATGAGGGCCGTGAGTCTCTCGATGCCATGGCCGGGCTGATCGCGAACATGTCACGGGCACTGCCGGATCGGCTGCTGACCTGCGACTTCGAAGACGGGTACGGCGATGCCCCGGAGGCTGTCCTCGGCATTCTGCGGCAGCGCCTCGGACCTGCGGAGTCGGCTCTCGTCGTCGACGGGATCAACATCGAGGACTCTGCACGCGGTCGGCTCGTCGAACCGCTCGCGCTGGCAGGCAAGGTCTCCGCGATCAAGGAAGCGTATCCGGATCTGTTCGTCAACGCGCGGATCGACACGTACTGGACCGGTCAGGATCGCCTCGGCGACACCCTCGAGCGGATGCGATGCTATGTCGATGCCGGGGCCGATGGGATCTTCGTTCCCGGCGACCTCGACCTGGATGTCATCGCTCGGATCGTCGACGCCTGCCCGCTGCCGATCAATGTGCTGTCCAGTCCGCGCTTCGCGCGCAGCCGATTCGCTGAGGTGGGCGTGGCCAGGATCAGCACAGGCTCACTTCTCTATCGAACTGCGATGTCAGCGGCGCTGTCGTCCCTGCGCACAATGAGAGAAGACCACCCTGCAGAGACAGCGAATGTGCTGTCCTACCGGGTGGTCTCCGAGCTGGGCGACTAGCCCCAGCGGCTCAGTCTTCGTCGAAGTTGTCGTCGATGACCTCGGGCATGCCGTCGATGACGGCGACCTCTTCGACACCGTCGTCGGCAAGGGCGTCGACGTCGAGGCCGTCGCCGGCGAGCGCGGCGACTTCGTCTTCGTCCTGATCCTCAGTGACCATCTCGTCTCCGAAACGGTTGCCCTGTTCGGCGGCCGGTGAGGCATCGGAGGAGAATTCGCCCGGAATGTCGGGCGCATCGTTGCCGTCTTCGGGAGCTTCCGCATCCAGGAGTTCGTCATCGGCACCTTCGATGCCGCTTCCGTCCGGGCCCTCCGCGCCGGGTTCGACGATGTCTGCGGCACCGGCAGCGGCGTCGGTCTCGGGTTCGTCGAGTTCCGTGTCGACGTCGTCGGCTTCGACTTCGGCGGCGAAGAGCTCCGGGTCGTTGAGCTCATCGGCCGTGGGCTCTTCGAGGGTCGGTTCGCCACCCATCTCGGGTTCGTCCTGCCACTGTGTCGGATCGTTGGGGTTATCGCTCATGATCGCTCCTTCGGTGGTGATGCCTGCAGACGCCCACATTGTCGCACGGGCCACGGCCTCCTCGCAGGTGCTGCCTGGTCAGTGTCGATCGTAGCGTTCCTTCCACGCCTGCCAGTCCCATGAGCTCAGGAACTCCCCAGCAGCGGACTGACCAGCGTCGATGAGCCCCAGCTTGTCCTCCCGCGTGAGTGCGAAATCGGTGCTGCTGTGGCCGGAGGTGTCGACGAAGATCGTCCGATCGGTGACCGAGGGCTCATCGATATGACGTCGATCGTGGGCATTGATCATGGTCGACAGGAGCGAGATCACGTATTGATACGTGTTCGCGTTGGGCCGCCACTGGGTGTCGGCCGGCTCCCTGGCTGAGAGCATCACGCCCAGAGTCGGCCAGCGGGCAGGCCTCTCGTCTTTGCGGTCGAAGATGTCGACGGGGAAGTTCGAGAGCAGCCCGCCATCGGCACCGAGCACCGAGTTGCCGCCCGCCACGCCTGCAGCTGCGGGCAAGGACCGTGGCCGGAAGAAGAACGGCGTCGCGGCCGAGGCACAGACCGCCTCGGCGACGGACTGCGAATCCGGGTCGAGGCCGAGAGCGGACTCGTAGTCCCAGGGCAGACGCAGCATCCGGCCGCGAGAGACGTCGGAGACGATGACGACGAGCCGATACTGCCGTTCCCAGGGTAGGGCGCTGTGCGGGTCGTGGAGGCGGAGGTCTCCCCAGGTGCGGATGCCCTGCGAGGCCAAGGCATCGGCGAGGAAGTCGTGGAGCGCAGTGCCGAGATACATTCCCTTGTGGAACAGCAGCCCCTGGATCTTCCCGAGCCACGGCACGAGGTGGAAGGCGGGGCCGAGGTCCTCGAAGTCCGTGAAGTCCTGGTCGAGGATCGTCTCGATGAGGTTCTCGGGCGGGAAGCCCGCGGTGGTCAGTGCGCCGACGATCGCACCCGCCGAGGTTCCGGCGATGCGATGGATGGAGTAGTCCGCCGAGCTCAGCGCATCGACAGCGCCGACGAGCCCGGGCAGCTTCGCCCCTCCGCCCTCGAGGACCAGATCGGTGACGGCCATGGCGTCCTCCTCAGCAGGCTCGGTGTCTCAGGAGCGTCGGTCTTCCGGAGGCCTAGGTGCCGATGCTCTTCCTCTCATTGTCCACCTGGCCGCGTCCGTCCTCAATTCTGCAATTGGGATCGTGCGGCAGACTCCACTTCCTCGGCCGGTGCGGCAGTATTCGGTTCCGGGGTCATGGGCCGACGTCCCGTGAAGTGATCCATGGTCTTGTTGACGCCGAGGAAGTCCATCGTTTTGTCGAACAGCCTTGTCGGCAGCATTCGCGCTGCCGGCAGGATGCGGACCAGCGAGGGCATGACAAGCTGCTCGCGCCCGGAATCGATGGAGTCCATGACTTTGGTGGCGACGTTGGTCTCTTCGAGGATCGGCAGAAGGCGGGGGAATTTGGTCTGCACGCCTTCGAACATGCCGGTGTTGATGTAGTAGGGGCAGACGACGAGAGTCTGGACGTTGCTGCCTTCGGCGCGCAGTTCACTGCGCAGAGACTCTGTGAAGCCGACCGCCGCGAACTTGCTCGCCGAGTAGTCGGTCTGCTTGGCGACGCCGGTGAATCCTGCGGCGCTGGAGATCGTGGCCACTGTGCCGCGGTCACGTTCGAGCATTCCGGGCAGAAAGGCCCGTGTCACCCAGTACAGGGCGAGAGTGTTGACATCGAAGACGCGCCGGATCGATTCTTCGTCGGCATCCAGCAGCTTCTTGCCGGTGACGACTCCGGCGCAGTTGACGAGGACATCCACGGGCCCGGTCGCTTCCGCGACGACCGCGACCTGATCGGAATCGGCCACATTGACCGAGAACGAACGGGCCTTCGCCCCAGTCGCCACGATCTCATCTCGAACGCTTTGTCCACGCTCTTCCGAGAGGTCCCAGATCAGGATCTCCGAGGCTCCACGCGCGGCGGCATCCAGGGCCATCAAGCGTCCGATCCCGCTGCCGGCACCAGTGATCAGCACCCGCGAACCGTTGATTTGGGATCCATGTTTCATGTTGTTGCTCCTTTGCATCATGCAGTCTCAGGGATACCTCGGCGAACGAGAGTTACCGAACAGTACGTTAGTACATAATAGGAGAAGATGCCCTGCCGGGACAGAGAAAACCCCCGAATCTCCGTAGAAATTCGAGGGTTCTTCTGTGCTGTGGCTCCGACCGGCGTCGATCCGGTGACCTTTCGATTTTCAGTCGAACGCTCTACCAACTGAGCTACAGAGCCGGGCCGTCAACATGCCGAAGCACGCTGAGAGAAACAAAGGCCCTTCCGAAGAAGAGCCTTTTGCTCCGCGACCCTGACCGGACTCGAACCGGCGACCTCCGCCGTGACAGGGCGGCGCGCTAACCAACTGCGCTACAGGGCCAAACTGGTGTAACTATTCTATCTGTTGTGGTGTCGGATTTTCCAATCTTACACCGTACCCCCAACGGGATTCGAACCCGTGTCGCCGCCGTGAAAGGGCGGTGTCCTAGGCCTCTAGACGATGGGGGCCCAGGTTGTCCTCGGATTCCCCGGGGCAACGACGTTAAGCTTATCCCAACCGTTTTGCTGAATGCAAAACGATATCCAGTGTCCTCCGTCACACCGATTCCATTGCTCCAGCGGCTGTCGGGTCGGCCGTCTGATCGGCTGTCCGATCGCGCCCGAGTCCCGCGCCGCCACCGCGGGCACGGCGCCACCGCGGGCACGGCGCCGTCATAGTGGGCATTCGGTCGAAAATGTCGGCGTAATCGACCGTTTGCCCACACTCACGGCAACCCTGCCCACTGCCCACCCTCACGGCAACGCTGCCCACGCTCACGGCTGCACTGCCCGCGCCTGCCGCGCAGTGGTGCATTGGCGCAGTCGGCGCCGCAGTCTCAGGGCACCCGGAGGCTCGCCCGTTAGAGTGGGACGTATGGAATACCTCAGTGAAGAAGAGTTCGAAGCGATCCTCGATGAGGCGCTTGATGACCTTCCTGCAGGTGTCACGGACGAGCTGGACAATGTCGCACTCTTCGTCGAGGACCGTCCGGAGGACGGCAACCCCCATCTGCTGGGACTCTACGAGGGGACGCCGGTGGGCGAGCGCGGCATCTCCGGCCTCGAGCTGCCGGACAACATCTTCCTCTACCGCGACAACCTCATCGCCTTCGCCGACGACCGCGACCATCTGCGCAGTGAAATGGTCGTCACCATCGTCCACGAGATCGCACACTTTTATGGAATCGATGACGAACGACTCCACGAGATCGGCTGGGGCTGACGCCAGATCCGGCGGGCACAACGGGTCCCAGACCCGCCGGGTGAACGCGCGTCAGACCCTCCCGTCAAGCGGAGGCCAATCCCGGCCGCCGCGGACGCCAGCCCGTGGCGCAACGCGCGTCACTGCAGGTCGCAGGTGGTTTCCAGTCCTTCGATCAGCGAGTTTGATTGGCGTATGAGCCCGGACTTCGCTTATTGTGGGCGGGTAACCCATCAGCATTCGATACAACATTCCGTCCGTATCGACGCGGGAGCGCAGGGGCCACCGGCCCGGGCAGAAATGTCCAGCGCTCCGCGCCGAAGCACGGGCAGGAGGCACGACCCCTTTATGACAGTGGCATCCAAACCGACGAGCGCGGCTACCCCGGCCGTCCGTGTACTCAACCTGGCAGGCATCGATTACACCCTGCACAGCTTCGATCACGATCCGAGCACCCGCCGTTACGGCTCCGAAGCCGCCGACAAGCTCGGCGTCGGCTCCGATCAGGTGTTCAAGACCCTCATGATCCAGGTCGACGGCGCACCCGTCACCGCCCTGGTTCCCGTCTCCGGTCAGCTCGACCTCAAGGGCCTCTCCTCCGCACGCGGATCGAAGAAGGCCCAGCTGGCAGGCGTGGCCGAGACCGAGCGCCGCACCGGCTACCCCGTCGGCGGCGTCTCGCCGTTCGGGCAGCGCCATGCCGTGCCGGTCGTCATCGACCGCACCGCACTCGAGCATTCCTCGGTCTTCGTCTCTGCGGGCCGTCGCGGCCTCGAGATCGAGATCCGTCCCGAGGATCTCGTCATGCTCACCAATGCTCAGGTCGCAAAGATCGCAACTCTGGACTGATCTCTCCGGCACAGGTCAGTTCAGCGCTGATCACGCCCATTCGACGTCACCGACGGTCGGCTCTGCCTGTCCGGCGGTGACGTCGGCGTATATCGCCAGGGCGGCATCCACCTCGGCGACGGGGACCATCATGTCGATCTCCACGTCGGCCCCGTACCGAGCCCGCGTCGTCCATCCTCGGTTCCCGGCCGCCCGATCCAAGGCGTTGGCCTGGGCGTAGTCGAGCACGGCTTGCACCGGCACCAGCTCATGCTTCGTCACGACGTGTGCCGAGTCCAATGCCGCCGAGGTGGCTTGTCCGTAAGCGCGCACGAGTCCTCCCGCGCCCAGCAGAGTTCCCCCGAAGTACCTGGTCACAACCGCGACGACGAAGGTCAGCTCGTGCCCGGAGACGACGTCGAGGATCGGTGCCCCAGCAGTGCCCGCCGGCTCGCCGTCATCACTGAAGCGCTGTGTGCGTGAATCCGGGTCGAGGACGAAAGCCGTGCAGTGATGGCGAGCCTTCGGATGGGAGTTCCTGCGTTCGGCGATGACCTCCCTGGCCTCTGCCTCGTCGGCGACCGGAGCGACGAACCCGATGAAGCGTGACTTCTTGATCTCGATCTCGGTCTCAGCGGGGGCGGTGATCGTCCGGTAGGGCATGCCGGTCACTCTACCGAAGACCACGGACTCGAACAGTTCGACCGGAATCTGATCTACGATGAGCGGACAAGCGCTCGATGCGCGAAGCCACGCCGAGTGGCGATTGCCTGAACAATGGTGAAAGGGTGATGTGTTGTGCAGCAGCTCAGTGAGGCTGAGATCTCAGCGATCAAGGACGAGTCCGCCAGGGCCTACGAACTCGACCGAGCCCACGTATTCCACTCGTGGTCGGCGCAGGAACTCATCGACCCGATGACCGTCTCCCGGGCGCAGGGCTCGCACATCGTCGATGGTGAAGGCCGGTCCTACCTGGACTTCTCCTGCCAGCTGGTCAACACCAACATCGGGCATCAGCATCCGGCGGTGGTCCAGGCGATCAAGGACCAGGCGGACCTGCTGTGCACCATCAGCCCGGCGACCGTCAATGCGGCCCGGTCGGAGGCCGCCCGGCTCATCACCGACCGCACCCCGGCCGGTCTCGACCATGTGTTCTTCACCAACGGCGGGGCAGACGCGAACGAGCACGCGATCCGCATGGCCCGGCTGCACACCGGCAAGCACAAGGTCCTCTCCCGCTATCGCTCCTATCACGGCGGCACCGAGACGGCCGTCAACGTCACCGGCGACCCGCGCCGCTGGTCCCACGACCTCGGCGATTCCGGAGTCGTCCACTTCTTCGGCCCCTTCCTCTACCGATCCGAGTTCTCTGCCACCACCGAGGCGGAGGAGACCGAACGTGCCCTGCGCCACCTCGAGCGCACCATCGAACTCGAGGGACCGTCGACGATCGCCGCGATCATCCTCGAGACCATCCCCGGCACAGCCGGCATCATGCTGCCCGGCAGCGACTACATGCGGGGAGTGCGGGCACTGTGCGACAAGCACGACATCGTCTACATCGCCGACGAGGTGATGGCCGGCTTCGGTCGGACCGGCAGATGGTTCGCCTTCGAACACTTCGACGTCGTGCCCGACATCATCACCTTCGCCAAGGGCGTCAACTCCGGCTATGTGCCGCTGGGCGGTGTGATCATGGACGATGCGATCTACGCCTCATTCGCCCGGAGACCCTACCCCGGCGGACTCACCTACTCCGGCCATCCGCTGGCCTGCGCTGCGGCAGTGGCCGCCATGAAGGCGATGGGTTCCGAGGGCATGATGGAGCACGCCGAGCGCATCGGTGAGGAGATCATCGGGCCCAGGCTGCGCCAGATCGCCGAGAATTCGAAGCACGTCGGCGAGGTCCGCGGGGTCGGCGCCTTCTGGGCGATCGAACTCGTCTGGGACAAGGAATCCCGCGAGCCTCTGGCTCCCTACGGCGGAGGATCTCCCGAGGTCGCCTCGGTGGTGGCTGCGCTCAAGGAACACGGAGTGGTGCCCTTCAACAACTACCACCGGCTGCACGTGGTCCCGCCGATCAACATCAGCGAAGAGGATCTCGAAACCGGCCTGGGCATCTTTGAGAAGGTGCTCACCGACCTCGACTTCTCCCGATGAGGACCTCGCCGCACCAACTTGGCAACCCTCCGGTCACCGAGCAACCTGCAGAGAGGTTGCTCAGCGCCCGGAGGGTTGCTGGGACTGGAGGGCTCAAGCGTCCGCGGGGTTGCTGAGTCTCTGTGCAGAGCTCTGCGGCGCGGAAATTCAGCGCGCGTCGTGGGTGAACCGGCCGCCGAGGACTGTGGCGCGGACCGGGATCTGTGAGATTTCGTCGGGGGCCACCTCGGCGGGGTGGGCACCCAGCGCGACGAAGTCCGCGAGCTTCCCGCGGGTCAGCGTTCCCCTGTCCGCACCCTGTCCGGAGGCTTCGGCGGCGACCGAGGTGTAGGCGGCGATCGCCTCGTCGGGAGTCAGAGACTCGCCGGCGGCGCCCATGACGTCGCCGGCGCGGGTCTTACGAGTCACATAGGCCTCGATCCCGCGCAGCACATTGCCGTCGGCGCAGGGCCGATCCGAGCTGCCGGGTACCATGATCCCCGCGTCGACGAAGGACTTCGCACGGTAGAGCAGCGGCCTGCGCTCGGGACCCAGCGAGGCGTTCATCCCGTCCCCGATGCCGTCGGCGAATGCTGCCTGCGGGGTGACGACGATGCCGTTGTCGGCCAGGGTGCGCAGGTGCTCGTCGTGGACGATGCCCGCGTGTTCGATCCGGTTGGGCACGGCCCGGCGACCGTATCTGGCCTGAGCGTCGACGATGTTGGCCACGGCTGCGTCCACGGCCGCATCGCCGATTGCGTGAACGGCGACGGACCATCCGGAGGCGTAGGTGTCGAGGATCTGCTTGCGCAGAGCCTCGGCGTCGGCCTGCAGGTAGCCGGGATGGTCCTTGCCGACGTAGTTCTCTCGCAGGGCGGCGGTCTCGCCGCTCAGAGCACCGTCCATGAAGAACTTGACCGGACCCAGCGAGATGAACTCATCGCCGAGGCCGGTCCGCACCCCTGCGTCGAGGCCGATGCCGAAGCCGTCGGCCGAGTTCGCGGCGATCTCGTGGAGGCCGTCGGCTTGGGGCATGAGCTGACCGCGGGCACGCAGCTTGCCCTGTTCGCGGGCGCGCAGGTATGCGGTGATCTCGATGGGGGAGTGGCCGATCCAGCCGTAGGCGATGCCGCAGTCGCCGAAGGAGGTGATGCCCTCCTTCGCGTAGTACGCGGTCGCCAAGTCGATGGCCTCGACGATCGTGTCGAGTGAGTACGGGCGGATGAGGTCCTGGACGAGCGCCTGCGCGGTCTCTTCGAGCAGCCCGGTGGGATGGCCGGCCGCATCACGGACGACCTTGCCTCCGACCGGCTCGGTGAAGTCGGCCTCGAGGATGCCCGCCTGCCGCATCGCCTCGGTGTTGACGATGGCCGCGTGTCCGGAGGTCTGGCGCATGAACAGCGGGCGCTCGCCCGTGATCTCGTCGAGGCGGGACAGTTCGGGGTACTGCCCGTCGTAGTCGCGGTGGGCGTAGCCGGTGGCGTTGATCCACTCACCGGCCGGCGTCGTCGCGGCCGCCTTCTCGAGTGCGGCGTAGACATCGGGCAGCCCGCCGGGCAGCGCGGTGACATCGATCGACGCCAGGGTCAGCCCGAACCACGCGGTGTGGCAGTGGACGTCGTTGAAGCCCGGCAGTACGGTCGCCCCGTCCAGGGACTCGACGCGATCGGCGGTGATGCCGTCGAGCTCCTCGTCGAAGCCGATGATGCGTCCGGCGAAGACGCCGATCTTCTGTGCCCGCGGACGCGCAGGGTCGAGCGTGTGGGCGTCGAGATCGGTGAAGATCGCGTCGATGTTCATGGAGTCACCTTATGGTTCACAGGGGTTAGCGGGCTGGACACCCGACGGTCGGCAAGTTCTGCTTGATCTCGAGCGAAATTTCGAGGCAGACTTGCCGACCGTTGCGGGGTGCGCACAGTGGCAGAGGGGCTGAGACCGGCGTGCCCACTCACGCCCGGGCTCCGCGGATCGTGGGGTCGGTGAGGCATCGGATGAGGGCCGGACCCTCGTGCGCGAGCGCGTTCTCGAACGCGGTCCGGAAGTCCTCGGTGGCCTCGACCGTGAGTCCCAGGCCGCCGAAGGCCGTGGCCAGGGCGGCGAAGTCGGGGCTGGACAGGGCCGTTCCCGATGGGCGGCCGGGGTACTCGCGGTCCTGGTGGCCGCGGATCGTGCCGTAGACCGAGTTGTCATTGACGACGACCGTGAGGTTGACCCCGTACTGCACCGCGGTGGCGAACTCCTGGCCGTTCATGAGGAAGTCCCCGTCCCCGGCGATGCAGAACACGGACCTTTCGGGGTGGACGAGCCCGGCGGCGACGGCGGCCGGGAGGCCGAAGCCCATCGACCCGTTCCGAGGCCCGAGCACCGAGGGGAAGCCGTGGGTGGGCAGGAATCGGGTGGCCCAGCCGGAGAAGTTCCCGGCCCCGTAGGTGATGATCGCGTTGTCCGGCAGCAGCTCCTTCACGTGGACGAACGCCTCGTCCATATCGACGAAGGTGTCGGTCGAGCCTGAGCCGTCCAAATCAGTGCCGATACCCGCCGAGGTGGGTGTCGGCACCCGCCAATCCTCGAGTTCGGCGCGGGCATCGCGGATCCATTCGGGCAGCGGCACCGGCTCATCATCTGTGGCCAGGTGCTCATCGCCGACGGCGGGTTCGTCGATCGACCCGTCGGAGGCCACCGAATACGCACGTGAGCCGTCGGCGGTGAACAGAGCCTGGGCGAAGCGGTTGACCGAGGTGACGATGTGCTGGTCGAGGCCGCCGAAGTGTCCGTGGGCATCCGGGTCGGGACCGATCACGACGGTCTTGGGGTCGGTGCCGATCGTGAAGGATTCGGTGGCCACATCCGTGCGGACACAGCCGAGGAAGATGTGCAGGTCAGCCTCGGCGAAGGTCCTCTTCGCGACCTGGGAGGCACCGAAGCCGAGGATGCCGAGGAAATTGGGGGAGTCGTGGTCGATGCCGTCGTAGGCGCGGAAGGTGCCGATGACGCCGAGGCCCCGGTCGCGTGACCATTGGGCGATCCGGCGGGAGGTCGCCGGTGACCAGTCCTCGCCCCCGATGACGAGAACGGGCCGATCGGCCTGCAGGATGCGGGCCCGCAGCTCGGTCACGTCGCCGCCATACGGTGCGGCGGATCCGTGTGTGCGCGGTGCCAGCACGCTCCCGTCGCTGGCCTCCACGAGCACCTCTTCGGGCAGGCCCACGACGACGGGACCCGGGCGGCCGGTCACGGCGGTGTGCATGGCGTCGGCGACCACCTCGGCGGCCTTGTCCGGGTCGTCGAGGGTCAGTACCTTCTTCGTCGTGGTCGAGAACCACCCGTTCAGGTCGAACTCCTGGAAGGACTCGCGACCGCGTGCGACGGTGGGGATGAGGCCGACGAACACGACGAGCGGGGTCGCGTCCTGAAACGCGGTGTGCACGGAGACCATGACGTTCGAGGCTCCGGGACCGCGCGTGACCATGGCGATTCCCGGGATGCCGGTCATCCGGCCCTCGGCGACGGCCATGTAGCCGGCCCCACCCTCCTGCCGGCAGACGATGGGGGCGATGGTCGAGTCGTGGAGGCCGTCGAGCACGTCGAGGTAGGACTCGCCGGGGACCAGATAGGAACGCTGGACACCGTGGGCTTCGAGCTCCTTGACGAGGAGATGGCCGGCGGAAAGTGGCGCTGAGTTGTCCATGGCTTCATGCTTATCATTCTTTTGTCTCATGTGGGCGGACCGTTGAACATTCGGTCGCGCAACGCCGTATGATCTTGGCACAACGGATTCCGCAGGGATCGCTCGACAACGAGATACTTCATCGCCAGGAGGCTTTAGTATGACCGGCATCGACTCCGACGAACACTCGGCACAGGCGGCTTTCATGCCTGGACCGTCAGCCGCCGGAGGCACGCCCCGAAAGCAGTTGGACTCGGAGGAATCGGAGAGCGGGTTCCGGTCTCGGCCGAAGAAGTCCCAGCTCGAACGCGACCCGGGGATGCCTGCGAGCACCTGGCGTCTGCGCTCCGATGCGTGGGAGTACCTGAAGTTCGCGATCAAGCGGCTGGCCATCAGCGGCGGGGACTTCTCGATGATCGCCGCCGACGGTGAGGTGTGGCGTTCGCTGCGGTCGCTGAAGACGATCGAACTGTACTGGGGCGGATTCGGCCAGCGCTACGTCGAGGACATCGCCGAACTGCTCTCGAACGGCGAATTCGATCGGGCCCACGACATGATCACTCGGGCGGTCAACCGACTGCGCGGGACCACCGTGCCCGACGTCCCCGAGGACGATCTCACCGACGAAGAGCGCGCCGAGCACAAGGACCGGCAGGATCCGCGCCCCCGCTTCGAGGTCCTCATCGTCGACGAGACCACCGAGGGCGGCCGCGATGAGCTGCACACCGATCTGCTCAAGCTGCGCAATGCCTCCGACCAGTTCATCTACGACTACGTCATCGTCCCCACCGCCGATGACGCCGTGGCCGCGGCGCTGACGAACCCGAACCTGCTCGCCTGCGTCATCCGCCCCGGATTCACCGACCGGACCCGGCAGGTGCTCAGCCGCGATCTGCGCAACGCCGTCGCGCTCGCCCACGAGGGCACAGCGAACTCGCCGACGACCCCGATGAGCCCGCTGAACTCGGTGCGTCGCGTGCTGCGCCTGGCCGACACTCTGGCCGGTCTGCGCCCGGAGCTCGACCTCTACCTCATGGCCGGTGCCCATATCGAGAACCTGGCCGGTGCGATGACCCATCGGTTCCGGCGCGTCTTCCGTCGGGAGGACCAGTTCGAACTCCACCTGTCGCTGCTGCGTCGTGCCCAGCACCTCTATGACACGCCGTTCTTCACCGCCATCCGGGAACACGCACGTCGGCCTGCCGGCGTCTTCCACGCGCTGCCCGTCTCCCGCGGGGGATCGGTCGTGGGCTCGAAGTGGATCAGCGACTTCGTCGACTTCTACGGGCTCAACCTGCTGCTTGCCGAAACCAGCGCCACCTCGGGTGAGCTCGACTCCCTGCTCGCGCCGGTGGGCACGATCAAGAAGGCGCAGTCCCTGGCCGCGCGGGCCTTCGGTGCCAAGCGCACCTACTTCGTCACGAACGGCACGTCGACGGCGAACAAGATCGTCCACCAGGCAATCGTCTCGCCCGACGAGGTCGTCATGGTCGACCGCAACTGTCACAAGTCCCACCACCATGCCCTCATGCTCACGGGAGCCAGGACCGCCTACCTCGAGGCCTACCCCCTCAACGACGTCGCCTTCTACGGTGCCGTGCCGCTGAACCGGATCAAGGCGCTCCTGCTGGACTACCGAGCCGCCGGTCGCCTCGACGAGGTGCGGATGATCACCCTGACCAACTGCACCTTCGACGGGATCGTCTACGACCCGGAGAAGGTCATGGCCGAGTGCCTGGCGATCAAGCCGGACCTCGTATTCCTGTGGGACGAGGCATGGTTCGCCTTCGCCCGCTTCCACCCGGTCACCCGCAAGCGCACCGCCATGGTCGCCGCCGAGCACCTCGAGGACCGTCTGGCCACGGACGCCCACACCACGGCGTACCGGGAGCAGCGGAAGCGTCTCTTCGATGCCGATACCGGCGAACCCGCACCCGACGAGGCATGGCTGAACGAGTCGCTGCTGCCGCCGCCGGATGCGCGGATCCGCGTGTATGCGACCCAGTCGACGCACAAGACCCTGACCTCCCTGCGGCAGGGGTCGATGATCCACGTCTACGATCAGGAATTCGCCCACGGTGCCGAGGAGTCCTTCCACGAGGCGTACATGACACACACCTCGACCTCACCGAACTATCAGATCCTCGCCTCCTTGGATCTGGGGCGTCGACAGGTCGAGATGGAAGGCTTCGCCCTCGTTCAGAAACAGCTCGACCTGGCGATGAGCCTGGCGTCGGCGGTCTCACGCCACCCGCTGCTGAAGAAGACGTTCCGTGTGCTCACCGCCGCCGATCTCATCCCGGACGAGTACCGGCAGACCGAGCGGACGATGCCGTTGCGAGACGGTCTGGCGACCTTCTGGAATGCGTGGGCGACGGACGAGTTCGTCGTCGACCCGAGCCGCATCACCGTCGAGATCAGCGGCACCGGCGTCGATGGGGACACGTTCAAGCACGAACACCTCATGGATCGGTACGGCATCCAGGTCAACAAGACGAGCCGCAACACGGTGCTGTTCATGACGAACATCGGCACTTCCCGGTCGGCCGTGGCCTATCTCATCGAGGTCCTCGTCAAGCTGGCGGGGAAGTTCAACGATCCGCACGAGATCCGGTCCGAGGACGCCCTGACCGAGCCTGCCGCAGTGATGCCGCCGCTGCCCGACTTCAGCGCCTTCGCGCCCGAGTACGCGGCCGAGGTTCCCGCCGAGGGTCCCTCGACGCAGTTGCCCGACGGTGACCTGCGCACGGCCTACTATGCGGGACTGCGTCGCTGGAACATCGAGCACGTGCTCCCGCACGAGCTGCGCCGCCGGATCGAATCCGGTGACGTGCCGGTCTCCGCCGGGTTCGTCACCCCGTACCCGCCGGGATTCCCGGTGCTCGTGCCCGGCCAGGTCATCACCGCCGAGGTGCTCGACTTCATGTCCGCCCTCGACACCCGAGAGATCCACGGCTTCGATCCTCGCCTGGGCTACCGCGTCATCCTGAAGAAGGACCAGTCCGAGGGCTCGAAAGGCTGATCAGCGATCCGCACGAACCGTCTCATCCAGACCGTCGAAGCCCATACCGAAGGGCTCCCTGTGCGGATCGTCACCGGGGGAGTCGGAGTCTTCCCCGGTGCGACGATGGCCGAGCGCCGAGCTTGGTTCATCGAGAACTCCGATGAGCTGCGCACCTTCCTCATGTGCGAACCTCGCGGCAGCAGCTGGCTCTCCGGTGCGATCCTGCAGCCGCCGACGCGTGATGACGCGGACTGGGGCGTCCTGTTCATCGAGGTCACCGGTGTGCTCCCGATGTGCGGTGCCGGCACCATCGCCGTCGCCACCGTCCTCGTGGAGACCGGTATGGTGCCCGTGACTTCGCCGGTGACGACCGTGCGACTCGACACTCCGATCGGCCTCATCGCCGCCGAGGTGGCTGTGCAGGATGGTCGGGCGGAATCCGTGACCATCGTCAATGTCGCCTCCTACTCCCACGCGCTCGACCGGATCGTCGAGGTGCCCGGACGCGGCGAGCTCTTATGCGATATCGGCTTCGGCGGCAACTTCTATGCGTTCGTGTCCGCCGAGGAGGTCGGTCGTTCGGATGGGGGAGTCGGCATTCCCTTCGAGCGTGACCGTGCCGAGGATTTCATCGCCGCCGGTCGGGACATCATGGCCGCGGTCAATGAGCAGATGGAACCCGTGCATCCGGAGACGGGGTATCGCGGCTGCGAGCACGTGGTGTTCCTGGCTCCGGAGGCGAACGCCGAGCCAGGTGCCGTGCAGGGCGGCCCCGGCGCGCGCCACGTGCTCATCAATGCTCCCGGATGGTTGGACCGCTCACCGGGTGGAACCGGCACGAGCGCTCTCATGGCCGTCCGGCATGCCCGCGGTGAGCTGGACCTGAACACGGATTTCACCAACAAGTCCTTCATCGGCACCTCGTTCACCGGGCGCCTGGTCGAGGAGACGACCGTGGGCGGCCACGCGGCTGTCATCCCCACGATCACGGGCAGCGCCTGGCTGACGGGCACCGCCCAGTACATGCTCGACCCGTCCGACCCGTTCCCCGCCGGCTTCACCCTCTGAGCTCAGCGGCTCATATTCTCGAAGACCGCGGCCATGCCCTGTCCGCCGCCGATGCACATCGTCTCGACTCCGTAGCGTGAGTCGCGTCGTCTCATCTCGTGCAGCAGCGTGGCCAGAATGCGGCCGCCGGTCGCGCCGACGGGGTGGCCCAAGGAGATTCCGGAGCCGTTGACGTTGAAACGCTGCGCGAAGTCATTCGCGCTCAGTTCCCATTCTCTGGTGCAGGCCAGAGCCTGAGAGGCGAAGGCTTCGTTGAGCTCGATGAGATCCATGTCGCCCAGCGTCAGCTCTGCGTGTTCGAGTGCCTTGGCCACGGCGGGCACAGGGCCGATTCCCATCGTCTTCGGCGGTACACCTGCGACGGCCCAGCCGACCATGCGGGCGAAGACGCGCAGACCCAGTTCACGGGCCTTCTCTTCGGTGGCGATGATGCAGAGGGCGGCCCCGTCGTTCTGTCCTGAGGCGTTGCCGGCCGTCACGGTCGCTTCCGCATCCGAGGTCTGGAGGATGGGACGCAGTCGAGACAAGGATTCCACGTTCGCATCTGGCCGGATGTGTTCGTCACGGGTGATGACCTGTTCAGGGGTCTTCCTGTGTGCGGGTACCGTGACGGGCACGATCTCGTCTCCGAACCGGCCGCTGTCCGTTGCCGCGGCGGCCTTCCGGTGGGATTCGACGGCGAATTCGTCCTGCTCCTGTCGTGGGATGCCGTACTCGGCTCGCAGATTCTCGGCGGTCTCGATCATCCCGCCGGGAACGGGGTAGTTCGTGCCCCCTGCGGTGACACGCCCGCGGGCCAGGCTGTCCTTGAGATCGATTCCAGTGCCTTTGACGCCCCAGCGGATCTCTTCGTTGAAGAAGGCACCGCGGCTCATGGTCTCGACTCCGCCGGCGATGACGACATCGGCGAAGCCGGCGTTGATCATCGCATGGCCGTCGGCGATGGCCTGCAGTCCCGACCCGCAGCGGCGATCAACCTGACGGCCCGGCGTGGTCACGGGAAGGCCGGCGTTGAGTGCCACGACTCGGCCGATGGCGGGGGCTTCCATCGTGGGGTAGCAGTTGCCTAGGATGACGTCGTCGACGACATCGGCCTCCAGGCCGGACTTGGTGATCAGTGCTTCGAGGGTCTGACGTCCGAGCTCTTCGGGCGGCAGGTGCTTGAACTGGCCGCCGAATCCGCCGACGGCGGACCTGACCGGCTCGCAGATGACAATGTTTCTCGACATTCTTCCTCCTGAAAGGTTGTTGGCTGTCTGAACAGCTGCGTCAGCGTCCGAGCAGTTCGTCGGAGATGATGCGCATCTGGATCTCTGACGATCCTTCGAAGATCTTCGTCAGCCGGGCATCGCGCCAGTGGCGTTCGACGGCGAAGTCCTTCGTGTATCCGGCACCGCCATGGATCTGGACCGCCTCCGAGGTGACCGTCTCCGCCATCTCGGCCGCCAGGTACTTCACCATCGCCGCTTCTTTGTCACACCGGGCACCGGAGTCGATCTGTGTGCACACGTGATACATCAACGCCCGACTCGCCTCGATCTGGGCAGCCATGTCCGCGACCTTGAATCGCAGATGCTGGAACTCCGCCAGAGGGTGTCCGAACTGCTCACGCTGCTTCAAATACGCGATCGAGTCCTCGAGTGCCGCCTGTGCCAGACCGATCGACCTCGCTGCGGTGTGGGCACGCCCGACCTCAAGGCCGGACACCGCCTGGTAGAACCCACGGTCTTCCTCACCCAACAGTGCGTCGGCGGGCAGGTGGAAGTCATCGAAGGCCACATCCCAGGTCTTCCACCCGAAGTAGCCGATCTTCTTCACCGCAGTCCCCGACATGCCGACAGGAAACTCGCCACGGGGTTTCTCCACGAGGAATGCCGAGATCCCCCGGTGGCGTTTGGCCTCATCCGTACTGGTGCGGGCGAAGAGGATGAGGTAGTCGGCTTGGTCGGCATAGGTACACCACATCTTCGTGCCGTTGATCACCCACCCACCGTCATCGGCCCGGGTGGCTTTGCAGCGGATGTTGGCGACATCGGAGCCGGCCTCGGCTTCGGACAGGGCGAAGGCACCCAGGTATTCCCCGGTGGCGACCTTCGGCAACAGGCGGGCTTCCTGTTCGGGTGAGAAGTTGCCGCCCATGCCGTTGCCGCGCGCCAACAAACCGCCCACACTCATCCAGGCGCGGGAGAGCTCTTCGGCCACGAGGCAGTATTCGAAGACGCCGAGGCCGAGGCCGCCGTATTCTTCGGGGATGAGGATGCCGAAGAAGCCCATCTCGGCCATCTGCGTGACCATCGACTCGGGGAACTGTCCCTCGACGGGATCGAGTTCATCGGCGATCGGGAGGACGACGTCACGGGCGAACTCGCGCGCCAGGGCCTGGATCTCCTGCCTCTCCTCGGTCATGAAATGCGGGGTATCCGGGCGCGGACGTGGCTTATGTGTCATGGTGATTCTCCTTAGATGTTCTGGAAGCGAGCACTTCCGTGGCTTCCATCGGCTGGGCGGCCCATTCGCGCAGCACCGCCGCCTTGATCTTCGAACCGTTGGTCCCCGCGGTCACAGGCATGGTCTCAACGAGGCGGACCTCGGTGGGCACCTTGAAGCTGGCCAGCCGCTGTTTGCAGTACTGCCGGATCTCCGTCGGATCCGGAGCAGAACCAGGTACCGGCTGGACGAAGGCAACGACTTCAGGTGCCCCCGATTCGTCGGTGCGGGCGACGACCTTCACGAGTTCGACGTCGTCATGTGTGATGAGGTGGAATTCGATCTCCGCCGGGTCGACGAGAAATCCGCGCAGGCGGATGACATCGCCCATTCGACACACGTACTCGAACGCTTCAGGCCCCTGAGCCCGGCCGAGGTCGCCGGTGGAGAACCAGCCGTTGCCGGCGAAGTTCTTCGCACCTTCGCCCGTATCGCCGAGGTAGTGGTCGACGACGTTCGCGCCGCGCAGTTGGACCTCGCCCTCCGAGCCGGAAGGGACAGGTTCGTTGGAGAGCGGGTCGACGATCCGGTAGTCATAGGCAGGGTCGACGAGGCGGCCCCCACCCGAGTATCGAAGCTCCTCCCGCGTGTCGGTCGGCCAGAACGCGGTGAGGGCGAAGACCTCGGACGAGCCATAGACTCCGACGGTACGAGTACCGAACGACTCGGCGGCCCAGTGGGCAATGTCTGCTGACATGCCTTGGAAATCGGCCACTCCGGCCCACTTCCACGAATCGAGGCGTGTCCCGGTGTCTTCGCAGACACGGCGTACACGGGAGAGCATGTCGTCGGCTCCGACGAAATGCGTACCGCCGAATGCGTTCCATGCCGACACAAGTTCGTGCTCATCGAAGACGGGGTGGAGAAGAACTGCGGCACCGCCGAACAGCGCTCCCATTCCCGCCGAGTATCCGAAGACCCCGGAATAGGGGAGTGGCTCGACCAGGACATCGCCGGGGGCGTATCCGACGCGAGCAGCCACGTGCTGTGAGTGGGAGACGACCGCGCTTTCGCGGTGAGCCGCCAGCTTCGGCATTCCGGTGGATCCCGAGGTGGTGAAGGCAACGGAGAGGCGATCGGCGCTGGGAGCAGCCGGAGGCGGGGCGGCGGCCTCGGGAGAGGTCTCCGCCGGCACCGTCACAGCACCCGAACCCAAGTCGTAGTCGGTGGCGACAGGATCGTCGGATGCCCCCGGCACAGGCCACACGAAGGCAACGGGCGGAACGAAGGGCTGCTGCGAGTCGACGGGAGCCTCCGCCTGCGCCTCGGCGACTGCCTGCGTTGCCGTTGACAGGAAGTCGAGGCCGCGGAATCCGTGCGCCATCACGAGGGCGCGCGGCCGAGCCTTGGTCAGGACGTGGCCGACCTCGGCGACGTTGTATCGAGTGTTCACGCCGATGACATGTGCCCCACGTGCGGAGGCGGCGAACTGCCATGCGTAGGTGTCCGCCCAGCTGGGCAGCCAAACGGCTACGCAGTCGCCGTCGCCCACCTCGTGTGCGGCGAGGAGGGCCGCGAACTGGTCCGCACGGGTCAGCAGGTCGGTGACCGTGACACGCACATGCCCGTGCTCGAGCCCCGTCTGCTCAATGCTCGCAGGAACCGGATCGAGGAGAGCAGTGCGCTGTGGTTCGGCTGCGGCCCATTCCTGGAGGTGGCCGTAGAGAGTGATGTCTGAAGAGGTCATGAGCGAACTGTCTCCGTTCCTTCGTCGGTCTGGCCCAGGTCGCGCACCCATGCGTCGACCTGGTTGGCGAAATCGGTCATCTCCTCCATCGGATAGTGCCCGATTCCGGGGAGGAAGGTGAATGATCCTCGAGGGATGGACTCGGCGTCGCGGCGGATCGCCTCGGCGTCGATCCAGAGGTCGTCCTCACCGGCGACGAGAATGGTCGGACATGCGATGTCCGGAAGGCCGGCGCGGACGTCGTGTCTGCCCCAGCCGATCAGGTCCGAGTTCGACACGATGGGGTCTTCGCGGCAGTGCATGGCGGCGATGAGGGAGCGACGTTCCTCAGTGACGGCCGAGCCGACGACGGCGCGGGTGCCCCAATAGGTGCGGTCGCCGCGCGATGGGGTCGAGATGTCGACGAGTTCGCGCGTCAGCCCGCGGATGGAGACGTTTCCCGAGTCGGCTCCGGCGGCCATCGCGATCGCTGCCTGGATGCGATCACCTGCTCTTACGGCGAGATCGATCGTGATCTTGCCGCCGATCGAGCAGCCGACGACGACGAATCGGTCGATCCCGAGCTGGTCGAGGACGGTGAGCGCGAACTGCGCATAGTCGCCGAGGTCGGTCACCGGTCCGTCGACAGAGGGTTCGGAACGTCCGTGGCCGGGGAAGTCGGGGACGATGACGCGGTAGCCGAGGGCGGCGAGGTCTGCGGCCACGTGGCTGTACTGCACTCCGCTCTGGCCGGCGGTGTGGAGCGCAAGCAGCGGTGTTGCGTCCCCATCGCCCCAGTCCTCGACGAAGGCGATGCGGTCGTTGATGACGAGCTGGTGCGCACGCAGTGTGGTGACACCGGCAGGAACGGTTGTGGGAGTCTCGGTCAGGGTTGTCATCTCAGGCCACCTCTGTGCGCTCGTCGGCGCTCGTGTGTGCACCGGCGTATCCGGCGGCGGCGGCGAGGCCGCGGGCGTGATCGACGATGCGGATGAGCGCGCTCGTCATGCGCAGGTATTCGTAGCCGGACCCCGAGGACTTCATCCGGCCGAGCATCGCGGTCTCCATGAAGGTGTTCTGCTGTGACGTCATGAGGTCGATGAAGACCTCTCCGGGGATGTCGAGGACGAAGTCCGCGCCCTTGACGGCGCGACTCACGACCTCGAGGACCTGCCCTCGGTAGCAGCGAATGTGCACGGGGCGGGCGCCGATCGACAGGCCGATGGTTCCGTCGTATGTCTCGATGAGGCGAGCGAACTCCTCGTCGGCGCTGAGGCGTGTGCGGAGTTCGGCGTTCCACTCTTTGCCGGCCGGGCACAGCAGACCGGATACGGTGGCAGAGTCGTCGGGCTCGGAGGCGAATGCGAACCTCAGCACGGAGCCGTCGACGCCGCCGCCGGCCAGGTGCGCTGTCACCTCGGTGCGCAGCGTCGTGCCGCGACCGGGGAGGACCGCTGTGACGACTGCCTCGGCGGTCATCGGATCCTCGCTCGGGGCAGCAGCGGACGGCGTCTTCAGGTCGAGGTCGGCGGAGAGCAGACTTGCCGAGCCGCCGATCTCGTCGATGATTCTGCTTGCCACGGAGTCGGCCGCGGCAAGTGGTGAGCCCGGGGTGAGTGACTCGGTGTCAGCAAGCAGCTGCTGACCAGGAGTGAGGGGCTGTGTCATTGCGATTCCTTCCGAAGTTGCATGTGAGAAGATTGGTGCCCATGGGAGAGAAGAGACGGGCTGCGCCGCGATTCATCGATCGTGGGACGGTCGTCGAAGCGGCACTCGGAGTGTTGTCTGCGAAGGGGTTCCACGGAGCTTCGACACGTGAGATCGCCAAGGCAGCCGGGACCTCGCTGTCGAACCTGTACAACTACTTCGGCTCGAAGAGCGAGATCCTCGAATTCGTCCTCGAAGACACCGGCCGGACTCTGGCCGACTCCCTCGAAGAGGCGGTGCTCGCGGCCGGCGATTCGCCGTTGGCCAGGCTCGAAGCCGCAGTGCGGGCGTACGTCGACTTCATCATCGCTCGACCTCAGGCCTCCGTGGTGGGCATCACCGAGTTCCGCTACCTCGAGGGGCAGAACCGCGCCGAGGTGGTGGCCCAGCGAGATCGGACGGAAACGGTCTTTCGCGATGCGATCGCCGACGGGCACGACGTCGGAGTGTGCGATGTGCGCGATATCGGTTCGGCGACGCGCGGAGTCGTCACTCTCTGCAACTCGATGTCCACCTGGTATCGACCCGATGGCAGGCTCTCGCCCACCGAACTCGCCGATATGCAGGTCGACCTCGTATTCGGTCTCGTGCGTGCCGATGGTCGTCCCGAGGCCGCCGGCAGTCCCGAGGCCGCCGGTCGTGATCACAGCAGCGCCCAGAGGCGGGCGTGATTCAGGCCGATGGAGCATTCTCGGCTCTTTCCATGGTGCGCTCATCGGCGGCCCCGACTGCGGGAGGAAATGTGAATCGTGCGGCATCCCATCCGGCATCGAGAGAGGACCAGAAGAAGAACGAGACCTTGCGTTCGCTGAACCTCCATCCATCTGCGGTGCGGATCATCGTGTCGTCATACCGTCCGGCGGCCAACTGAGATTCGCCATCGACGACGCAGGGCTGGAGCAGCCATGTCGTGCCGGTGGCCCAGTCGCCGTCGATGTCGACGGTCTCATTCGAGCTGAAATGCCACCACGAGGTGACGGTCGTCGAGTTGAGCGTCGGGAAGAACTCGAGCATCTCCTCGCGTCCCCGGGCGGTGGAGAGCCCGACGAATGCTCCGTCGTCGGTGAACGTGTCGGCCAGCGCATTCCAATGGCCGTCATCGAGTGCCTGACAGTAGCGGGCGCGAAGCTGCCCGATCTCCTGGATGTCTTCGAGGTGTGCAATGCGCTCTTCGAGTGTGGGGGTCTGTTCAGGCATGTGCGACCTCCTCTTCACGAGCCGTCCGTTCTGCGATGTCGCGTGAGGTCTCGTGCAGATTGGCTTGGAACCGTTCCCTGATCGTGTAGACGGCGATGAACGTGATTGCGGCCATGACGATGATGTAGACCGACACGCTCGCCGAGGTTCCCGTGGCTTCGATGAGGGACACCATGATCATGGGCGCGAGTCCACCGGCGAAGACGCTGGCGAGCTGGAATCCGAGCGAGGCTCCGAAGTACCGGACGTCGGCGGGGAACATCTCCGCGAAGAGTGCCGCCTGCGGGCCGAACATCATGGCGTGCAGTGTGAGTCCGATGACGAGGGCGAGAGCGACGAGGACCGGATTGCCGGTGTCGACGAGCCAGAAGAACGGAAACGCCCAGACGGCCATGAGCACGGTGCCCAGGAGGAATATTTTGCGACGGCCGTGGCGGTCCGACCATGACCCGAAGAACGGGATCGTGAAGATCTGGGTGGCAACGGCGAGGCAGACGATCATGATCATCGTCGTCTGTGAGAGACCGACATTGGCGGTGCCGTAGGAGAGCATCCCGGAGATCATGACGTAGAACGTGCCGTTGACGACGAAGAAGGCTCCGGCCGCCTGGAAGATCTGAGGCCAATACTTGCGAATGGCGCTCAACAGGGGCACCTTGGGCATGTCCTTGTCAGCGGTTTCGGCCTTGGCCTTCGCCTGCATCGACTTGAAGACGGGCGTCTCTTCGATCTTCAACTGGACGAAGATGCCGACCGCGACGAGCAGCAGACCGGACAGGAAGGGCACCCGCCAGCCCCAGGAGATGAACGCGTCCGAATCGACGAAGAGCAGGATGCCGAGGAAGAACGCATTGCCGATGATGATCCCGGCGACGGTGCCGAGCTGGACCAGGGAGCCGTAGTAGCCACGCCGTCTGATGGGGGAGTGTTCGGTCAGCAGCAGTGTTGCGCCGCCCCATTGTGCGCCCACTCCGAGCCCCTGGATGAGACGAGCGCTGACGAGCAGGATGGGTGCCCAGATGCCGATCGTGTCGTAGCCCGGCAGCAGTCCGATGGAGGCGGTGGCGAGGCCCATGATGACCATGGATGCGACAAGCGGACCCTTGCGTCCGAGTCGATCGCCGAGAGCTCCGGCGATGATTCCGCCGAGCGGTCGCGCGATGAAGCCGACGGCGAGCGTGCCGAATGAGGCGATCGTGCCCAAGGCGCCTTCGAGCGAGGGGAAGAAGATGTGTCCGAACACCAGGGCTGAGGCAGTCGAATAGATGAGGAAGTCGAACCATTCGAGGGCGGTCGCGAGGATCGAGGCGCTCGCGAGCTTCGTCATCTTGCTCTCATCGGGTGTGTCGAGTTCGACGCTGTTCGACGTCGTGTCGTCCGCGGGCGGACCGGATGTAGAGTTCAAAGTCACTCTCCTTCGAGTAAGGAAGAACGTTCGTTCTTGTATGATGAGTATGGCACGTCACAGCCGGGGTTGGCAACAGTCGACCGAGACTCGAACAAGAGAAGGGGAACAGCCAGTGGCCGAAGGAACAAGGGACGATCAGAGGACGACTCCGATGCGGTCGCCGGAACGAAATGTCATCTCTACCGATCACAGCCTGTACTACGAGGACCTGGCGGTCGGTCAGGTGTACAGATCGTCTTCGCGGACACTCTCGGAGGCCGACCTGACCATGTTCTCAATGCTCTCCGGAGACTGGAATCAGGTGCACTCCGATGTTGAGTACTCGAGAGCCGACGGAGGACAGCGACTCCTGCACGGGGTCCTGGGAATCGCAGTCGTCACCGGGCTCATGGACAAAGCGGGCTGGTTCACCAGTTCCGCGATCGCGATGACCAACCTCGACGACTGGAATTTTCTGCAACCGCTGCACATCGGCGACACCGTGACGATGGAGATGGAGATCGTCGGCAGACGAGTGGTCTCCGCCGGAGACAAGGGCATCGTCAGCCGCGAGTTCACCCTCATCGATCAGCACGGTGAGATCGCACAGCGAGGCAGAAGCGGCATGCTCATCAAGCTTGCCGCATAACATTGCCGCATGGATGTGAGGTGGGTCCGCGCCGCTACCCGAGCTGTCCGGGATTGAGGACGCGAGCGAGGAAGTCCTTCGTCCGCTGTTCGGCCGGGTTGCCGATGACTTCCTTGGCCGGGCCGGCCTCAACGACGTACCCGCCGTCCATGAAGATGACACGGTCAGCGACCTGCCGGGCGAACTCCATTTCGTGGGTGACGACGACCATCGTCATTCCCGCCTCGGCGAGGTTGCGCATGACCTGGAGGACGTCTCCCACGGTCTCGGGGTCGAGTGCGGACGTGGGCTCGTCGAAGAGCATGACGTCGGGATCCATGCTCAGGGCACGTGCGATCGCCACGCGTTGCTGCTGACCGCCGGACAGAGATGCGGGCTTGTCTTCGATCTTCTCCGACAGCCCCACCTTTGCGAGGTTCGCCTCGGCGACCTTGTCGGCCTCTGCTTTGGAGCGCCCCAGCACCTTGATCTGGGCGACGGTGAGGTTCTCCCTCACAGTGAGGTGGCCGAAGAGGTTGAAGGATTGGAAGACCATGCCGATGCGGGTGCGGGCGGCATCGATGTCGAGGTCGAGGTCGGTCATGTCCATGCCGTCGACGACGATCGAACCGCCGGTCGGCGTCTCAAGGGTGTTGATGCAGCGCAGCATCGTCGACTTGCCCGAACCCGAGGGTCCGACGACGCAGACGACCTCGCCCTTGTCGACCTCGAGGTTGATGTCGGTCAGTACCTGATTCGCCCCGAAGCTCTTCTTGAGGTTCTTGATCGAGATGATCCTGGCCGTGGTCATTGCTTTCCTCCTGGCTCGGCAGAACCGTATTTGCGTTCGAGCACCCGCGACAGATAGGACAGCGGGATCGTGATGACGAGATAGCAGACCGCGATGACGATGAACGGGGTCAGGTTGGCCGTGTTGACGATCTCCGCTCGGGCCAATGCGGCCAGCTCGCGCCCGTCGACCGAGGAGCCGAGGATATAGGCCAGCGAGGAGTCCTTGGTGAGCAGGATGAGCTCATTGGTCAGCGGAGGCAGGATGATGCGCATCGCCTGCGGCAGGACGATCGTGATCATCGCACGAGTCGACGACATGCCCAGCGATCGCGCTGCTTCGACTTGGCCTTTCGGCACTGCTTGGATTCCGGCGCGGATGGTCTCGGCCATATAGGCCGACCCGACGAGGGCGAGGGCGATCATGATGGTGATCAGCTGCGGCAGGGCGAAGCCGGGGAAGGCGACCGGGAGGCCGAAGCCCATGACGAGGAAGACGACGAGGGCGGGCAGGCCGCGGAAGAACTCGATGTAGACGAAGGCCAGCCACCGATAGACCCCGACCGAGGACAGGCGCATGAGTGCGAGGACGATCGCGATGATCAGGCCCAGGACGAAGCCGAGGAAGGTGAAGACGACGGTGTTCTTCAGCGACTTGGTGATGACATCGGGAAACATTCCGATGGCGACATCGAGGCGCCCGAACGTATCGACGAGGGTGGGCCAGTCTGCGACGAATGCGATGACGGCGGCGATGACGATGAGGATGCCGTATTGGATCCCGCGCGAGAGCTTTGCCTTCTGGCGTTTGCTCATCTTCTGCTTGGGGGCGGAGGCTGCGGAGCCGGTCGGGCCCCGGTCCGGGGCCGCAGGTGTGGGAGACATGGGTGACGTCCTTCGACTGTGTCTGCGGATCTGACGGTGGTCGTTCCGCGTGTGCTGATCGGTGGCGGGAGGCGCGAGCCCCCACGCGAGAAGGCGGTCAGCCTCGGCGAAGGTGCCGGGGCCGACCGCCTGCTCGTCAGCGATCATTTGGGCGCGTCGCCGAACCACTTCTCGTAGATCTTGTCGTACTCGCCGTTGTCCTTGATCTCCTTGATGGTGTCATCGATGGCCGTCTTCATCTCGGCATTGCCCTTCTTCATGCCGATGCCGTAGTGCTCGCCGGTGTCGATGTCGAAGCCGACCGCAAAGCCGTCGTTGGTCGCGGCATAGTCGTAGAGGACTCCGTTGTCGTTGATGACAGCGTCGGCCTGACCGTTCTTCAGTGCTTGGAGGGACAGCGGCAGGTCTTCGTAGGTGATGACCTCGGCGTCCTTGAAGTTCTCTGTCGCGTAGTCGAGGCCCGTCGTTCCCGCCTGAGCCGCGACCTTGAAGCCCTTGAGTGCGTCGGCATTCTCCGCGGTCTTGTCGCCCTTGGTCAGGATCGCCTGATTCGCCGCGAAGTACGGCTCGGAGAAGTCGATGGCCTCTTCACGTTCCGGGGTGATCGTCATCGCCGCAGCCGCCACATCGCACTGGCCCTGGTTGAAGGCAGCACCGGTGGTGATGGTTTCGAAGGGTGTGTTGACGATCTTCTGTTCCACGCCGAGCTTCTTCGCCACGGCATCGACGACGTCGACGTCGAACCCGACGACCTTATCGTCCTTCTCGAACTGGAATGGCTGGTAGGACAGGTGGGTGCAGGTCGTCAGTTTGCCGTCTTCGACGACGGAGACTCCGCCTTCGGCTGTGGCTGCGGCTTCATCGCCGCCTCCACCGCATGCGGACAGGGCGAGCATGGCGCCGACGGCCACTGTCGCCAGGGTCAGGCGTCGTTTCATCATTCCTCCAGAGGTGTGGTGACATCGATGTCACAAACAGGTGTTGCCCCGAGATCGAAGTCTGAGCAACGTCTGGAAAGAATCGTACCGTGTGCTGAGTCACACTTCCGACCATCTCGGCCTCGCCGAGGCGGTCGTTGCCAAATCGTAGTGTTGAGTCTCGCCGAGGCAGTCATCGCCCGGGGCGTTCTTCAGCCTTCTGCTCTGTGCAGGTCCGAATGGAGGTGGTGTGTCATATCCACACCGACGGCGGCCATGGAGAAGTCGACCGCCAGCTGATTCTTCGTCAACCGGTAGGTCCGCGCGGTTGCCTGGACGGACTTCGCCGAGGTGGCCACGAGGACCTGTGGTGACTGCAGCTCGAGGATCAGCCCTTCCTCGGTGGAGGTCAGGGCGCCTTCGGCCAGTTCGGTCTGACCGGTCGGTTGAGCCAGCGTGAATTCGACGGACGTCGGAGTGGAGCTGCGCAGGTACCCCGTTTCCATATGCATGGGCTGGCCTTCTGGCGACCACGTGCGCTGCCGATAGACCAGGAAGGGTTTGCCGACCTCGCGGAAAACCAGCTCTTCGGTATAGCTGAAGGTGTCGATCGTGGGGTAGTGGCCTGTTCCGGAGCCTAGCCACGTGCCGATCAAGGGCTGCAGTTGCGGCGGAAGCGCCATGGTCATCCTCCCGAGGCTGGTCGTCTTCGTCTCGATCCTAGGGCATGTCGCGTGACCGGAGTCAGGCAATACCTGCTGCTTCGGCTCAGTTCAACTCCGCCTCCATGTCGAGATCCGAGGTGTCCTTGGCCAGGAACAGGGCGATGAGGGTGAGGATTGCCGCGCCGACGATGTAGAGGCCGCACCAGAAGATCGTTCCGCCCTCGGCCTGCCACAGGGCGACCATGGCGAACGGGGCCGGCCCCGCACCGATGACGCTGGACATGTTGTAGGACACGGCCGAGCCGGTGTACCGGACGTTCGCGGGGAACAGCTCCGGCAGATAGGCCGCCATCGGTCCGAAGGTCAGTCCCATGAGGATGAAGCCGACGATGAGGGCGATGATGACGCCGGGCGTTCCCGCGTTGAACAGTGCGTTGACGACGAGCCCGTAGGCGGCGATGAGGACCGTGACGCCCAGGAGCATCTTCCGACGCCCCAGCTTCTCGGCCAAGGGGCCCGAGACGACGGTGAAGATGCCGAAGAACACGACGCCGATGATGAGGTAGGTGAGGAACTCGTTCTTCGAATACCCCAGCCCCGCGACGAACCCGACGGGATCGAAGGTCTTACCGGCCGCCTCGGCGGCCATCTTCGCCTGGCCCGTGGTGGCCGGCGACGTTCCGTACGTGAGGGTGAACGCGGTCATGAAGTAGAAGATCACGTAGGTTGCGAGCATGATGAATGTGCCCAGGAGCAGCGGCTTCCAGCTCGTCTTGAACACGCGGCCGATCGGGGCCTTGGAGATCTGCTGCTTCTGCGCGACAAGCTGGAAGGCCGGAGTCTCCATGAGGGACAGACGGACGTAGAGCCCGACGGCGACCAGCAGTGCCGAGAGCAGGAACGGGATGCGCCATCCCCAGGCGAGGAAGGCTTCGGGGGAGGTCCAGGCGTTGAGCGCGACGAAGAGCAGATTCGCGATGATGAAGCCGACGGGTGCGCCCAGCTGCGGGAACGTTCCCCAGATGGCGCGCTTGCCCTTCGGGGCGTTCTCGGTGGCCAGCAGCGCCGCACCCGACCATTCGCCGCCGAGGCCCACACCCTGGCAGAAGCGCAGGAGCACGAGGAGCAGCGGAGCGAGGACGATCCAGCCCGGCGTGGTCGCGGTCGGCAGGAGGCCGATGAGGAAGGTGCCGATGCCCATGATGAGCAGGGAGGCGATGAGTGTCTTCTTGCGGCCGATGCGGTCGCCGAAATGGCCGAAGATGATCGAGCCGAGGGGCCTGGCGACGAAGGCGACCCCGAAGATCGCGAATGAGCTCAGCAGCTGCGTCGTCGAGGTCTGGCTCGGGAAGAAGAGGGCCGGGAAGACCAGCGACGAGGCGGTCGCATAGGCATAGAAGTCGAAGAATTCGATCGTGGTGCCGACCATCGAAGCGGTCAGCACCTTGCCTCGGGTGTTGTTCTTCCGGGTCGCCGCGAGGGCGGCGTCGTCGGGCTGCGCGTCGGGCGAGCCCGGCTGTGTATCGGTGGACATGTCCTGTTGTGCTCCGCTGTGAAAGAGAGACGAAGGCACGGGCGGGTGGTGCTCGTGTCAGATGAAAGTCGCCGGGCACGGGGTGAACGACGACTGCTCGACACTACTCTTGTCTCGGCAACCGCGCCCCGACGGTCTCAGGAGGCGAGATTGTTTGCACGTCCGAGTAATCGGCTTGTGATGGGCGGTCAGAGCCCGCCGGTCTCAGACTTCGACGGTCGAGCGGCTGGAGGTCTCGCCTCGGCGGAGGACGATCGCGATGATGAGGACGATGAGCCCGAGCAGGCACAGGCCGACGCCCACCCAGGCGGGGGCGCGGTAGCCGAGGCCGGCGGTGATGACGATTCCGCCGAGCCAGGCGCCGAGGGCGTTGGCGAGGTTGAACGCGGCATGGTTCATGGCCGCTGACAGGCTCGGGGCGTCGTGCGAGTCGCGCAGCAGGCGCATCTGCAGGGCGGTCGTGATCATCGAACCGGCGATGCCGATGAGGAAGAGGGCGATGATCGCGACGGCCGCGATGTGGGTGAGGGCGCCGAAGACGGACAGCACGAGGGCGGAGAGGATCATGCCGCCGATGCCGGAACGCTCGATCGACTTGTCGACCAGCGGGCCCGCGATGAGGGATCCGGCCGTCATGCCGAGCCCGTAGACGGCCAGCACCCAGGGGATCGCGACCTCGGGCACACCGGCGACGCCGGTCATGGTCGGGGTGATGTAGGTGTAGACGGCGAACATTCCGCCGAATCCGACGGAGCCGGCGACGAGGGTGAGGATGATCTGGCGGCGGCCCAGCGCCTTCATCTCACCGCGGGCCGAGGGGACGCCGCCGAGCCGGACCCGCGGCACACCGACGGCGACCATGATGACGGTGAGCAGCCCCAGTGATGCGACCAGGGCGTAGGCGCTGCGCCAGCCGAGCATATTGCCCAGTGCCGTGGCGACCGGGACGCCGACGATGTTCGCGATCGTCAGGCCCAGCATGACGCGCGACATCGCCCGTCCGCGCCGATGGACAGGTACGAGGGAGGAGGCGACGATGGCGCCGACGCCCAGGTAGGCGCCGTGGGGGAGCCCGCTGACGAAGCGTGCGATGTTGAACAGGGTGGCGTCGGGGGCGAGCATCGATGCGAGATTGCCCAGTGCGAAGAGGCCCATGAGCACCAGCAGCAGGAGCTTGCGGTCCATGTGCGCGGCGATCGTGGTGATCAGCGGAGCGCCCACGACGACGCCGATCGCGTAGAACGACACGGCATGACCGGCCTGGGGCACGGTGATGCCGAGTTCGCGGGCGATGTGGGGCAGCAGGCCCATCGTCGCGAACTCGGTCACGCCGATCGCAAAGGCGCCGATCGCGAGTGCGAAGACGGCGAATTTGTAGACTCGGCGGGACACTGGGGCGTCACTCATGTCGTTCCTTCGACTGAGGGGATTATCCGGACAGCGATGGAGCCCGAGGTCAGGGTCTGACCGTGCTATTCACCGCAACCGAACAAGCCTATTGCCCAAGTGTCGGCCGCCGATAGCCCGGAGGGCATAATGTGACCATTTGAACAGCGGTGGCTCAGCCCTCGGCGTCCATCTCGGCCAGCGCCTGCGAGGCCACGGAGAACGCGGTGTTAGCGCTGGGCACCGAGCAGTAGATGGCGGACTGGAGCAGGACTTCCTTGATCTCGTCGCGGGTCAGCCCGTTGCGCACTGCCGCCTTGACGTGCATCGCGAGTTCGGCTTCGTGGCCGCCGGCGATCATCGCGGTGAGAGTGATCGCCGAGCGCATGCGCTTCTCCAGGCCCGGACGGGTCCAGATCTCGCCCCAGGCGTAACGGGTGATGAGGTCCTGGAAATCTGCCGTGAAGTCATCGACCTTCTCGTTCGCCCGGTCGACGTGGGCGTCGGAGAGGACTTGGCGACGCACGTCCATCCCCGCTTCGCGCACATCATCCCGGGTGGCTTCGCGTGGGCCGGAAGCGGTGGGCAGATCCGCCGAGGCGGCATGCCCACCCGTGCTCGTGCCGTTTCCGTCCATGAAGTCATGGAGCAGACCGGCGACGACGGCGGGTGCCTCTGCCGGCACGAGGTGGGCGGCACCTTCGATGATCTCGAGGAGCGCGCCGGAGACGCCGTTGGCGATCTCCGCGAGCTTGGTCGGCGGGGTCGGCTGGTCCTCTGATCCGGCGACGGCGAGGACCGGCAGGTTGATCTCCGGCAGCCGTGAGCGCACGTCGAAGGGGGCCAGCGCGTGGCAGAGCGCGGCGTAGGAGGTGCGGTCGGCGTCCTGCAGGGAGTGCAGCAGCGCGGCCGAGGCTTCGGGTTCGCGATCCATGAAGCCTTCGCCGAACCAGCGCTGGGCCGAGCCGATGACCTGCGTGGGCGTGCCCGAGGTCGCGACGACCTCCGCGCGCTCCTCCCAGCCGCCGGCCTCACCGATCTTCGCGCCGGTGCAGAACACGGCGGCGCGTTCGAAACGGTCTCCGTGGTCGAGGGCCAACTGCAGCGCGATCGCACCGCCGATCGAGTCCCCTGCCAGGACGATCCGGGCGTCGCCCGTCTCCGTCGAGGACGCGGCGACATCGGGAAGGACCCGGTCGATGGTGGTCAGGACCGCCTCGGCGAGGTCGCTCATCGTCAGCCGTGGCACCTCGGACGTCCCCGCGGGGACGTCGACGGGGGCCGAGCGGCCGTGGCCGGGCAGGTCGATGCCGATGACGGTCGTCGTCGGGTCGACGCCGGCGAGGTGCGTGGCGGCGGACTGCCACAGTGCGCCGACCGAGGTGCCCAGTGAGGGGAGGGCGACGAGCACGCGCGGGTTCTCGGTGTCAGGTGTGATCGGTGTGGCAAGGACGGTTGCGGTGAGTTCCACGTCAGGTCACTTTCTCGAGGCGAAGGGGAGCAGGCCCGGCGAGACGGGCTCGGGGCCGTTGATGGTGGCGATGATGGTCTGGCGGATGTCCTCGGCATCGCCGAGGTAGTTCTTCGGAGAGAAGAAGCCGGCGAGGTCGACGTCCCCGTCCGCAGCATCGGCGGGGTGCTGGTCCAATGCGGTCTTGAGCGCGGCCACAGGGTCATTGCTCGGGGCGACGATGTTCTGAATGTCGGTCTTCGTCAGCCGGTCGCCGAAGGCGATGGCGAGCCGCTCGGCGAAGATCCCGGGACTGGCGGCCTCGACGTTGCCGCGCATCGCCTCGGGGTCGACGCTGAGGCCTTCGACCATCGTCTGGAGCATGGTGAGGGAGGACACCGCCAGGCCCATGAGCTCGGACAGTGCCGGCCATTCGGCGTGCCAGGCTCCGTCGGAGCGCTCTTCGATCGCTTCGGCGGCGGTCGAGGTCAGTGTGGCCATGAGGCCGGGAACGCGCATTCCATTGCGGTGGAGGAGGACCGCCGAGGTGGGATTGAGCTTCTGCGGCATCGCCGAGGAGCCGCCCGTCGAGGCCAGGCTCAGCTCGCCGATCTCGGGTCGGGTGCCGATGAGCACGTCGCGGGCGATCGAGGCGCCGACGGTCACGCATTGGGTGAGGTGGGAGGCCCAGTTGAGGACTCGCACACGGTCGGTGTGCCAGGGCACGGGAATGTTGGTGAGTGCGGCATCCGGTCCGCGCAGCTGGACATGGAATTCGCGGAGCAGTGTCTCGGTCTGCGTCCCCGCGAACTCGCGGATCGCGGCCCGGGTGCCCGCCGCACCGCCGACCTGCACGTAGTCGATGCGCGGGGACAGGCTCTGAACCTCGTGGACTTCGGACGCCCAGGCCGCGGATTTGAGCCCGAAGGTCGTGGGCAGCGCCGGCTGGGTCAGCGTGCGGGCCAGGCACACGGTCGAGGCGTGGTCCGCGGAGAGGCCGACGAGCAGTTCGCAGATGACGTCGAGGCGGGCATGGGTCTGGCCGGCGACGCGGGACATGAGCAGCCCGAGCGCCGAATCCAAGACATCCTGACTGGTCAGGCCCTTGTGCAGGGCTCGAGAGGCATCCTCGCCGAGTCGCGAACGGACCGCCTGGAGGAAGGGGATGACCGGGTTGCCGCCGGGTTCGGACCCTGCGGCCAGGTCTTCGATCTCGGAGGCGTCGGCCAGCAGCGATCGAGTGGTGGCCTCGATCCCGGCCACCGCCTCGGCGCGGGCGTCGGCGGATATCAGCCCGGCATGTGCCTGGGCGTTGATCCACGCGGACTCCACGTCGCCGAGCGCGGACACGAGGGCGACATCGTCGATGGCCTCGGCGCCTCGCAGGTCGCCGGGGGCGAACAGGTGACGCGTATGGGCAACGGTGTCGGTCATGATGTGTCCTCTCCGGTGGTCGGCAGTCGCGATATCCCGGTCCTCGCGCTCGTCTCAGTCCTCGTGACCGGGGAACCGCAGGAACGGAGTTTCGTCCTCACCCTGCAACCGTATGTCGAATCGCAGTGATCCGTCAGCTTCACGAGTCGCGATGAGACGATCTCTCTCCGCAGGATCGAGGGAGGCCAGCAGCGGATCCGCGGCCAGAGCTTCGGCGTCCTCGGGGAGATAGATCCTGGTGAAAAGCCTGTTGAGCAATCCACGAGCGAAGATGACGACGCTGATGAACGATGCCTTTCCGGCCTCGGTCGGCCCCGGATCAACGGTGGAGAAGACGAAGCGCCCCTGAGGGTCGACCTCGTTGCGCCCGAAGCCGGTGAAGGTGAATCCGTCACGGCGCAGGGACCCCGAACGGCGGGGGACGGTGCCGTTGCCGTCGGGCTGCCAGATCTCGAGGATCGCATCGGGGATGGGGGCGCCGGCCCCGTCGTAGACGTAGCCGTGGAGCTGGACGGCACCGTTCTTACCCGGGGGGACGAGCTCGTTGTCGCCGGGGAACGGCATGGCGTAGCCGTAGAACGGGCCGACGGTCTGGCCGGGTGTCGCAGTGAGCTTGTCGTCAGTCATCGTCCTCTTCTTCCATCCAGGTGCGGTTGGCTCCGGTGAGCACGATGTCCCAGTTGTAGCCCATGAGGAACTCGTGCTCGGTGATGTCGTGGTCGTAGGTGGCGACGAGGCGATCGCGGGCCGATTGGTCCGTGATCGACTGGTAGATCGGGTCCAGTGAGAACAGCGGATCGCCGGGGAAGTACATCTGGGTGATCATGCGCTGGGTGAACTCGGAGCCGAAGAGTGAGAAGTGGATGTGGGCCGGTCGCCACGCATTGTGATGGTTCTTCCAGGGGTAGGGGCCGGGCTTGATCGTGGTGAACGAGTAGGAGCCGTCATCACCGGTCAGGGTGCGGCCGACTCCCGTGAAGTTGGGGTCGATGGGAGCCGGATGCTGGTCGCGCTTGTGGATATAGCGTCCGGCGGAGTTGGCCTGCCAGATCTCGACGAGCTGATTGCGCACGGGGTGGCCGTTGCCGTCGAGGACACGGCCGGTGACCTTGATGCGTTCGCCGATCGGTTCGCCGCCGGCCTGCACGGTCAGATCCGACTCGAGGTTCGCGAGGTCGCGGTGGCCGAAGGCAGGGGAGAAGAGTTCGATCGTCTCCGGATCCGTGTGTCGGGGGTCCTTCGTCGGATGTCGCAGGATCGAGGACCGGTAGGGAGGGTAGTCGAGGCGCGGCTGCGTCTCGGCTGGTGTGCCGGCGGCGACGGCGTTCCTGTGCTCGGTCTCGATCGCTTCGATTTCGGCAGACAGGGTCTGCTGCGATTCGGCCGCGTCATCCGGGCCGGAGGGGTTCTGTGCACCCATGGTCGAACCTTTCTTCTCGGTGCTGGAAGTTCATCGTGGAAGTGTTCAGCCCTTCGGCCAACCCGTGTAGCACTCGGCGAGGTAGCGCCTGCCGTGCTCGGAGTCGAGGATCGAGTGGAGCTCGCCGAGGCTGCGCTTCGTTTCGAAGGCATCCTGGCTCGGGTCCGAGTGGAGCATCCGGGTCATCTGGTAGGAGAAGTTCTGAGCCTTCCACACCCGTTTCGTCGCGGTCTGCGAGTACCCGGCCAGCGCCTCGGCGTCGGAGTTCCTGAGCGCCGAGATCAGGGCCGGGGCGAGCACGGATACGTCGGCGAACGCGAGGTTGAGGCCCTTGGCTCCGGTCGGTGGAACGGTGTGGGCGCTGTCGCCGGCGAGGAACAGGGAACCGTGCTGCATCGGCTCGGTCACGGCGGAACGGAAGGGCAGGATGTTCTTGTCGATGATCGCACCCGTCTTGAGTTCGAAGCCGTCGGGACCGTCGACCCTGGCCTGCAGCTCTGACCAGATTCGGTCATCGGACCAATCGGAGACCTCGGTGTCGGGGGAGGTCTGGAAATACATGCGCTGCACGGACTCGCTGCGCTGGGAGATGAGCGCGAAGCCGTGTTCGGACCGGGAGTAGATGAGCACCTCGTGGCTGGGCGGTGCCTCGCAGAGGATGCCGAACCAGGCGAAGGGGTATTCGTGGAAGAAGCGCTGCTTCGTCTCGGCCGGAATCATCGCCCGGCAGGGGCCGCGGGACCCGTCGGAGCCGATGACGTAGCGGGCGGTGATCGACAGATCCTCGCCGTCCTCGGTCGTTGCGGTGACCCAGGGGTGTTCGGTCTCGATGTCGCCGATCGCGGTGTCGGCGACCGAGTAGAAGGTGGGGCGTGAGGTGCGTTCGCGGGCAGCGGAGAGGTCGACGAAGATCTCGTTCTGCGGATAGAGCCAGACGGATTCGCCGATGAGGTCAGGAAAGTCGAAGGGGTGGCTGAGGCCGTCGACGCGGATGTCGATGCCGTCGTGCCGGTGGCCGGCGGTGTGCACCCGGGACTCGATGCCCTCGGCCTCGAGCATGCGCACGGACCCCGCTTCGAGGATGCCCGCACGGTGGGTGTGGGCGATCTCGTCGCGGCTGCGGTTGTCGATGACGACGGAGTCGATCCCTGCATTGTGCAGCGTGTGGGCGAGCAGCAGCCCCGCTGGACCCGCTCCGACGATCGCGACGTCGGTCTGAAATTCTGGCACCTGGGCCTCCTTGCCGTATTCGTCCTCTCAGTGTGCGCCCAGTCACTGACACAAGGCGAGGAAGTTTTCAATGAATGAGATTCCGGATGACGCGAACGCGGATTGCTCCGGGAACGTGACGATGTTGTTGACGAATCGTCAGATTGTTGAGCAGAATAAGGGTTGCGGTTATGGCCAAGTGCAGTTTGAGCGACTCCATCGTCCACCTCGGCGATATTTCGCTCAACATATGCACCAGTCGTCATGGCGTCCAGTTGACTACAAGCAGAAAGCTCATGAATGATCATCACCGGACTGATCGTCGGTTTGGCACTCGGATTCGTCCTCCAGCGAGGACGTTTCTGCGTCACGGGAGCCTTCCGCGACCTCACTCTGACCGGGAACACGCGGTGGTTCTCGGCGCTCATCGTCCTCATCGCCGTGCACTCGATCGGGCTGTTCGGACTCAATGCGCTGGGCGTCATCACGCTGGAGGCCTCGCCGTTCCCCTGGCTGGCCACGATCATCGGCGGCCTCATCTTCGGCTTCGCCATGGTGCTCGCAGGCGGATGCGCCACCGGCACCTACTACCGAGCTGGTGAGGGCCTCGTCGGCAGCTGGTTCGCGCTGATCTTCTATGCGCTGACCTCTGCGGTCATGAAGCTGGGCCCCGGCGCCTCGGTGACCGAGGGCCTGCGCTCGATCACGGTCGAGAGCGGGACTCTCCAGGCTTCGACCGGTCTGAGCCCGTGGGTCTTCGTCGCGATCCTGTCGGCGATCGCCGTCTGGGTCGCGGTCCATCACAACCGCAAGAACACGACTCCTCTGGCGACCCTGCCGCCGCTGAAGAAGGGCCTGGCCCACCTTCTCACGGAGAAGCGCTGGAATCCGTTCGCCACGGCCGTGGTCATCGGCATCATCGCCACGATCGCCTGGCCGCTGTCGGCGGCAACGGGGCGCAACTCGGGCCTGGGGATCACCACACCCTCGGCGAACCTGACGGGCTACCTGGCCACCGGCGACGCTTCGCTCGTGGATTGGGGCGTCATGCTCGTCATCGGCATCCTCGTCGGCTCGTTCATCGCGGCGAAGGCCTCGGGCGAATTCCGGATTCGGGTTCCCGATCAGGGCACCGTGGTCAAATCGATCTTCGGCGGAGTCGGCATGGGCGTCGGTGCGGCGATCGCCGGCGGATGCACCGTCGGCAACGCCATGGTCTCGACCGCACAGTTCGAGTATCAGGGCTGGGTCGCGACCTTCTTCATGATCGTCGGCGCAGGAGTCGCCGCGAAATTCACCATCAAGTCGGGAGCGCGGTCAGCGGCCGCGCAGCCTGCAGAGAGCAGGAGCGTATGAAACAGGTACTGGAGACAAACGGACTCGTCTGCCCGTTCCCCCTGGTCGAGGCCAAGGACGCGATCGGCGAGCTGACGAACGGCGATGAACTCGTCATCAACTTCGACTGCACCCAGGCCACCGAGGCGATTCCCCAGTGGGCGGCGGAGAACGGCTACCCCGTGACCCACTTCGACCGCACCGGCGACGCCAGCTGGACGATCACAGTGCAGAAGGCCTGACCGGCCGACAGCCTCCCCTCTCTCCCTCGAGCATCCCCGTCGCATGAGCGGCCCTGCGAATTCGCAGGGCCGCTCATATTCTTGCGTAGTCCGCTGTGTGCAACATCGTCTGGATTCGGGTGGAGAATAATTTCTGTGCTGGAAAGCACAGATGTGATAAATGACTTTAGTGCGACAGTAATTGTATGATAATGATCAAGTCACCAATGCTGGTGTTCTGTGCACATACGTGCTTTTTCAAGGAGTCAGAATGACGCAGTCCCCGACGCGCTCGCGCAAGTTCAAGGCCATCCTCGCCGGTGGCATCGTCCTCGGTGTTGGAGCCGCAGTGACGTTGGCCGCCTGGACCGACAACGAATGGGCCGAGGGAACCTTCGGCGCCGGTTCGTTCAATGTGCAGGGAAGCACCAATGGAACCGACTTCACCGATCACGAGAGCTCCGATGATGCCGCGTCGTTGAGCTTCGACCTCGACGGCGGTGACAACCTCACTCCCGGAGACACGGTGGCGGCCCCCTTCGTCCTCCGGCTCGACGGTGAGACCTCCTACGACGCGAGTGTGGTCCTTGAAGACGCCACGGGCGGCGGTGACAATCCTGCGGCACTGACCTATGGAATCGTCACCGTCGATGACGTCGCTTCCTGTACCGCAGACGCGACGGGCACCTCGATTGTCCCGGGAGGCACAGCGCTCGGCTCCACTGACGGTGCTCAGGGCTTCGAGCTCACCGCCGGTGCTGATGCCACAGAGGGTGCGCCCGTCACACTGTGCTTCAAGGTCACGGCCGATGACACACTGACCCAGGATCAGAGCACGAACGCCCAGTGGCAGTTCACCGCCACCTCGGCCGAATAGTCACACCCGGTTCCGTGCGCTTTCCGATGGGCACCTTGCGCGGCCCCAATCCGCGCCAGCGGGTCTCCGTCGAGGCCCGCTGGCGCGGTCGACGGCAGAACCGAGTTCTGCGCAACCGCCGGATCAAAGCCGTCCTCGCCGGAGGGCTCGTCTACGGCATCGGCTCGGCGGCCACCCTGGCTTCATGGACCGATACCGAAGAGGCTTCGGGCTCATTCGAAGCAGGCACGTTCAACATCGAACTGGCCGTCGACGGCTCGTGGAGCAGCACCTCGGAGATGACCTTCGACGCATCCGGGATGTATCCGGGGTCGAAGGTCTACGCTCCGGTATTCGTGCGGACGACGCCGGACACCACGATGAACGGTGAGCTCGCGGTCTCGAGTGCCGGCGCCAGCGGGAGCGCGGACGGCATTGCCGGGTCTCTCGAATATCGCGCGGTGACCGAATCGATTGCCCCGGGGCAGGAAGCGGCATTCGGCAATGGATGCACCGCCTCGGCGTTCGACGGCTCTTCGCCTTTCATCTTCGGAGGAGCGTCGTCAGTCGAACCGCTGCTGACCGCCGCCGCTGGCGAAGACACCCAGGAACTCGGCAAAGACTCCGGCTCCATCGCGGCCTACTGTTTCGAAGTCACACTCCCCACAAGCACTCCGAATGCCGCTCAGGGCACTTCGGCGTCGAACATCTGGACGTTCGACGCCGAATCCGTCGAGACCCCCCGCGATGCCGGTGCATCATGATGGCCCAGAAGCGACCGCACAGGTCAGGCAGGAGGAGCCCAGCCTCGTGGCTCGGCGGCGCACTGCTCAACATCCTCGCCGCATTGGGTGTGGTGTGCATCGTCCTCGTCATCCTCAGCTTCGTCTTCAACGTGTCGATCATGATGTTTCGCACCGGGTCGATGAGCCCGACGATCACCGCTGGTTCGATCGCCTTCGTCCATGAGATCCCCGCCGAGGAGATGGACGTCGGGGACATCATCACCGCCGATCGCGGCGAGAAGGTCCTTCCCGTCACACACAGGGTGACATCGATCCTTGATACTCAGTCCGGGCAGGTCACCTTCGAGATGAAGGGAGACGCCAACGAGGCGAAGGATCCTGAGCCCTACACGGCGGAGACCGTGCGGAAGGTCATGTTCTCCGTTCCGGGTGTTGCGCCTGCCATCCAGTCCTTCCGTGACCCCTTCGTGCTCGGTGGCATCACCATCGCGGCCTCCCTGCTCGTCGTCTGGGCCTTCTGGCCGCGACGTGAGGACGACGAAGATGAAGACAGTACTCCCGACGAGGCCGCGGTCGCGCTGCAATCAGCCGTAACCCGCACACCGAAGCACGCCCTCGCCCTGCCCGTTGCAGCACTGCTGTTGGCAACGAGCAGTGGTCCGTTTGCAGCTTTCGGTCCAACGGCGTCAGTGCCCGCCGCCACAACCGACACCGCCACAAGCAACACTGCCGCCGAGGCGCGCGGTCAGTACCTGCGGATGCGCGCCGTCGGCGACGAATCGGAGATGCTCAACCTCAGCCCAGGAGGATCTGCGAACTGGACCGTCGACCTCTGGGCAGACGCACCGGGACCCGGGACCGTGGAGTTGGAGATCGGTTCCGGGCAGCTGAGCGAAGTGATCGCCGACGAGCTGCTCGTCAATGTCCGAGCGTGCACGGAGATCGTGTCGATGGACGAATGTGCCGACGGCGGCGACGAGCTGCTTCGTCAAACCCCACTCAGCGAGCTCGGTGCAGCTCCCGAGGACAATCGGCCTCTCCTCGACATGCCCAGTGACGAAAAGCGCCGAGTGCAAGTGACAGTCACATTGGCTCAGGACGCCAACCCCGAGGCTGTCGCCGGCCAGCGAAGCAGCGTGCGGCTGACCGCGATCGGCCAGGGAGAAGAAGTCTCACTCGGCCCCGGCGATCCTGATCATCCCAGTGATCCCGGACCCGACGTTCCCGGGGACCTCCCACGCACAGGCATCGAAGGATGGCTGTGGATCCTGCTCGCAGCGGGTGTGCTCATCGCCATCGGCTCCGCCGTCGTCGCACGAACCCGCAACCGGAGGAAGCCATGATCCAGTCGCGCAGGCATCGGCCACTTCGAAGCCGACGAGTCCGTGCCCTCGTCGCAGGGCTCGTACTCGTCATGCTCGTGCTCGGACTCTCGGGCGTGCGCTCCACCCTGGCCGGATGGACGGACACGGAGGAGGCGACAGGGTCGTTCTCGGCCGCGACGATTCCGGCACCGGTCCTGACTCAACCCTGCACATTCAAACCAGGGCTCCTCGGCCTTGGGGCCCGAGTCGAGATCTACTGGAAGCTGCCGGCGGGCTATCAACTCGACGATGTCGCCGTCGAGGCATCCACCAGTGGACTCGGGTCCGTGCTGGCCCCTATAACTGGGTTCAATCTTCGGTCGAACACCACTTCCACCGGCGACGGCACCTACACGACGGAAGTGCCCGCTCACCTTCTCGGCGGACTGCTCGGTCTCGGAAGCGAACTGGAAATCGCATTCTCGGTCGAGCATGAAAGCGGCTGGCAATCGGAGCCCGCCTCCGTCGCGAGCAACGCTGGGCTGATCGGTGGAATCGGCGGAAACTGCCGCAATCTGTCATAGATCACTCGGACCTCACAGGCCCACTACGGTCTCCGCGCCATCCGCCACAGTCAGCCGCATCACCGTATTCTGCTCGACGATGCTCCAGCCCTTATGGTCAAGACCTGAGGACGACACGATCATCGCTCCGTCGTCGAAGCGCTGCCAGCTCATCCGGTAGTAGTGGTCCTTGTGGTCGGGTGGCAGCTCGCCGTCTGTGCCCGAGGTGTCGAAGTTCTCATACGGAATCGGTGTTTCCGCTGTTGCATGGACGACGATCATCTCCTCAGCGCTGAGGACGAGCAGGTTGATCCCCGGATGGTCGAAGTCTGCCCGCAGCATCCGCACGGTTGCGATGGTGGCGTCGAACAGGCTCTCACCCTGGGCTACTCGCCGCAGGAGGAGTGCGAAGAGGACCGCGGTGTCCGTGGTTCCGCCGATGCGCTCGACCTCGGCGGGCGTGACGTATTCGCGTAGGCGTTCGATCGGATGGATGGACCCGTTGTGCGCGAGCGCGATGTTGTCGGCGAGGAACGGGTGCGAATTCTCGGTGAGGTCGACGGCGCCGTTCGTGGCCATGCGCAGATGGGCAATTCGTGCGACCGTCGGTCGGACGGTGAGGACTTCCGTGAGATGTGGGTCGTCGGCTCCTTCGTGCGGGGTCCGGTACCTCTCGAGACGTCCTCCCCGGGACACGGTGTCTTGGGATTCGGGCCCCATGTCGAAGGTGCCCGAGGCGGTTCCCTGCGGGCGAGCCGATTCGGCAGATTCCGCGTCCGGCCGGATCCAGGCGGTGCCCCAGCCGTCTGCATGAAGTCGACCCAGGTTCTGCCACTGCCGGCACTCGTCGGTGCCGATGAGGTCCGCCGCGCTCGCCGGAGTGGGGGAGATGTAGCCGAGAAGTCTGCACATGGTTCGCCAATTCCTTCCACCGAAGACCGTCCGCATCGCCGAGGCGGTCCTGTCTTGCCAGCGTACGCTGGGCCCGCCGACCCTCTATCGCCGAATTTTCAAGCTGACTAGACTTCAACCATGAAGATCACGGTACTCGAGGGAGACATCACCGAGGAATCCGTGGACGCGATCGTCAACGCAGCGAACTCAAGTCTGCTGGGCGGTGGCGGCGTCGACGGAGCGATCCACAAGGCGGCGGGGCCAGAGCTGCTCGAGGCCTGCCGCGAGATCCGCCGCACCAGCCACCCGCGCGGCCTGCCCGCAGGCCAAGCCGTCGCCACGTCTGCCGGCGCACTCCAAGCCACATGGGTCATTCACACCGTCGGCCCGAATCGCCGTCAGGGTGAGGCCGATCCCGAGGTGCTCGAATCCTGCTTCGAATCAAGCCTCAACGTGGCTGAAGAAGTCGGCGCCACCTCGGTGGCCTTCCCGGCTATCGGCGGGGGAGTCTACGGATGGTCTGCCAGGGACGTCGCCGAGGCGGCTCACGCTGTCATCGTCGATGGCCGGGAGCGCGGGCGCTGGGAGCAGATCGCCGAGGTGGCCTTCGTCCTCTTCAGCGACTCGATGACGAGCGTGTTCTGCCAGGTCTTCGACCACGACCAATGGTGAAAATCAACTGTCGCGGGCACCAGACCATAGTTACGCTGAACCTATGGGTGCAAGCTATGAAGAGACGATGACCGTCCCCATCGCCGCCGCCGATGTCTGGCAGAGGGCATGGGAAGTGCTGAGGAATCAGCAGGGCGCTGCCGGGTCGATTATGACGTCGCACCCGGGGGTACTATGTGCCTCTTTCAAGACGACGTGGAGGAGTTGGGGCGAGAAGGTCACCGTCCAAGTCGGTCAGACGTCGGTCGGCACTGTCGTAGGCATCCGGAGCGCGTGTGCCTTTCCGCTCCAGATCTTCGACTGGGGAAGGAACAAGGGCAATGTGCAGCAGATCAGGGCCGGACTCGAAGCCCCTGCTCGATCGGAAGGCAACAGGTCATGAAGGTCCGCAGTGTCATCCCCGCAATCCCGGCTGATTCGTCATCAGCGTTCGAGGCCGACTGCGAACCCACGTGAATAGGCTTCGAGGAGGTCTTCGGCCAATGGACTCCGCATATGGCGGATCAGCGTCGAGCGTCGTGCCGGGTTCCTAATGACATTGAGCACCTCCGCTCCGTCGCGTGGGGCGAAGGCCTCAGCCGCGATGCGAGCGTAGTGGTAGCTGGCGGCGGAGATGATATCTGCACCGGTGGCGTCGAGCGCCTCGTCGTCGTCCCAGACCTCATCGTCGAAAGGACTGTCGGACAGTGCGCTGAGTATGACGGCGAAGTCCAGCCCATCCTTGGGATTGTCATTGTGGCGCTCACTCCATGCAAGTATCTTGAGCGCGGTCAGAGCGGCGGGAGGGGCAACATCAACGTCGGTTCCATTCGGCATGCGCACGAGGACGGCGTTTGCGTGCGCCTCTCGAACGCCCGTGACATTCAGACAGCTGCCGTCCGCGAAGCGCACAGTCCGATCGGTCTCGTTTCCACCAAATGGAATGACATCGACCTCGACGCCGAGAACGTCGAACTTGTGCGGTGACGCACCCTTGGGAGAAAGACGGTCAGAGAGTTCACGGAACTCGTCGTCGGTGCGGATGGCGACGGCAATATCGACATCGTGGGTGGCACGCACCGGCTGAGACCGCTGCCGGGCATGGATCACGAGATCCCGTGCCGCAGCACCGATGACCAGCAGGTCGGTGGCAGCCTCGCGACACACGGCTGCCAGTTCGGCGAGAACCTCCTCGGGGACGGCGATGTCAGTGTGCCCGGTGAGATCGATCATCGGTCGTCTCCGAAGTATTCGCTGCGTATCTCGTCGAGGCGGGGATCGTCCTCGAGCAGCAGATCGGCGCGGATGAGAAGCCGAGGCACAGTCCCGTCCTCGGGCGGCACCGGAGGGGTCGTCCACAATGCCGGCCGTATACGGATCATGCCGTCGTCGGCTTTGCGGAGGCGTCCTTGCCGAATGAGCTCCCGACGGGCGCGCGCGTCGCCGTCGAAGTGCATCAGCACAGACTCCGGGCGAATCGGTACGCCGAGGCGGGCAGCCGCTGCTTCCGAGCTGAGCAGTGCGTGAGGGGGCAGGGTCGCCTCGAGTACTTCCGCAGGACTCGTCCAGATCTCGCTGGTGAATCGCTCCTCTGGCCAGAATCTGGGCTGCATGGCCGTGTAGGCGGAGATCCATTCCTGGGCCAGCGCCGATGTTCTCAGCAGCTGGTTGTCTCTTCCCTGCAACATCGGTGGAGTGCGTTCGCGCAGGGCGCGGATGACACGATTGACCGTTCCCAGGGACGCTCCGGAGATCGTCGCCAGAGATCGTTGGGACGGAGTGCTGCCGAAGAATTCATTGACGGACAAGAGGGCGAATGTCACGGGCAAGCCAGCGCGGGTGAAGGGGGCTGCGGTTGCGACCGGCGCAGTCGCATCGGAGTTCCGCTTGCCGGCGATTTCGATGATCAGCCCATCTGCGCGCAATGAAGCGTTTCCAGCCGAGTCCACGTATCCGCCCCATCCGCGGTCATCGAGTTGCTGCGCACGAGCAGACGATACTCGGTCCGAGATGAGAATCGTCTTCCTGTCGTGGGGGAGCAGCGCCACGTCCGCCCTGGTTGGCGTCGGGCTGGCCACGGCCGGAAACTCGTGCCGTGCCTGACCATTTCCGATTTCGAGGACGCCGGAGATGACTCGCTCGTACTCGTCCACGTGGCTCGTCCATGAGGCACTCAGGCCGAGCTCGACGAGGTGGTTCACGGCTCGCTCTATGAACGTGGGAGTGGGTCGAGGCTGGTGTTCAATTCGACTCATGTGTTCAGGATACTTGAACATGATAGAAAATTGAACACCCGGAGTTGAGTGCACCGCGTGTTCCGCAGGAGCTGAGGCGAGGGGATCACTCAACACCGGGAGTGAGCCTCACACTGCGGTGTAGCCGCCGTCGATGAGGTAGTAGGCGCCGGTGACGAAGGATGCGTCGTCCGAGAGCAGGAAGTTCACCAGCTTGGCGACTTCCTCGGCGGTGCCCAGGCGGCCGAGCGGGTGTTTGGCCTTGAGTCCTTCGAACGTCTCTGCATCCATGCTGTTCTCGAGCAGCGGAGTCGTGATGCAGCCGGGCCCCACCGAGTTGATGCGCAGGCCCTGCTCACCGTATTCGGCCGCCGCGTTCTTCGTGATCCCGACGACGCCGTGTTTGGCTGCGGTGTAGGCACCGTTGTTGACGGCGGCGACCGAGCCGTGGATCGAGGCCATGTTGACGATCGCGCTGTCCAGGTCGCCGAAATTCCGTCTCGTTGGCCACGCGATGGCGGATGGGCTCTTGCGACGTACCACCGGCGGTGGTTGAATGAACCCAAGTGATTGTATTGTGCAATCACTATTGCTCAAGGAGGAGCGATGGGCAGAGTCACATGGGGTTTCACCAGTTCACTCGACGGGTTCATCACCGGGCCGAACCACGACATGTCCTGGATGTCCGGCCTCGGCTCGCTGTCCGAGGGCACGGTCGAGGATCTCGCATCGCAGGTGGCCGTCATCATCTCAGGCCGGTCCGGCTACGACGCGGCCAAGGCGCAGGCAGTCGAGCGCGACGAACTGACCGCCGAGGCCTATGGGGGAGCCTGGTCGGGCACCGAGTTCATCCTCACCCATCGACCCGAAGAACTTGCCGACGATGCCTCGGTGACCGCCTTGAACTGCTCCATCGCCGAGGCGGTCGATCGTGCCCAGCCCATCGCCGGTGACCGTGACATCCAGATCATCAGCGCCGACATCGCCCGGCAGGCTCTCGAAGTCGACCTCATCGACGAGATGCAGGTCTTCGTTGCGCCCGTCTTCCTCGGCGACGGCACGAGGATCTTCGAGGTTCAGGGCGGCAGGCGCGTCGACTGGGAGCTCATCGCTGCAGACGAAGCCAGCAAGGACGCCTGGTTCCGCAGATTTCGCCCGAAGCGCCGGTAGCACTCACTGCTCGCGGTTGCTCAGCTCCCACAGGATGCGCAGCGCCTCTTCGTCGAAGTCCTCGCTCGCCGAGCTGTCGGGTTCACCATCGTGGACCTCGGCGTGCAGCTGCTCCATTCGGCGATCGAGCTGGCTGGCCACTTCGGCGGTCTGAGTGAGTTCCTCGAGGAGGCGATCCGGCACCTCACCCGCGAACTTGTAGTTGATCTTATGCTCCAGGCTCGCCCAGAAGTCCATCGCGATGGTCCGGATCTGGACCTCGCAGGTCACGGGAGTGGGGCCGCTGCGAAGGAAGACCGGCACCTCGAGGATCGCGTGCAGGCTCTTGTAGCCATTGGGCTTCGGGTTCGCGATATAGTCCTTGATCTCCACGACTCGGACATCGTCCTGCGAGGTCAGCATGTCAAGCACATGATAGGTGTCGGCGATGAAGCTGCAGGTGATGCGGATGCCCGCAATATCGGTGATCTCCGTGCGGACCACATCGATGTCGAGCGGAAGCTGTCGACGATTGACCTTCTCCAGCAGACTCCGCGGCGACTTCACCCTCGAGACGATGTGCTCGATCGGGTTGTAGCTGTGCGTGTGCTCCGACTCCTCTCGCAGAATCGAGATCTTGGTCAGCAGCTCGTCGATGACGAAGCGGTGCCGCATGAGCAGGTGTGAGAAGTCGTGCCGAAGTGTTCGCAGGTTCGCCACCTGGTCAGGCGTCGGTGCCGTGCTCGAGGTCTGCGGTCGTACGGTCATGATCCTCCAAGGTAGGGATATTCGGTCAGTGTATCCTCGTCGCTTCTCTGCCTCGCGTCGGTCCTCCGTCCCGTGTCAGCCCCGCGGCGTACGGTTGGATCATGTGCAGGAACATCAGAACACTTCACAATTTCGAACCCCACGCCACCTCGGACGAAGTGCACGCTGCGGCGCTGCAGTACGTGCGCAAGATCGCGGGGACGGCGAAGCCGTCTCGGGCCAACACTGAGGCCTTCGACACCGCTGTCGAGGAGATCGCCCACACGACTCAGCATCTCCTCGATGCGCTCGTGACGAACGCGCCGCCGAAGAACAGAGAAGTCGAAGCCGAGAAGCGACGAGCCAGATACGCGACCCGAACGTAGGCTCAGTCCACCACAGACTTACCCTGCGCCTCGAGATCCTTCGTGATCCCCGCCGAGGCGGTGCGCAGGGCCTGCATGATCGCCGGCCCGCCCACATGGTTGTCCGAGTCGACGACGACGCCGAGCCCGGCGATCGTCAGCCCATTGCCGTCGAAGACGGGCACCGCAATCCCCGTGGTGCCGTCATCGATGTGTCCGACGAGTTCCGCGAAGTGATAGGTCCGAATCGTGGCCAGCATCTTCCGCAGCACGGCCGGATCCGTGGTCGTCTTCTCCGTGATCGCTGCCAGCGGTCCGCGCAGATACGCTTCCCGCACATGCTTCGGAGCGTGGGCAAGCAGCACGAGACCGCACGACGAAGCATGGGCGGGAAGCCTCCCGGCGGTCTTCGAGCGGTGGATGACCGCGGTGGGCTTCGACATCCTCTCGATGATGAGGACCTCACGTTCGCGGAGGATGCCCAGCTGTGTGTTCTCGCCGACGAAGTCATGGACACGGGTCATATACGGCCTGGCCACGGTCGCCAGGTCGACGGCGTCGGAGGCGCGGTTCGACAGCTCCCACATCCCCACGCCGATCCTGATCCGTCCGCTGGGGTCGCGCTGCAGCAGATTGTGCCGCATCATGTCGTTGATCAGCCGGTATGCGGTGGATTTGGGAAGCGCCGCTCGCTCGGAGAGCTCCTCTGTGCTCAGGCTCTGATGATCGGGATCGAACGACCCGAGGACTCGGACCAGCCGATCGATCATGGAATCACCCGATTGAGAGTTCGCCATGGCCGCTATCGTAGCTCTTCACTCCGCGCATTCTCAATCAATGGACCGTCGATGGCACCCCAGTGGTCCCCATCACTATTGTGGCTGTGAGGTGCGGCATCACCTGTACCCGTAAGGTCGACCCCGAAGGAGCGGCAGCCATGACAGCGGTCTCGGTACGCCAAGCAGTCCACGAACTCATGGCATTTCACGGAATGACCACGATGTTCGGCAACCCGGGATCAAATGAGCTCCCCTTCCTCAAAGACCTCCCCGCCCGCTACATCCTCGGCCTGCACGAGGCCACGGTGGTCGCGATGGCCGACGGGTACTCACAGATCACCGACCGCCCTACGCTGGTCAACCTCCACGCCGCATCCGGCACCGGCAATGGCCTGGGAGCGCTGACGAACTCCGCGATCTCCCGCTCGAAGCTCGTCATCACCGCCGGTCAGCAGGTCCGTGACATGATCGGACCCGAGGTCATGCTCGCCAACGTCGACGCCGCAGCACTGGCCAAACCGCTCGTCCACCAATCGCTCGAACCCCTGAGCGCCGCCGATGTTCCGCGCGCCTTCTCCCAGTCCGTGTTCGCCTCCGAACGCGGCCCCGTCTACCTCTCGGTGCCCTACGACGACTGGGACGCCGAAGTCCCCGCCGCACAGATCAACCAGCTCTCCCGGACCGTGGCCAAGGCCGGCACCATCGACCCGCGCGTCGTCTCCGATCTCGGGGACAAGCTGCGCACGGCGACGAAGCCCGTCCTCGTCCTCGGCCCCGACGTCGATGACGAGAAGACCTGGGAGACGACGATCGCCCTCGCCGAGGCATTCGACCTCCCGGTCTGGGCCGCGCCGTCCCTCTCACGCCTGCCGTTCCCCAACCAGCACCCGAACTTCCGTGGCGTCCTGCCCGCCGGCATCGCCCCGATCGGTGAGATCCTCGGTGCCCACGACCTGGCGCTGGTCATCGGCGCACCCGTCTTCCGCTACCACCAGTGGCAGCCCGGTCAGTACCTGCCCGAGACCACCGAGCTCATCCAGATCGGTGACGACCCGGCCGCCGCGGCCCGCGCCCCCTTCGGCGACGCCCTCATCGCCGATCCCGTCGAGGCCATCGGCGCCCTGGCCGGGGAACTCGGTGCGACCGACCGGACCCCACACGAAGCCCACATTCAGATCGAACCCGCGGCCGCCTCGGCGATCGACGGGGTCCTCCACCCGGAGGAGGTCTTCGCGTCATTGCGCGAGACCATGCCCGCCGACACCCGGTTCGTCGTCGAATCGACGTCGACGAACGCCGCCTTCTGGGCGCAGATGGACCTGCGGCACTCCGGCTCCTACTTCTTCCCTGCCTCGGGCGGACTCGGATGGGGACTGCCGGCCGCAATGGGCGTGGCCCTGGCCGACCCGGACCGGCCGGTCGTCGCGATCATCGGCGACGGCTCCGCCCACTACTCGATCTCCGCACTGCGCACCGCCGTCGAGGAGAACATCCCCGTCATCATCGTCCTGCTGCGCAACGGCACCTACGGAGCCCTCGACTGGTTCGCGGACATGCTCGGCGTCGACAAGGCACCGGGTCTCGACCTCGGCGAGGTCGACTTCGTCTCCATCGCCCGCGGATACCAGATGCGAGCAGAACACGTCGACTCCGCCGCTGACCTCGACCGATCGATCGCCGAGGCGGCCGACCGCGCCCATCGGAACGGGACACCGACCTTCATCGAAGTCAGCACAGAGAAGACCCGACCAGAGAAGAAGTAGGGGAGAAGGACATGAGCGAGAACAGTTTCCTGGGCACCGAGTGGCACGGCAAGATCTTCACGGGGGCATGGACCGCCGGGGGCGACGAGTCCTACGACGTCGTCGAACCCGCGACGGGTGAGACCCTGGGCAGGCTCGGCGCGGCAGACGGCGATGACGTCAACGCCGCCGCCACTCGAGCGGCAGCAGCACAGAAGGAATGGGCGAAGACGACACCGGCGGAACGCGCCGCCGTCCTCCGCCGGGCCGGCGCCCTGTGGGCCGAGCACGCCGCGGAGATCTCGGACTGGATCATCCGCGAGTCCGGCGCGATCCCCGCCAAAGCAGGATTGGAAGTCGGCTCCGCCGAGGCGATCTGCTACGAGTCCTCGGCCCTGCCCAGCCACCCCAAGGGCCAGGTCCTGACCTCGAACGAGCCCCGCTGGTCCTTCTCCCGCCGTGTGCCCGCCGGAGTCGTCTCCGTCATCGCACCGTTCAACTTCCCGCTCATCCTCTCGATCCGCTCGGTCGCCCCGGCGCTGGCCCTGGGCAATGCCGTCCTGCTCAAACCGGACCCCCGGACTGCGGTCTGCGGTGGTGTGGCACTGGCCCGGATCTTCGCCGAGGCGGGACTTCCCGAAGGACTCCTTCAGGTGCTGCCCGGAGGCCGTGAAGCCGGCGAGGCCGTGGTGTCGGCACCCGAGGTCTCGGTCATCTCCTTCACGGGATCGACCGCGGCCGGGCGCAAGGTCGGCGAGGCCGCCGGTCGCCTCCTCAAGCGCTGCCACCTCGAACTCGGTGGAAACAACGCACTCGTCGTCCTCCCCGGGGCAGAGGTCGGTCCGGCCACCTCGGCGGGAGCGTTCGGCTCCTGGATGCATCAGGGCCAGATCTGCATGACCACGGGCCGCCACCTGGTCCACGAGTCCGTCTACGACGACTACGTCGAGCAGTTGTCCGAGCGGGCCAGGAATCTCCCTGTCGGCAACCCTGCCACCGAGGAGGTCGCGTTGGGCCCGATCATCGACGACAACCAGCGGACCAGCGTGCGCGACATCATCGACAAGGCCCAGGCCGATGGTGCACGACTGGCAGCGGGAGGAACCGGGGACGGGGCCTTCGTGCCGCCGACGGTTCTGGCCGACCTGAGCCCGTCGAACCCGGCGTGGACACAGGAGATCTTCGGCCCCGTGGCCCCGGTCAGCCGCTTCTCGACCCTCGAAGAAGCCGCGGAGCTCGTCAATTCAAGCGAATACGGTTTGTCCGTGGGCATCCTCGGGGACGTGGGCATGGCGATCGAGTTGGCCGACCTCGTCGACACCGGCAAGATCCACATCAATGAGCAGACGGTCTCCGATGAGGCGAACGTGCCGTTCGGCGGCACGAAGGACTCCGGCAACGGATCCCGATTCGGCGGTCCTGAGGCCAACATCGAAGCCTTCACCGAAACCCAGTGGGTCACGATGCGCTCGCAGATCGCGCCGTACCCCTTCTGAGCTGCTGACATTCCACGCCGAACGACCGACTGAACGACCGGAGACACCGATGTCCACACCCGCCACAGCCTCTGCCACCCGCACGTCGAGCGCCACTCGCTGGCCGGCGATCCTGTGCTGGCTGGCCGTTGCCCTCGAGGGCTTCGACCTCGTCGTACTCGGGGCCGTGATCCCCGAACTGCTGGCGACGAACGCCATCGGATTCACCCCCGAGGCCGCGACGCTCGTGGCGACGCTGAGCCTGGTGGGCGTGGGCCTCGGCGCGGCGGCGGTGGGGCCGGTCGCCGACCGATTCGGACGTCGCTATACGATCATCTTCTGCGTGCTCTTCTTCTCCGTCTTCACGCTGCTGGTGGCGTTCTCCCCGAATGTCGCGCTGTTCACGACCTTTCGGTTCATCGCCGGGCTGGCCCTGGGCGCCGTGATGCCCGGCTGCCTCGCCTACATCAGCGAGCACAACAAGTCGGGCAAGACAGGCAAGGCGACGACGCTGACGATGACCGGTTATCACGCCGGCGCCGTCGCGATCTCTCTGCTCGCCGTCTTCTACTCCCACAACTGGCACCTGCTCTTCATCGCCGGCGGCGTGGCCGGACTCGTGCTCGTGCCACTGCTGTGGTGGAAGCTGCCGGAGTCCCAGGAGTTCGTCGACGCCCAGGCTGCGAAAGCCCGGCCGTCCGCCGAGGCCGGGGTCTGGGGCGACGCGGTGGCCGTGGCTCCGAAGACCGGGATGGCGGGACTGTTCGTGGGCCGGTTCAAACTGGTTACGATCGGCGTTTGGGCGGCGAGCTTCATGGGCCTGCTGCTCGTCTACGGCCTCAACACCTGGCTGCCGAAGATCATGGCCGATGCCGGCTATGAGGTCTCGGATTCGCTCGTCATGCTCTTCGTGATGAACGTCGGCGCCGTCGTCGGCCTCGTCCTCGCCGGCTGGCTTGCGGACAAGCACGGCACAAAGCCGATCGTCCTCATGTGGTTCATCCTCGCCGCCGTGTTCCTTGCCGCTCTGAGCATCCCGATGACCAGCCAAATCCTGCTCAACATCGCGGTCTTCATCACCGGTGTGTTCGTCTTCTCCGCCCAGGTCCTCGTCTACGCATTCGTGTCCGCGATCTACCCGCCCACCGCGCGCGGCACCGCGATCGGCATGGCCTCGGCCGTGGGTCGCATCGGGGCGATCGTCGGGCCGTTCATCACCGGCGCACTCGTCACCGCCGGCATCGCCTACCCGTGGGGCTTCTACCTCTTCGCATTCGTCGCCGTCCTCGGCTTCGCAGCCATGGTCATCGTTCCGAAGGCCGTGGACCACGCCGGACGGTGAATCTGGGGACGCGATCTTCTGTTCCGCGTTCGGCTCCCAGGTGGCGGTACAGAGCCGAAAGCGAGGGAGGAGAATGTCGATTCTGCAGGTAAGAATCGACATTCTCCTCCCTCACAATTGGTGATTCGGCCAAGCGTCATGACCAGCGTCGGATCCGACATCCTCGGTGCTGCCCGAGACGTCGTGCTGTCCGTCTATGAGGAGATCGCAGAGAGTGTGCGGACGAAGGTCTCTGCGATCTCCTGAAATCAGGCCTTGAGTTCGGCCGCCAGCTCGTGGAAGTCGCGGCTGGGGTTGCCGAACCGGTGCAGAGTCATGGACACCGCCTGCTCCTGCACGTAGTACCGCATCTCCACCCGCGCCGAAGAGGTCACGGGCTCATCGATGACGGCAACCTCGGGTCGTGGTGCCGTCGCGGCCAGGAGTTCGGGCTCCTGCGGCCCGAGCACGCGGATGCGAGCACCGACGGAATCGTCGTACCGGCCCCGACCGACCATATCGGCGAACGTCGACGCGGACTCGGTGCGAGCGGCCACCGAAGCATCCGTGACGGCGATCTTCACATCGGAGGCCACATCCTCGGCGACGGACAGCTGCACCGTCGAACCGATCGACGTGGCGGCGTGGACCGACCTTTCGAGATCGAACAGGGACGCTTCCGAAGTCACCCGCAGGGTCACGGGACGGGGCCGGTAACGGAAGATGTTGGCTTCCGCACGGAGGCCGGTGTGGTCCTTCGCCGCCCCGAATTCGCGGGCCAGCCAACGCTCGTCGTCGGCCTTGGCCAGCTCGAGGTTCTGACTCGCGTCGGTTGCGCCCGGCAGACTTGAGGGATCGTCGACGTAGTGGCCGAAGAGCATGAGGTAGTTCGGGCCACCTGCCTTCGAGCCGAGCCCGACCGACGACTGCTTCCAGCCGCCGAAGGACTGGCGCCTGACGATTGCTCCGGTGATGCCGCGGTTGACGTAGGCGTTGCCGACCTGGACGCGATCGAGCCAGGTGCGCACCTCATCCGGGTCGAGCGAGTGGATGCCGCCGGTGAGACCGAAGGCAGGCGCGTTCTGGAACTCGATCGCCTCGTCGAGGTCACGGGCGTGCATGAGGCCGAGCACCGGGCCGAACACCTCGGTGAGGTGGAAGAACGATCCGGGTTTGACGCCTTCCTTGATGCCAGGGCTCCACAGGCGCCCCGTGTCATCGAGCTGCTTGGGCTCGAGCAGCCAGGACTCTCCCGGCTCGAGCGAGGTCAGCGCCCTCTCGAGCTTGTCGGAGGGATCCTCGGTCAGCGGTCCCATTGTGGCCGACAGGTTCGACGGCCAGTCGACGACCATCGACGAGGCAGCATCGACGAGTTGGCGACGGTAGCGCTCGGAGTCGTGGGTGGATCCGACCAAGATGCCCAGGGACGCGGCCGAGCATTTCTGCCCGGCGTGGCCGAAGGCAGAGTGCACAAGATCGGCCACAGCCAGATCGCGATCGGCCGCGGGCGTGATGACCAGCGCATTCTTGCCGGAGGTCTCCGCATTGACATGCAGGTCGGAGCGGAAGGACTTGAACAGGGCAGCCGTCTCCGAAGCACCCGTGAGGATGACGCGGTCGACCTCCGGGTGGGCGACCAGGTGGCGGCTGAGGTCCCGGTCGGCGGGCGTGCACAGCTGCAGCACGTCCTTGGGCACGCCTGCCTCCCACAGGCAGTCGACGATGAGCGCCGAACAGTGCGGCGTCGGCTTGGACGGCTTGTGGATGACGGCCGAACCGGCGGCCAGTGCCGCGACGGTGCCACCGGTGGGAATGGCGATGGGGAAGTTCCACGGCGGGGTGACGACGACCATCTCGTCGGGGACGAAGCTCGCGCCCTCGAGGTCCTCCAACTCGGCGGCACCCAGTGCGTAGTAGCGGATGAAGTCGATGGCCTCGGAGATCTCGGGATCGGACTGAGAGGGCATCTTGCCCACCTCGGCGGCAGCGACGGCGATGAACTCACCGCGGCGGGCGGCGAAGACCTCCGCCGCACGATGGAGGACCTTCCCACGGCCTGCGGCACCGAGTCCGCGCCAGGCCTCTGCGGCCTTGCGCCCGCCGGAGATCATCTCATCGAGCTTCGCAGCCGAATCGACCTGCGGCGTCTTGGGGCGATCGTCGAGGTATCCGGGAGCGGTCGCCTCGGCGATGATCTCCTTGACCCACGTCTGGTTCGCCGGCAGGGAGGGATCCGTGTCGGGCTCGTTGAAGAACTCGGCAGGAACGGGGCCGGGAACATCGCGCTCGGCCGAACGGTCCTGTGTTCGGTTCGGTTCGGGCGCGCTCTCCCCGTCGATGGCCAGGATGTCCTCGAGCTGCTTGACGGAGTCCTGGAAGCGGTCCGCCTCCCTCACGAAGACCTCGTTGCCGTTGGCGAGGTCGAAGATGCCGGACATGAAGTTCTCCTGGGACGAGTTCTCCTCGAGCCTGCGCACGAGGTAGGAGATGGCGACGTCGAATTCCTTCGGGTGCACTGCCGGCACATAGAGGAGGAGGTCTCCGACGTCCTCGGTCACCGCGGCGGCCTGTTCCGAGGCCATGCCCTGCAGCATCTCGAACTCCACTCTGTCGGTGACCTCCCGGTCGACGGACAGGTGATGGGCGAACGCGATGTCGAAGAGGTTGTGACCGGCGACGCCGATGCGCAGCCCCTTCATCCGCTCCGGGGTGAAGAGCCAGTGCAGGACGCGCTTGTAGTTCGCATCGGTGGACTGCTTCGAGTCGCAGACCGTTGCGGGCCAGCCGGCGATCTCCGCGTGGACGGTCTCCAATGCGAGGTTGGCGCCCTTGACCAGCCGGACCTTGATTCCGACGCCGCCGTTGGCGACGCGTTCGTTGGCGAACTCGCTCAGGCGCTGGACGGCGCCGAGGGCGTCGGGCTGATAGGCCTGGATGACGATCCCGGCCTCGAGCTCCTTGAACTCGGGTTCGGCGAGCAGGCGGGTGAAGACCGCGATCGTGAGCTCGAGATCCTGGTATTCCTCCATGTCCAGGTTAACGAACTTCGCGCCTGTCGGTGCCTTCGCTGCCTGCTGGTAGAGCGGGCGGAGACGTTCGACGACGTAGTCGACGGTCTCGTCGAAGGCCCACATCGAGATCTGGGAGGCGACCGAGGAGACCTTGACGGAGACGTAGTCGACGTCGTCGCGGGCGAGCAGTCGGTGGGTCTCCTCGAGGTGATGATCGGCCTCTGAGTCACCGAGGACGGCCTCGCCGAGGAGGTTGATGTTGAGCCGGTGACCGTCGGCGGTGAGCGTGGAGACGGCCTTGCCGAACTGCTTGTCGCGGGCGTCGACGACCATGTGTCCGACCATCTGGCGCAGACGGGTGCGGGCCGCCGGGACGACGACCTGCGGGGCCACCTTGGCCAGTGCCGCACCGGCCTTGATCTGGGCGCGGTCGAGGAACGACATCGTCTCGGGTGCGAGCCTGCCGACCTCTGTCAGTGCATCGGCGGCGGCATGGACATCATCGGTGCGCACGACCCGATCGACGAATCCGACTGTGAAGTCGAGTCCATTCGGGTCGGAGAGCACCGCGGAGAGGCGCTCGGCGGCGGGATTCTTCGCCGTGGTCTTGTTCGTCGCCACGCGCAGCCATCTGCGGACTGTGTCGATGGAGCGACTGGTGAGCTGATCGAGATCGGAGTCTGTGTGCAACAACTGCTCGTTCCTTTTCTGTTGGACGAACTCTGAGAGGGTCTGGCTGGACACCGTGGATCTGATCGGTGCTGGGCCAGGCGTTCCCGCGTCGCCTGTGACCTTGACGGGATCGTTGAGACCAGTATGCGCCGGAGCGAATCCGGGGAGAAGATCTCGCGCACGATCGCAGACATAGTTGAGTCAGAAGTAATAGAATAGAGTGATGTATTCCTCAGAGATGCGCCGTGACGCTGTCGCCAGGACGGCATCGTCGTCCATCGCCGAGGTGGCAGTCGAGTTCGGCGTCTCACCGTCGAGTCTGCGCCGGTGGATGTCGCGTTCCGACCTCGAAGATCGCCCGCGCAGCGGCCGTCCCCAGATCCAGAGCACCGCCGATCAGGTCGTCGAGGCGCTCGTCGCCACCGCGGGTGCGAGGATCTCCGGGAAGGACTATTCGACCAGGGCGCTGGCGGAGGCGACCGGACTGAGCCAGAGCATCGTGTCCCGGGCGGTGCAGGGGATGACGGTGCGAAGGGATCGGCTGCTCGGCCGTGACGAGATCACTGTCGTGGCGGGAGGTTTCCCACTGGTCGTCATCGGCATTCGCGTTGCCGGTGAGGCGCACAGGGCTGGGGTCTCCGGCGGAGATGGAGGCGAGAGTGCAGTATCGGCGCGACGGGTTCAGCGCCGCATCGCCGGCATCGTGGCCGGTCTGCGCTCGGCAGGAGTCCAGCACTGGCCGCAGCGATTCGACAGCGAGCATCGTCAGACCGATGCCTCGGAGATGCTCGATCTGCTGCGCTCAGGCGGGGGTGACGAGCACTTCATCGTGTTCGACCCGTTCGGGGAGACGCGGGGACTCATCGTTCACGACCAGCCCGAGGTCTCCCACGACCGGACTGCGGCCTCCCACGACCGGACTCCGGCTGCGGAAATCGCGGTTCACCGGGAGTTCGCGGAGTTCCTCGACGATGCCAGGTCCGGCCTTGCCGGCTGCAACGACATCCCCGGATCTCTGCTCGACGTGCTCTCCGCCCGAGTGCGGCACGGTTTCGAGGGCGTCCTGTGGAGGCGGTCGAGCCAGACCGAAGCTCGCAGAAGTTCCATTACTTCTGACTCAATGGAGATTTCTTCGTGGCTGCCGAAGGAGACACGGTCCATCACCGAACATCTGGCGATCGCCCTGCGTGAGGAGATCATCGACTCGGGGTACGAACCGGGTGACCGGATCAATCCTCGGCTCCTTTCACGGCGGATGCAGGTTCCTCGGTCCTCGGTGGATGCCGCGCTGCGTCGCATGGTCGACGACAAGCTGCTCGACGGCTCGCGGGGCGGGACGAGGATCCCGCTGATTACGACCCTCGACGTCCTCGATCTCTACGCCGGGCGTATGGCCGTGGGCGAGGTGCTCCTGCGATCTCTGGCGCTGCGGCCGAAACGCTACTTCGTGCCCGTGCAGCTGGCGCTGCGGCAGGTGGAGGCATCGGCGGCGACGAAGAGCGGCATCGATGTCGAGGATGCGGACCTCCACTTTCAGCAGGAGCTGGCCCGGGCCTCGGGTCTGCGGCAGAGCACCCGGGCATTCGAAGCGCTGAATCTGCGTCTGCGCCTGTTCATCTCGGTCCTGCAGCTCGACTACTCACCTGCCAGCGACCGCATCCTCGCCGATGACCGTGCCATTCTCCGGGCAGTGTCCCTCGGCGATGCGGAGACAGCGGTGGGCGCCTGGCGGGGAAAGGTCGACAACGCGGTCAGACATATGGCCGGGCTCTTCGCCCGACGCAGGTTCGACCAGGACCTCTGGGCACAGCTCACCCGTCGCCGGTGAACGGGACGGGGGACCACCTCGGCGAGGGGCCTGGTATAGATTTGGGGCAGTCAGAACGCGAATCCGCAGAGCCGAAGGGGATGGTTGGACCGTGGAGACCTTGATAGTGGGCGTAGCCGGCGGCACCGGCAGCGGAAAGACGACTCTCACCCAGGCGCTGCTGGACGAGTGCGCGGGCCCGCCCTCGGTGCTGTTCCACGACAACTACTACCGACGGCGTGATGAGCTGACGTATGAGGAGCGGGAGAAGGTCAACTACGACGACCTCGACGCCTTCGACAACGATCTCTTCGTCGAGCATCTGCGTGCGCTGCGGTCCTCGCAGCCGGTCGAGAGCCCCGTCTACGACTTCTCGATCCACAATCGCAGCGATCGCACCACGCTCGTCGAGCCGTCTCCGGTGATCATCGTCGAGGGAATCCTCATCTTCGCCGAGCCGCGGATCTGCGAGCTGCTCGACATCAAACTCTTCGTCGACACCGACGCCGATGTCCGCCTGCTGCGGCGCATCAAGCGCGATGTCGTCGAACGGGGGCGGACGCTGCAGTCGGTCGAGGACCAATACCTGGGAACCGTGAAGCCTATGCACGAGCTGTATGTCGAGCCCTCGAAGCGCAACGCGGATATCATCATCCCCGAGGGCGGACACAATATCGTCGCCATGGACATGGTCCTCAATCGGATCCAGAGGGACGTCGGCTAGAGTACGGCGCGGTTGAATCCATGCGCGATCCCGGCTCGGCGATTGTCCTGCCGAACGCTCTGGAAATCTCGTGTCAGTGGCGACTTGTAGTGTGTTTGCATGGACACGGAGACCGTCTCGGAGACATCACCGGCGGATCATGATCTCATCGCCGAGATCGACCGCTTCGCCTCCATGCTGCGTGGCGAGGAGTCCGCTGCGACCGAAGCCGAGACATTGGCACGGATCACGGCGCTTGAGGAGCTGAAGGCGACCATCGTGTCCGCTCAGGCTGCAGAGGCGGTGGCCTTCGCAGCCCTGCGCACACGTCGAGACGCGCTCAATCAGGTTCCCGCGCGTGATTGCGGAATCCGCTCCGCCGAAGAGATCGCCCTCGCGAAGAAGGTCTCACCGGGTTCCGGACGAAAGTTCCTTTCCACCTCCCGCGCGATCGTGGGCGAGATGCCGAATACATTCAAAGCGCTCGCCTCGGGGGAGATCTCCGAGGACAAGGCCCGCGTGATGGCTGATGAAACTGCGACCCTGCCCAGTGGCGACCGACGCAAGGTCGACACCCGGATGAAGACGAGTATGGGGCTCGCCGGGCTGCGGAGCCTGCGTATGGAGACCCGGGCCTTGGCAGAGGAGATGAACGCCGAGGCGGCCGCTGAGCGGGCGCAGAAAGCGACGGCGAACCGTCGCGTGACCATGACCGCGCTCGATGACGGCATGGGCCGAATCTCAGCGATCATCCCGATCCAGCAGGCCGTCGCCGTCTACGAGGGGCTGAGGGGCGCGGCCGAATCGGTGGCTGCATCCGGAGGTGCCAAAGGACGCAGGAACAACCAGCTGATGGCCGACACCTTCGTCGAGCGTTTGACGGGACAGACGAGTGCCGAAGCGGTGCCGACCCAGGTGCATCTCGTCGTCGAGGCGGAAACGCTGCTCTCCGATGGAATGGTGCCCGCCTGGCTGCCGGGATATGGTCCGCTCCCGGCTCGAACCGCACGTAACTTCGTCGCCGCCAATGACGCCGAGATCTTCATCCGCCGTATGTTCACTCGCGCCACCGACGGTCAGCTGGTGGGAATGGAATCTCGCGGTCGCACATTCACCGGGCAGCTGAGGCAGATGGTCGTCTATCGTGACGACGTGTGCCGGACGCCCTGGTGCGATGCGCGAATCAGGCATGCCGACCATGCCGATGGATACGCCTCCGGCGGTGCGACGTCGTGGGAGAACGGCTCGGGGCTGTGCGCTGCCTGCAACTTTACGAAGGAGCACCCCGGGTGGAAGCACGAAGCCACGGCTGAAGGCCTGAAGGTCACCACTCCCGGCGGGCGCGAATACGAGGCGTCGACGACCCCATTGGTGAGACGCATGAGATATCCACGACCATCGACCTCTTCGTCTGCATCATCGGCTTCGACAGACGATGGCGCTGCACGCTCCTCACCAGGAGATGATGACTGGCGATTCAAATTCGCCAGACTGCTCGAGCCCGTGCGGCCCGGTGCGCCGCCTGGCGGATCCGGCCCCCGAGAGGTGGAGATCCCGTTCTTCCCGATCACAGAAATGGAATCGAGGAAGTCCCAGGAGAAGGAACTGACCGCGATCGCCGACAGTTCGCGCGATTCGACTCACAGCCAGATCGAGCGGTGCCTTCGCCGGGCGCTGAGCGACGTTGCGTGACGTGCCGAAACTGCAACGCTCCTGACGCCGTGCGCACCATCTCAGGCTGAATGATTATGGGTATGAGTGCTGACGAAACCAATACCCAGGAGTTCTACGATCGCGAGACAAGAGGCCGAGAAGGAGGACTGGTTCGTGCCGCGCGAATCCTGCCGCTGGCCACGGTCGCGGCATGGATCGTGACGATCTTCGTGCCCGTCCTCGACAGCGGCAATGTCGACGGGCCGAGAATGAGGATCACGTCCTTGGGCTATTCTCCGGTCGATCCCACCGACCTCGATCCGGGAATGGTCTCCGTCTGGGTCCTGATCCTCGCATCGGCTGTGCTGCCGTGGCTGGTGGGCGCCCCACGCTGGTGGTCTGTCGCGACCCTCCTGATCGGCGTCACTGTTCTCATGGGTCTCGCCGCAGCCGTCATCGATCCTCCCATCATGATGTGGGACGGACAGACCGACGACGGGATGCCGACAGGCGGTATGGAAGTCGCTCGTCCGGCAATGGGCTTCGTGCTCTCTGCTGTCGGAGGTCTGGCGCTCGTCGCTGCCGGCATCTGCGGTTGGACCGGCAGACGTCGGCCGAACGAATGAGGGTGAGCGCTCGAGCCCGAACCTGCTACCGGTTCGACGGCAGAGTCGGCCCGCGAATCCGTCGATGGTTCGCCGGCGGACCGAGTCGAGGTCCTCGGAGTGACTGACGTCACTGGGCAGGAAGGAACACTCCTGAGAAGAACTCGCTGATCTCGTCGGTGGCGTCCAAGGGGAAGATGCCCGACACATACTGATCGGGTCGGACCACGACCACTGCGCCGTCACGACTTATTCCGCGCTCATCGAAGATATCCTCTTCGGGGATGGCGGCGTAGATCTTCTCCACGTACTCGAGATCGAACTCGCCCACGTGTGGACGGAAGACCGTCGGGACATCGGGAAACGAGAACTCGGTGTGGTCCTGCTGGTAGGTGACGCTGAGTTCGACGAGCGCGTCGATGTCGTCTCCTTCACGACGGAATTCAACCAGGGGAGATGCCGGATCGAATTCGAGCCAGTCGGCCAGCTGCGTGACCTTGGAACCCTGCGTTCCGTCGGCGCCGCTCGGGCGCTCGGCGCCACTCGTGCCCTCGGTGCCGGCTGAACCGATCACCGGTGCCGGCGAATCCGCGAAGACGTAGACGCGCCAACGTCCGTCGGCCCTGGCCTCGTGGCCCAGGTGGATGAAGTTGGCGTCACAGTTGCGCTGGACACGAGCGGACTTGAATCGCTTGCCCACCGGGAATCCGCTGGCCAGTTCCTGATGCTTGGGTGAGGTCGTGATCATCGATTCCGTGTATTCGGTCATGAATCCGGCGGGGAACTCGGCGGTCTTGACGTAGAAGTCCTCGAGATAGGTCGCGTCCGGCAGCTCTTCCTGCGGCGTCGCCATCAGAGTCGACCATTCCTTGTCGAAGTCGATGAGGTTCTTCGCGGTCACTTGACGCTCCGCCGAATAGGTCCGCAGCAGCTCCTGCGAGGACCGCCCGGCGAGCACCTGCCCGAGCTTCCACGAGATGTTGAACCCGTCCTGCATCGACACGTTCATGCCCTGGCCGGCCTTCGCCGAGTGGGTGTGGCACGCATCGCCGGTGATGAACACGCGTGGTGACGGCGAATCCACCGCCGTCTCATCGGTGTCGTCGAAGGCATCCGTGAGCCGGTGCCCGACCTCGTAGACACTGTGCCAGGCGACGTCCTTCACATCGATGCTGTACGGCGCGATGATGGCATTCGCCCTGTCGATGATCTCATCGACACTCGTCCGCCGCACCTTGCGCGCATCATCGTCGGGAACCTCGCCCAGGTCGACGTACATGCGGAAGAGATGGCCGCCCTCGCGGGGGATGTGGAGGATGTTGCCGTGCTTCGAGGAAATGGCGCACTTCGTGCGGATGTCGGGGAAGTCCGAATTCGCGAGCACGTCCATGACTCCCCACGCATGGTTGGCCTGGTCGCCGGACATCGTGCGCCCGATGGACTTGCGCACACCCGAACGCGCGCCGTCGCAGCCGACGACATAGCCCGCGCGGATGGTGCGCTCCTCACCGGCGCGCTCGCCGGCGGTGTAACGGACCTTCACCGAGACCGGATGGTCGGACACGGTTGAGCTGGTGCGGTCGGCATCGCCGTCGACAGCCAGGTCGAGGAATTCGATGCCGTAGTCGGGGGCGATGCGGGCGGGGGACTGCTTGGCGAACTGCGCGAAGTAGTCGAGGACGCGTGCCTGGTTGACGATGAGGTGGGGGAATTCGCTGATCCCGGCCTCGTCGTCCTTCGGCCGTCCGGTGCGGATGATGTGCTCGGGGTTCTCAGGGTCGGGATTCCAGAAGGCCATATCGATGATGTGGTACCCCTCGCGAATGATCTCCTCGGCGAACCCGAACGCCTGGAAAGTCTCGACCGAGCGCGCCTGGATGCCGTCGGCCTGACCGATGACCAACCGGGAGTCACGCTTCTCGATAATCCGGGTGCTGACCTCCGGATACTGAGAGAGCTGTGCCGCCGCGACCATGCCCGCCGGACCGCTGCCCACGATGAGGACATCGACCTCATCGGGCAGTTCCTCTGGGCGATCGATCCCGTAGCCTGCTGCAGCTTCGATCCGCGGGTCTGCGGACACATAGCCGTGCTGGTGAAAATGCATGTCAACCTCCGGTTCATCACACGTCTTCGTGACTTCTCAATAATAGCAGTTCATATACGATCGTATGTTACTCACGTCATCATGTGCGGCTGCCTATGATTGGGCTCACCAGCTGCCTTTCCTCATGATCGGGCCCCAGGGGGATGCCCGAACGGTCCCGCAGGAGCAGTGTGGCGATCAGGGCGACCACGGTCATGATCGCCAGGTAGATGGCCACCGAGGCGGTCGTGCCGGTCGCCGCCACCAGCGCCTTCGCAATGGTCGGGGCGAAGGCCCCGCCGAGGATCGAGCCGATCGCATAGGAGACCGAGACGCCGGAGAAGCGAACGCTGGACGGGAAGATCTCCGCGTACATCGCCGGCTGCTGGCCGTAGGTGAAGCCGAGGCCGACGGTGAGGATGACGAGTCCCAGCAGCAGCATCCAGATGCTGCCGGTGTTGACCAGAGGGAAGAGGGAGAAGATGCCGATCAGCAGCAGTACCCATCCCAGCAGGTAGGTGTTCTTACGCCCGATCCTGTCGGAGACCGAGCCTGCCACGATCGTGAAGATCAGCCACGAAACCGCCGAGGCGGACACCGCCCAGAGCACCGGACCGCGGTCGAGTCCGATGGGGCCGGCCGGGTCGGTGGCGTAGTTCTGGATGTATCCGCCGGTGGTCATGTAGCCGGCGGCGTTGTTGCCGACGAAGACCAGTGAGGCCAGGATGACGAGGAGCCAATGGCTCCGGAACAGCTTGCCCAGCGGGTTGGACACCTGTTCCTTGCGCTCCGCGATCTCGTGGAAGACGGGAGACTCCTCGACGCCTCGGCGGATCCAGTAGCCGACTCCGACGAGCAGGATCGAGAGGAAGAAGGGCACGCGCCAACCCCACTCGAGGAAGGCCTCGCCGGGCGCGATCGCGGTCATCAGCGCCAGCACTCCCGAGGAGAGGATGAGGCCGATGGACACCCCGATCTGTGGGAAGGAGCCGCGCAGGCCGCGGTGCTTGGTCTCCGCGTGCTCGACGGCCAGCAGGACGGCTCCGCCCCATTCGCCGCCGGCCGAGACGCCCTGGATGATGCGCAGGAGGATGAGCAGGAGTGGCGCGGCGATGCCGATCGAATCGTAAGTCGGCAGGAAGCCGATCAGGGCCGTGGCCCCACCCATGGCGATGAGGGTGATGATGAGGACGACCCGACGCCCCAGCTTGTCCCCGAAGTGACCGGCGAGGAATGCGCCCAGGGGGCGGAAGAGGAAGCTGATGCCCACGGTTGCGAAGGCGACCATGGTCGACAGGGTCGAGCCCAGGGGGCCGAAGAAGAGCTGATTGAAGATCAGCCCCGAGGCGGCCGCATAGAGGAAGTAGTCGTACCACTCGATGCTGGTTCCGACGACGGTCGCGAATGCCACCCGACCTTGGGTGTGCGTTTTACTCACCATGACTCCTGTGTCGCATTGTGACTGCTGGGTTCGTGCTGCTGTTGTACGCGTGTGGGAGCGCGGGGGTGACCTCACTCATGTGACGCGGACTACTTGTCCTCCGGAACCGTATCATATACGATCTGGATGAAAGCTAATCGAAATGAGGTGCGAGATCGATGCCGACTCCAGCTGGTGTCCCAGTCCGACCGGGAAAAGTCATTGCCGTCCACGTGGCCTACGAGTCGCGCTCGGCCCAACGAGGCAAACGACCCTCCCAGCCGTCCTATTTCCTCAAGGCCACAAGCTCACTGGCCGCATCGGGTGAGGCGATCGAGCGTCCGGCGGGGACCTCGCTGCTCGCCTTCGAAGGCGAGATCGCGATCGTCATCGGCACCGCCGCCCATCGAGTGAGCGCCAAGGACGCCTGGACCTACGTCGAGGGAGTGACCGCGTCCAATGACTTCGGCCTCTACGACATCAAGGCGCCCGACAAGGGCTCGAATCTGCGGTCCAAGAGCCGCGACGGATACACTCCGCTGGGACCGAACATCATCCCCGCCGCCGAGGCGGACCCGCAGTCCCTGCGCATCCGCACCTGGGTCAACGGCCAGGTCAGGCAGGACGACGGCACGAGTGCCGCGCAGCTGATCTTCCCCCTGACCCGGATCATCGCCGATCTCAGCCAGCACATGACGCTGGAATCCGGCGACGTCATCCTCACCGGCACCCCAGCGGGGTCGAGCGTCGTCGCTCCCGGCGACAGTGTCGAGGTCGAGGTCACGACCTCCTCGGCGAATACCGGTTCCGAGCTCAGCTCGGGACGCCTCGTCACGAACGTCGTCGAAGGCCCGGGCGACTTCGACGAGGACCTGGGCAGCATGCCCGCCGTCGACGAATCCCTGCAGATCGACGCCTGGGGTTCACGGGAGGCCGCCGGCCTGGCCCCGGAGAGCTCCGACGATCAGATCGGCGACGACGCAACGGCCGGGCCGCTCAGCGATGAGCTGCGCGCGAAGCTGATCGAGGCCCCGACTGCCGGTCTCTCTGCGCAGCTGCGTGCACGGGGCCTCAACAACGTCGTCATCGAAGGCGTCTCCCCGCTGCAGCCCGGCAGCAAGGTCGTCGGCACCGCGAAGACGCTGCGCTTCGTGCCCAACCGCGAGGACCTGTTCAAATCCCACGGCGGCGGATACAACGCGCAGAAGCAGGCCTTCGACTCCCTGCAGTCCGGCGAGGTCGTCGTCATCGAAGCTCGCGGCGAACCCGGCTCGGGCACGCTCGGCGACGTGCTCGCCCTGCGGGCCGAGGCCCAGGGCGCAACCGGTGTCATCACCGACGGGGGAGTTCGCGACTCCGCCGAGGTGGCCGGCATCCTCCCCGTGTTCGCGACGGGGAGGAACCCCGCCGTACTCGGCCGCAAGCACGTCCCGTGGGAATCCGACGTGGCTGTGGCCTGCGGAAACGCCACCGTCCTGCCCGGTGACGTGATCGTCGGCGACGATGACGGCGTCATCGTCATCCCACGTGGCCTCGTCGCCGAAGTCGTCGAAGCAGCACTGGCGAAGGAGATCGAGGACGGTTGGGTCGCCGAGCAGGTCGCCGCCGGCAACCCGATCGAGTCCCTGTTCCCACCCAAGGGTCAGTGGCGGGATAAGTTCGAAGCGTGGAAAGCCTCGCAGTGAAGACCGCTGACACCGACTGCGGGCAGACGGAGGCGAACTCTCTGAGCAAGGCGGAGACGGCCTATCGCTGGATCCGCCAGCGCATCGCGGACCAGACCTTCGAGCCCGGACACAAACTGGTCCTGGCCCAGATCGCGCTCGAGCTCGACACCTCCGTCGTCCCGGTCAGGGAGGCCATCCGCCGCCTCGAAGCCGACGGGCTCGTCACCTTCGAACGCAATGTCGGCGCCCGTGTGGCCATGGTCGACCAGAGCTCCTACGCCCAGTCGATGGAGGCCGTGGCGATCCTCGAGGGGGCCGCGACCGCGCAGGCCCTCGAATTCTTGGGCGAAGACGACCTCGCCGAGGCGGATGCGATCAATGAGCGCATGCGTGCACTGTTGGACGACTTCGACGCCACCGAGTTCACTCGCCTCAACCACGAATTCCATGCGGCACTGTTCCGACGCTGCCCGAACGAGCGTCTGCACAGCCTCGTCGCCGTCGAATGGGACCGCCTGGCCCACCTGCGGAACTCGACCTTCTCCTTCGTGCCCGAGCGGGCACGGGGATCGGTCGACGAACATGCCAGGATCGTCGCACTCATCCGGGCGGCAGCCTCGGCGGAGGAGGTCGAACGGGTGGTGCGCAGCCACCGATCGGCAACCCTGGCCAGCTACCGGGAAGCCCAATCCAAGACCACCGTGACCACAGAAACCGATTCCACCGTGACCACAGAAACCATCGAGAGAGAAGAGGACAAGTCATGACCGAGTCCACTGCAGCTCCAGCGAATCTGCCCGAGAAGATCCGCCACTACATCAACGGCGAGTTCGTCGATTCTATCGACGGCGAGGAATTCGACGTCATCAACCCGGTGACCAACGAGCCCTACATCACGGCCGCCTCGGGCAAGAAGGCCGATGTGGACGCAGCCGTCGCCTCGGCGAAGCAGGCCTTCGACGACGGCCCCTGGGCAACGATGCTCCCGCGTGAGCGCGCCCGCATCCTCAACAAGATCGCCGACATCGCCGAGACCCGCAGCCAGGAACTGGCAGAGATGGAGTCCCATGACTCCGGTCTGCCGATCACCCAGGCGAAGGGGCAGGCGAACCGCGCCGCGGAGAACTTCCGGTTCTTCGCCGACCTCATCGTCGCCCAGGTCGACGATGCCTTCAAGGTCCCCGGCCGCCAGGCCAACTACGTCAACCGCAAGCCCATCGGCGTCGCCGGGCTCATCACCCCCTGGAACACGCCGTTCATGCTCGAATCGTGGAAGCTGGCCCCGGCGATCGCGACCGGAAACTCCGTCGTGCTCAAACCAGCCGAATTCACCCCGCTGTCGGCATCGTTGTGGCCGGGCATCTTCGAAGAGGCCGGACTGCCGACTGGCGTGTTCAACATGGTCAACGGCTTCGGCGAGGAGGGCTTCGCGGGAGATTCCCTCGTCAAGCATCCCGAGGTGCCGCTCATCTCCTTCACCGGTGAGTCGAGCACGGGGCAGACGATCTTCGCCAACGCCGCGCCCTGGCTCAAGGGCCTGTCGATGGAGCTGGGCGGAAAGTCCCCGGCCGTCGTCTTCGCCGATGCGGACCTCGACACGGCGATCAACTCCACCGTCTTCGGCGTCTTCTCCCTCAACGGCGAACGCTGCACGGCCGGCTCGCGCATCCTCGTCGAGGAGTCGATCTACGACGAGTTCGTCGAGCGCTACGCCGCTCAGGCCAAGCGGGTGAAGGTGGGTCTGCCCTCGGATCCGGACACCGAGGTGGCCGCACTGGTCCACCCCGAGCATTACGACAAGGTCATGTCCTACGTCGAGATCGGCAAGCAGGAAGCCCGCCTCGTCGCCGGCGGCGGCCGTCCCGAAGGTTTCGAGACCGGCAACTTCGTCGAACCGACGGTCTTCGCCGACGTCGCCCCCGACGCACGGATCTTCCAGGAGGAGATCTTCGGCCCAGTCGTCGCGATCACTCCCTTCAAGTCCGACGAAGAGGCACTGGCGCTGGCCAACGACACGCAGTATGGTCTGGCCGCTTACATCTGGACCTCCGACCTCAAGCGCGCCCACAACTTCTCGCAGGCCGTCGAATCCGGAATGGTGTGGCTGAACTCGAACAACGTCCGCGACCTGCGCACCCCCTTCGGCGGTGTCAAGGCCTCGGGCCTCGGGCACGAGGGCGGATACCGTTCGATCGATTTCTACACGGAACAGCAGTCCGTGCACATCAACCTCGGCGAGGTCCACAACCCCGTCTTCGGGAAGCAGTGAAAGGTTTCCACCATGACTGATCTGATACCGACTCCGACCGTTCCGGCGCCGGACGTGCTCCGGTGCGCCTATATGGAACTCGTCGTCACCGATCTCAAGAAGTCCCGCGACTTCTACGTCGATGTCCTCGACCTCCAGGTCACCGAGGAGGACGAGACAACCGTCTACCTGCGGTCGATGGAGGAGTTCATCCACCACAACCTCATCCTCCGCCAGGGCCCCGTGGCCGCGGCTGCCGCGTTCTCCTACCGCGTGCGCACCCCCGAAGACGTCGACGCCGCCGAGGCGTACTACCGTGAGCTCGGCTGCCCGGTCGTGCGGAAGAAGGACGGATTCGTCACCGGCATCGGTGATTCGGTGCGCGTCCAGGACCCTTTGGGCTTCCCCTACGAGTTCTTCTACGACGTCGACCACGTCGAGCGTCTGGCCTGGCGCTACGACCTGTACGCGCCCGGCGCACTCGTGCGCATCGACCACTTCAACCAGGTCACCCCGGACGTGCCGAAGGCCGTCGACTACATGGAGAAGCTGGGCTTCCGCGTCACCGAGGACATCCAGGACGACGAAGGTACTGTCTACGCGGCCTGGATGCGCCGCAAACCGACCGTGCACGACACCGCGATGACCGGCGGCGACGGGCCGCGCATGCACCACGTCGCCTTCGCCACCCACGAAAAGCACAACATCCTGGCCATCTGCGACAAGCTCGGTGCACTGCGTCTGTCCGACGCCATCGAACGCGGGCCGGGGCGGCACGGAGTCTCGAACGCCTTCTACCTCTACCTGCGTGACCCCGACGGCCACCGCATCGAGATCTACACCCAGGACTACTACACGGGCGACCCCGACAACCCGCGCGTGACCTGGGACGTCCACGACAACCAGCGCCGCGACTGGTGGGGCAACCCCGTCGTTCCGTCCTGGTACACTGACGCCTCCACGGTCCTCGACCTCGACGGAAATCCGGTGCCGTTGTCGCAGCGCACCGACGATTCCGAAATGGACGTCACGATCGGTGCCGACGGATTCTCCTACACCAGACGTGAGAACGCCGACAGCAGCTTCGGGGAGCACTCCGGCGCGAACGACGGAGAAGACGAGTTCAAGCTGGGCCACCAGCTCTGAGGAGACGCACACATGCTCGATGAGACAACGATCGCGGCGATCGCCGACGATCTCGCACAGGCAGAGAAGAACCGTTCGAAGATCGGCCTGCTCACTGCCGCATACCCCGACATGAGCGTCGAGGACTCCTACGCCGTGCAGAACGAATGGCGTCGCCGCGGCGAGGCTTCGGGGCGGAGGCTGATCGGCCACAAGATCGGGCTGACCTCGAAGCCGATGCAGCAGGCCACGGGAATCACGGAACCCGACTACGGAGCGATCTTCGCCGACCAGGTCTATGACACCGGGGCGGTCATCGACCACTCCCGATACTCCGGCGTGCGCGTCGAGGTCGAGCTCGCCTTCGTCCTCAGGGACGAACTGCGCGGGCCAGACATCAACCTCATCGACGTGCTGCGCGCCACCGAATACGTGGTGCCCGCGCTCGAGGTGCTGTCCTCGCGGATCGAGATGGAGGGCCGGACCATCGTCGATACGATCTCCGACAATGCCGCGCTGGGGGCCATGGTCCTCGGCGGCAGCCCGGTGGCCGTCGACGCCGTCGATCTGCGTCGGGTCGGTGCTCTGCTCTACCGCAACGAGTCCGTGGAGGACTCCGGCCTCGCCGCCGCAGTCCTCGACCATCCGGCCCGCGGCATCGTGTGGCTGGCGAACAAGCTGGCCGAACACGGCGACGTCCTCCAGGCCGGCGAAACCGTCCTGGCCGGGTCCTTCACCCGCCCCATGTGGGTGAGCCCGGGCGACACCGTCCATGCCGACTACGGAGACCTGGGAGTCATCACATGCCGTTTCACCTAGACCTGCCGCAGACCTTCACCCAGCGGGTCAGTGAGTTGGGCGAAGGCGACTACCTCGCCGGAATGTGGGTCTGCTCGGGCTCACCCGTGGCCGCGGAGATCGCTGCAGCCTCGGGGATGCAGTGGGTGCTCATCGACGCCGAGCATTCGCCCATCGACCTGCAGATCACGACCAGCCTGCTCCAGGCCATGAACGGCTACCCCGCGACGCCCGTCGTGCGGGTGCCGGCCAATGAGCAGGTGCTCATCAAGCAGTACCTCGACCTCGGTGCGCAGAATCTGCTCGTGCCGATGGTCGATACCCCTGCCGACGCCGAGGCGGCAGTGCGTTCCGTGCGTTACCCACCGCGCGGTGTGCGTGGGGTGGGATCGGCGCTGGCGCGGGCCTCCCGCTGGAACGCGGTGGATAGCTACCTGTCTCGGGCCGAGGACCTCGTGTCCCTGAGCGTGCAGATCGAATCCGCGACGGCCGTGGACCACGCGGCCGAGATCGCAGCGGTCGAGGGCATCGATGCGGTGTTCGTGGGACCCTCGGACCTCGCGGCCTCGATGGGGCTGCTCGGTCAGCAGACCCACCCCGAGGTCACCGATGCGGTTCAGAGGACCTTCGACGCGGTCAAGGCGGCCGGCAAACCTGTCGGAGTCAACGCCTTCGACCCCGAGCAGGCGCGAAAATACCTCGCAGCCGGTGCCTCCTTCGTGCTCGTCGGCGCCGACGTCGGACTGATGATGAACGGCGCTCGCACCTGGGCGGAGACCTGGGTCCGGGACTAGGGCTTCCGGTGCCCCGGCATCCCCGGTTCGCCGGCTGATCTCCCTCGGTCGCCGGTCCTCTCAGTCCTTGTTTCGACGACTGGCGGCGATCAGCAGGATTGTGGTGCCGAGGCCGATGAGGAGGATCCCGGCGCCGATGAGCATCCCGTTGCCCGTGGTCCCCGTGCGCGGGAGCTGAGCCGGCGGTGATTCGTCTGTCACCGGTTCGGCCGGCGGCTGTTCGGCCACCGGCTCGGCCGGAGGTGCGGGCGGGGTCGGTGCTTCCGGTGGCGTCGACGGCTCCTCGGGCGGGGTCGGCTCCGGTGGCGCTGGGGGAGTGGAGGGCTCTTCGGGCGGTGCAGTCGGAGTGTCTTCGGGCGGCCTGTGCACGGTTTCGGCGGGGACGCCCCAGTCGCTGGTCCATGCTTGATGCTCTTCGTTCTCTTGGATCGTGGTCACATAAGTCACCCATCCGACGGGCATGTCGATGGCCTCCGAACTCACGGTCGCTGTGCCCTCCTGATCCCCGACCACGGTGATGTCCTGGGAGTGGAGATCCTTCCCATCGGCCTCCTTCGATCGCTTCGGCTCGGTATCCGAGTGGTAGGCGGTCATCGTGATCACGGCCTCGCCGCCGGGCCGCAGTCCGCTCACCGTGACTTCGTCGTGGACCTTGTCGAGCTCGAGGACCGCTTCGGTTTCGGCAGTCGGCGTCCAGGGGGAGAAACCTGTCTCCCGGGGCTGTCCATGGACTCCTTTCCACTCCTTCGTGGATCTGTCACCGGCGATGGTCTCGGTGAAGTACATCCAGCCGTGGAAGCCCTCGGGAACGGTGATCGGGTCGGAGCGATGCGTGCCGTTTCCGATGTTCTTGGATGTCACCCGAGCGATCACCTCGGCGTCGTCGTTCTTCTTACCCGGCTCTGGTGCAGACTGCGTCTGCCACAGCTCGTGTTCGACGGTCACGGTGTGGTCGCCGACCAAGCCGGCGACGGTGAACTCATCGGTGATGGAATCGCCGGGCCGGGGACTCTGATCGGAAATCTCCGTGCTCACACGCGGCTGCGAGGTCATGTCGACCTTCGCCCGAGCGGATACCGTGACGGGCTCGTCCGGGGTGATGACCCGCTGCACGCGCTTGGTCGACTGCGGTTCGTAGAGCAGAACCGACTCGGGAGCGACGCTCGCCGAGGCCTTGGCCGTGACCGTGCCGGGAGCCCCGAGTTCGAGGGTGGTGTCCACGGGCTTCGCCTCGCTCGTCACGGACGTCGGTGCGTCCTCGACCCCCGCGATGTCGAGGGTGATCGAGATGCCCGGAACCTCGGCACCGGAGGCGCTGATCAGGGACACCGACAGCGTGACCTTGTTCGTGGTGGGTAGTTGGAGTCGCGTATCGTCGCCGGCTCCCTCATCGGGCGTCTGCTTCCCGTACGGCTCGAGCACCGGCATGTCCAGGACCGGGGTCAGGGAGACGTCAAGGGTATAAGGACCCGCGAACTTCTTCGCCTTCGCTGTGATCGTCGAGAACTGCTTCGCAGCGTCCGTGAACTTCTCTCCCAGCTCGCCGGGCTTCTGCGCCGGAACCTTGTGATCATGCGGGATCGCTTCGTCCAGGCGTGCCACAGCGCTCAGTGCCGCCTGCACGTCCGCCGAGTCGGACGCCGAGTATTCGTGCAGCGCCCATGCGGTCTGAGCGGTTGTGATCGTCTCGGCTTCTGCGCCCTTGAAGTACTTGGGCAGAGGGGATTGCTTTCCGGCGTCGATGCAGTAGGCCTGCGCGCCCTCGAACGTCCTGTAGGACCCGTACCAGGTCTTGCCCTGCGGAGCGTGGTGCCAGATGCCCGGCCCGTAGGAGTCGCTGGCCTTGAGCATCGGCACCTCGCCGAGCTGCGCGGGAGGGCCCTGGGCCATGGCGGGCCCCAGACCGATGAGAGATGCCAGGGCCAGGACGAGAAGGAGAAGAGCTGAGCGGAGTGTGAAGAGTCTGCGAGTATTCATATCCTGATTCGACGACGTATCCGTCGATTCTGACCAGGGCAGAAAATCTGCCTGTGAATTCGCCCGGCATCGTCCACAGGAAAACGAGCATGAGTCACTGGCCGGTCCACCAGGACTGTGGACGGCCTCCTCCGCTGGTCACCGAGCATCGTCCGAGGTCAGAAGGGGTGGAGTTGCGGTCCGTCGGCGAACCTGCGATCTCACTGTCGAATCTTCTCGCCGAGGTGGTGCTGAAGACGGCGAGTCGTCCACATGGCAGAGAGCCGAAGTGGTTCGCAGAATGTCAGGAACTGTTGCTGTCCGGCCACACCATTCTGGACCAGACGTCAGCATTGGACCGTAAACTTGGCTTGGCGGTGAACTCCATTTGAAAAGGGACGATAGATGTCGGAACACTCGGGCACCGGAAACGGCCCCGACTCGCAGCAGAACGTACGCCCGGGCAATCCTCTGCCTCCTCGTGCGCAACCGCCTCGGGTCGTCGACCCTCGGAACCCGAACGCGCAGGCCAATCAGGTCGTCCCGCCGCAGGGCCAGGTGCCGCCACCGCAGCGGGGCCAGGTGCCGCCACAGGGCCCGCCGCCACCGCAGCAGGTGCTGCCACCGCAGCAGCGTCCGAACCACGAGCGGTTTCGTCCCCGTCCGCCGCAGCAGCAGCAGCCCGGACCCGGCCCCCGGCAGCCACAGCATCGGATTCCCCAGCCGGGGATGAATCCACAGCCACAGGGCCCGGGCAACCCCCACCTCGGCGGTCCGATGAATCAGCCGCCGATGCAGGGGCAAGCACCTATGCAGAACCAGCCGCCGATGCCGCAGCGCGTCTACGCACAGCCGCGGTTCGCGCCGACTGTGACTCAGGAGATGCGGGTTCGCGCGCACATGCAGGCACCGCAGCAGAGGGTCTCCGAGACCCCTTGGACCGGGGCCGTCCGGCAGTCTCAGACCGAGGAGTCGCCGGAATCGACCGCCAACACGATGCGTCTGATCTTCGCCATCCTCGCGGTGGCCGTCCTGACATGTGGGCTGCTGCTTCTGGCGCTCTTCGGCGGTCTCAGCTTCGGACTCCGACTCTTCGCCCTGGTAGCGCTGGCTGCGATCCCGCTTGTCGGGATCGTCGCGTATGTGCTGTGGCTCGACAGATGGAGGCCGCAGCCGAAGCTCATCCTCGGCCTCTGCCTCCTCTGGGGCGGGGTCGCCGCTGTCATCCTCACTCTCTTCGTCTCTCTCGCCAGCCAGATTGCCCTCTACTTCGCCGGTGTCGGTGCCATGCCGAGCGCCGTCGGCGCCGTCATCCAAGCTCCGGTCGTCGAAGAGACCACGAAGACTGCGCTGCTCGTCGTCATCGTCCTCGCGGCCCGTCGTCACTTCGAAGGGCCCCTCGACGGGCTCGTCTACGGCTCACTCATCGGTGCCGGCTTCGCGTTCACGGAGAACGTGCTCTACCTCGGCAGTGCCTGGGAGCAAGGTGAGGGCTGGGGACTGCTGCAGTCTTTCATTCTGCGCTGCCTGTGCTCCCCGCTGCTGCATACGGCGTTCTGCACCTGCGCGGGATTGACGATCGGCCTCGCCTCCCGCAAATGGTCCTGGTGGGCGACCCTGCTCATGTGGCTGCCCGGCCTTGTGGTCGGGATGCTCCTGCATGCCATCTGGAACGGAAGCATGAAAGGACTCAGCGAGTTCGGAGCCCTGCCGCAGACCATCGGTCTCATCGTCCTCAGCTTCATCCTCACCACCTGCTGGGTCGTCCTCGGGATCAACCTGCGCCGCAGCGAACGTCTCCACACGCTCAACATGCTCGGCGACTACGCCAACACCGGGTGGCTCTCCCACGCCGAGGTCGACATGCTCGGCACCTGGAAGGGACGCAAGTTCGGCAAGCGCTGGGCCGATTCCTTTCCCGGAGGCAAGGAGGAGATGCGCACCATGATCCGCAAGTCCGGCGAACTCGCGACCACCCGCATGCGTCTCCTGGCCGGACTCGGCGGACAGCAGGAACGTGCGGTCGAGAGCTTCCAGCTGAAGCAGTTCTCAGCCGCTCGAGATCGCCTGCTCGCGGCGTCGGGCAGAGCGGTCCGCTGACTCCCATGATGCTCGTCGACGTCGTCATCATCGTCCTGGGGATCGCTGCGCTGTTCTCAGGATTCCGTCAGGGGTTCATCATCGGCCTCGGCACCGCCGCCGGCTTCGTGGTCGGCTGGGTCGTCGGCCGCCTGCTCTCACCTGTGGTCGAGGGGCTGAGCGAGGGCACCCAGGTCATGGAGAATCCGGGCGTCGTCACGCTCCTGGCAGCGATGCCGCTCGTCCTCAGCGTCCTGTTCGCCTTCGCCGGCAACGGGATCGGCGCGTGGATCAAACGATCCATGGATTCGGAGCTGGGGCAGGGCATCGACTCGATCGGCGGCACGGTCACCGCCGGTGTCGTCTATGTCCTCGTCATCTGGCTGGCGGCGGGCTTCATCCGCACCACACCATGGGTCGAACCGAACCGTTGGGTCGCCGACTCCTCGGTCATCGCCGCCTTCGACCGGACGATCCCGTACTCCTCGCAGACAGCTTTGGGCGACATCTCGAAGGGCCTCAAGGCCACAGGGTTCCCGCAGGTGTTCTCCGGACAGACGGAGCAGATCCGCGGGGTGGGCGAGCCCGACTCGGACATGGTCGGCGTCGGTCGCAGCGTCGAGGAATCCGTCGTCAAGATCACGACGACCGCGACGACCTGCCCGACGGGATCCGAAGGGTCCGGCTTCGTCTACAGCGACGGTCTCGTCGCCACCAATGCCCACGTCGTCGCCGGCTCCTCGCAGCTCGCCGTCCAGGTGGGAGGCAAGGGCAGGCCCTACCCCGCCGAGGTGGTCGAATTCGATTCCGCGGCCGACGTCGCCGTCCTGCGGGTTCCCGAACTCCAGGCTCCCGCACTCGACTTCGGTGATCCGCTCGGCTCGGGAGACGACTCCGTGGTCGCCGGATTCCCTCAGAACGGTCCGTACACGATCTCACCCTCGCGGGTGCGTGAGAAGATCGATGCGCGCGGCCTCGACATCTACGATTCGAGCTCTGTGGTGCGTGAGGTCTACGCGCTGCGCGGCATCGTCCGAGAAGGCAACTCCGGCGGTCCGCTGCTCGACGCGAACGGTGACGTGGTGGGCATGGTCTTCGCCCGTTCTGCGACCGATGAAGAGACTGGCTACGCCCTCACCCGAGCCGAGATCGGTGACGAACTGCAGGCCGGAGCCGAGAACCGCACCCCACAGCGGACGGGCCAGTGCACGAACTGAGGTCGCACGCCCTGGCGACTGCTATGTGAGGTCGAGCCCGGCGAGGACGGCCCGGTGGTCACTGGAGCCACGGTCGAGCACCTCGTCGGAGGTGGCTTCGAAGCCGCGGTAGAGGACGTGGTCGAGCCGAGTGACGGGGAACTTCGCCGGCCAGGTGAAGCCGAATCCGCCCCGCGCCTCGAGGCGTGAGTCCTCGAGCGGAGGTGCCAGGGTGGAGAAGTTGCTGTCGGTGGTCGCGGTGTTGAAGTCACCGGCGACGATGACATGGTCGCCGGCATCCGTTTCGACCTCCGTGGCCAATCTGCGGATCGCGGCATTGCGCATGGCCTCATGGCCGGGACGCACGGAGGGCATGTGCACGGAGTAGAACCTGATGTCGCCGTGGTCGGTCGAGACCGTCGTCGCGAATGCCCGCGGCCATTGCAGACCGAGGTTGATCTCTTCGGGCTCGGACATCGGCCATTTCGACCACACGCCGATCGTGTCGACGACCTGCGAGTGCCTGAACGAGGAGTCGAGTTCCTTATGGATGATTTTGCCCGACAGAGACTCCAGCTCCTGGATCGTGACGATGTCCGGATCGGCGGATACGAGGCTCTTCGCGGCCGCTGTCGGCTGCGGCATCCGGGCACCCACGTTGTGGGTGGCGACCGTGAGGTCCGGTGTGCCCTCGCCCTGTGAGGGGATCAGGGTGGGCCCGAACATCGCCGCCCAGACCACGGTCGGGACCAGAATGCCGATCGCTGACAGAAGCGAGAACCGGATGAGGAACATCAGCAGCACGAGGGCCAGGAAGACTCCGGTCCACGGCAGGATGGTCTCGATGAGCAGTGCGATGCCCAATCTGGTGGGCAGAAGGCTGTGGAGCAGGAGGAAAGCCGCGTAGAGCAGGCCGAAAATCAGCGCAGTGATCCCCCGAGCGGGGTTGTGCGCTCTTCTGGGTCGAGGAGGTTCCTGGTTCATCGATTAAGCATCTTAGCCCCGGAGTCTGTCCTCATGCTGGGTACACCCTGCGACGTGTCTCACTTGCCTCCGCGAGCGGACGCACCTCAGTCGGACGCACCGCCGCAGGCGCCTTCAATCTGCGGTCGTCACCGGTGAGCGGTGGCCGACCACACGGTGACATCGGGGTGCGTGTCGTAGCGGTAGCCCGTTCCCCGCATCGTGCGAATCACTGAGGAGTATTCGCCCAAGCGCCGGCGCAGGCGCCGAATGTGTACGTCGACGGTCCTCTCGTCAGGGACTTCACCGCCCGACCAGACGGCGCTGATGAGGTCCTCGCGCGGCAGGGTCGAATCCGCGTGGGAGACGAGGGTCGCCAGGAGGTCGAATTCCTTGGTGGTGACGTCGACGAGGTCGCCGTCGATGCGGACCTCACGGCGAGGGATGTCGATGCGCAGGCGCTCTGTGGCCTGGGTGCGGAAGTTTCCGTCGAATCGGGAGCCGAAGCCTCCGGTGGGCGCGGCCTCGCCGGTGCCGTGCTCGGAATCGGCGCGCAGAGCGGGCGGGTGGATGCGATTGGGGATGCGGGAGCGGACCGGGCCGTGGGTGCCGGCCGGAGTGCCCGTCGCGGCGGGGGAGCCGTTGGACACGGCGCGAACGGCGTCGATGTCGCTGCCGCGTCCCTCCGGGGCCAGTGCGATGACTGCCTGTGTCTCCGCTTGGGACGCCAGCTCCTGTGCGTAGGCCTGGAGCTCGCCGGCGATCGCGGACAGGTTGGTGCCGTCCGCGGCGGCCTTCGACTCGTCGAGGCCGATGTAGACGATGATGCCCCGTGCGGCCTTCGGCGAGGGCACGACGCCGGCAGGGCCGTAGGTGTGGGGCGGGTTCTGCGGATCTACTGCACTCAACCGGGCTCCTGCGCGACGGATGGCAGCTGCGCTGCGTGGGTGTGCGTACTCTGGTTCTGGATTCGACATGACTGTCCTTTGCTGCGACCCGAAGGGCCGATGTGACTGAATGAGTCCGCTGCGGAGTGGGCGTGTTCTCGTTCGAGGTCGGACAGCGGAGGGACGGTCACCGACAACGAACGCAGGGCATGCACATGCCTGCGGGGCGCATTCGCGTCTGGTGCTTCGTAGAGGTCATGGCTTCATTATTTGTCACAAAAGTCGCGCCTGGCAAAGGAAAAGCTGAAAATGAGACGAGTGTGACGAAATATGACGGATCAGTCGACGATTCCGTACATCCTGTCGCCCGCGTCGCCGAGTCCCGGGACGATGTAGCCCTTGTCGTTGAGCTTCTCGTCGAGCGCGGCCGTATAGATCTCGACATTCGCGGACTCCGCGTAGTCCTTCTCGATGCGCTCGACGCCCTCCGGGGCGCTGACGAGGCAGACGGCGGTGACGTCACGAGCGCCCCGGGCGAGGAGGAAGTCGACGGCCATGGCCAGGGTTCCGCCGGTGGCCAACATCGGGTCGACGACGAAGATCTGGCGTCCGCTGAGGTCGTCGGGCAGGCGATCGGCGTAGGCACTGGGCTCGAACGTCTCTTCATTGCGGACCATGCCGAGGAAGCCCACCTCGGCGGTCGGGAGGATGCGCAGCATCCCGTCGAGCATGCCCAGGCCGGCGCGGAGGATCGGGACGACGACCGGGCGCGGCGCGGCCAGACGAGTGCCGGTGAACGTCGTGACCGGAGTCGAGATCTCCTTGTCTTCGACGGCCACCGAACGCGTGGCCTCGTAGGCCAGCAGCATCACGAGCTCCTCGGTGAGCTGCCGGAACCTCGCGGAGTCGGTGCTCTGGTCTCGCAGGACGCTGAGTTTGTGGGCGATGAGCGGGTGGTCGGCTACATGTAGGCGCATAGGAGAAATGGTACGGAAGTTTTCGCCCTCGCGCGTCGAACTGTGGTGAATGTCCGGCGTAGCGGTCACAATGGGAGCATGTCCTACTTCACTGAGATCCTTGCCGAATCAAGCGATGGTTTTCGTGCGCTCGACATCGACGTTCGGGACGCTGCCGACCTCGATGGCCTCGTCGATATGATGCAGACCGCCGGGTCCGAGGACGGCGAGGCGATCGCGGTCATCGAACACGAGGACGAGTGGTTCGGCCTCGTCCGGGTCCGCGAAGACAATGAGGTCAGGGTCTTCCTGTCCGACCTGCGCGCCGTCGAACTCAGCCCCTTCGCCGAGATCTTCGCCGACTATCTCGATGCGCAGCCCGATGCCTACGAAGCCGAGCCGGAGGAGGATTTCGGCCTCGATGAGGAAGAGGCCGAGGACGACGATGACGACGGCGATGAGGACGAGGTCGAAATGCTCGAGTTCGAGGCCGCCGCGGAATGGGGAGGCGACGCCGAGATCTACGCTGACCGCGGGCTGCCGGCGGCGGACCTCATCGAGCAGGTGGACCGGTACCGCTCCGACCCGGCCCGTGTCGTCGCCCATGTCGGCGAGAGAGTCGGCTTCGGCGATCAGCTCGAGGCCGCCCGCTGAGCTCACAGGAGGAGGGTGCGGAGCTCGGCTTCGGTGCCCATGGCCGCTTCCGGGACTGGATGGACCTGGCCCTCGCCGAGGCGGCTCTGGCCCAGCAGCATGACGACGTTCCCGTCGGGGCCGTCGTCGTCGACGCTGACGGTGCGGTGATCGGTCGCGGTCACAATCGTCGGGAGATCGATCAGGACCCGCTCGGGCACGCCGAGCTGATGGCGCTGCGCAGTGCCGCCGAGGCGGCCGGCAGCTGGCGCCTCGACGGCTGCACCCTCGTCGTCACCCTCGAACCGTGCCCGATGTGTGCGGGCGCGTTGGTCGGGTCGCGCATCGCAGGGCTGGTCTACGGTGCCTTCGACGAGAAGGCGGGTGCGGCGGGCTCTGTCTGGGACCTGCTGCGCGATCGCGCAGCACTGCATCATCCCGAGGTCTACTCCGGGGTCGCGGCGAGTCGGTGCAGTGGCCTGCTCAGCGACTTCTTCGCCGCGAAGCGCTCCGATCCCCACGGCTGAGGACGTGGCTCAGGTCACCATCTCTCGATTTGGGCCCCGCCCGGGCCTGACTGTAATGTTGTCCGCGGTGGCGTGTCCGAGCGGCCGAAGGTGCAACACTCGAAATGTTGTGTAGGGAGACCTACCGTGGGTTCGAATCCCACCGCCACCGCGTGCAGCCTGAGCTGCGACACCGTAGCGATACGGTGTCGCAGCTCAGGCTTTTCTCATATCCCGCCCCGTCGTGATGGAACCGGGCCGGAAAGGTCCCGCGTGTGCGCTGCGGAGCCTCGAGTTCAGGCTGTGATCGTTGACACATTATGCAAAACAGACTTAACTGGTCAGTCGGAACGGAAGTGTCTTTCCATGATGCGAAAGGAAATTTTCGCCGTGGGGCCGCGTCTGTTCCTCTGCGCATGTTCAAGGCGCATGGCCGTCGACGATGATGCCGGCGGCTGATCAAATCGAACAACCTGAGGTGGTCCATGAAAATGGCTGACAACGACCAAAGGCGGGATGCGAACACCGCCACCGAGAGCAGCGGAAGACCCGGTGTGCTCGACCGATTCTTCGAGATCACATCGCGTGGTTCCTCGATCAAACAGGAGATCCGCGGAGGCATCGTCGCCTTCGTCGCGATGGCCTACATCGTCGTCCTCAACCCGCTCATCCTGGGCGGGTCCCAGGACGTCGCGGGCGGGGCGCTCGACTTCGCCCAACTGACAGCGGTCACCGGCCTGGTCGCCGGCGTCATCACGATCCTCTTCGGCGTCGTCGCGAAGCTTCCCTTCGCGCTCGCCGCGGGACTGGGCATGAACAGCTTCCTGGCCGTCTCGGTGGTCCAGGAAGTCACCTGGGCCGAGGCCATGGGGCTCGTGGTGATCAACGGCATCATCATCGTCGTGCTCGGGGCCACCGGCATCCGCACGGCGATCTTCAACGCCGTGCCGCATGCTCTGAAGGTCGCGATCACGGTCGGCATCGGCCTGTTCATCGCGTTCATCGGCTTCGTCAACTCCGGCTTCGTCACCCGCACCCCCGAAGGGCCTCCCGTCCAACTGGGGCAGAACGGGTCCATCGGCTCGCTGCCGACCGCAGTGTTCCTGTTCGCCCTGATCCTCATCGGCATCCTCGTCGCACGCAAGGTCCCGGGCGGCATCCTCATCGGCATGATCGTGGCCACTGTCGTCGCGATGGTCATCCAGGCCTTCGCGAATCTGGGAACCGTCGACGACCCGGTCGATCCGGACCCACTGGGCTGGAACCTCTCCGCCCCCGAGATCCCCAGCCAGATCCTCGCTCTGCCGGACTTCTCCCTCATCGGGGCCTTCGACCTCGTCGGATCCTTCGAGCGCATCGGCGTGCTCGCCGCCACGATGCTGGTCTTCACCCTGGTGTTCACGAACTTCTTCGACGCCATGGGCACGATGACCGGACTGGCCCGCAGCGCCGGACTGCAGACCTCTGACGGAATGTTCCCCCGCATCCGCGGCGCATTCGTCGTCGAGGGCATCGGCGCCGTCGCCGGAGGCGGGGCCTCCGCCTCGTCGAACACCGTGTTCGTCGACGCGGCCGCCGGCATCGCCGAAGGTGCACGCACCGGACTCGCCGCCTGCATCACCGGCGGACTGTTCCTGGTGTCGATGTTCTTCGCCCCGCTCATCGGAGTCATCCCGATGGAGGCCGGAGCAGCGGCCCTCGTCGTCGTCGGTGCCATGATGGTCACGCAGATCCGCGAGATCGACATGAGCGACTTCCGCACCTCGCTGCCGGTGTTCCTGACCATGGTCACGATGCCGCTGACCTACTCGATCGCCAACGGAATCGGCGTCGGATTCATCTCCTGGGCCCTCATCCACGCGATGAGCAGACGCGGCCGTGACGTCCACTGGCTGCTGTGGGTCGTGTCCGCAGGATTCGTTCTGTACTTCGTTCGCGGCCCGATATCGGCTATGTTGGGTGGATGAGTGATTTGATGGGACATCTTGCTTGGGGAAAGGGTCAGATCGCACACGGCGACTGAGACCCCCGTCGGACGACGGGGGATACCGTCGATCCGATATCGCATTCTTCGCTGCTGTTCGCATGGATAACCAGAAGTCACGAAGAACGAAGCAACTGTTCCAACCATGCACTGTGCGCCGCAGAGACGAGGCGCAGGAGGTAAGTGCAATGTCCGCCCCGGCAACTCAACGATCCACCGCCGAGATCTCGGTGAACTCGACGGTTCACGAATTCGACGGCCCCCCACACACCAATGCTCTGGACTTCCTCCGCGGAGTCGGCCTCACCGCAGCCAAGGAAGGCTGCGCCGAAGGCGAATGCGGGGCCTGCGCGATCATGGTCGCCCGCCCCGACGCCGATGAGACCACCCGCTGGACCTCGATCAACTCGTGCCTGCTTCCCGCCGCCGCTCTCGACGGCCAGGAAGTCATCACAGCCGAAGGCCTCGCCGAGGGCGAGAGCATCCACCCCGTTCAGGAAGAGATGGCCGTGCGCGGCGGCTCCCAATGCGGATACTGCACTCCCGGCTTCATCGCCTCGATGGCGGCCGAATACTACCGGCCCGAACGCGTCGCCGACGCCGCAGCTGTCGCCGACGCGGAGGACGCTGTCGCCGGCACGGAGGACGAGGGCCACCACTGCGGTCCCAACGGCTTCGACATCCACTCCCTGTCCGGCAATCTCTGCCGCTGCACCGGCTACCGTCCGATCCGCGACGCCGCCTACGGACTCGGCCAGCCCGAGCCCGGCGACCGGATCGCCGAACGTCGCGAGAACCCGGCACCCGCCTCGGCGAGCACCGATTTCCACCGGGCCGATACGGCCACCGGTGAGACCGGACGCTTCCGCCGACCGTCCACCCTCGCCGAGGCGCTCGACATCCTGGCGGACGAACCCGAGGTGCTCGTCGTCGCCGGCTCCACCGACTGGGGCGTCGAGGTCAACATCAAGGGCGTACGGGCGAAGTCGATCCTCGCCATCGACCGCCTGCCCGAGCTGCGGGGCATCCGACGCAGCCCCGAGCACATCGAACTCGGTGCCGGCCTCACCCTGAGCGAACTCGAACGCGAACTCGCCGGTTCGATCCCTCTGCTGGGCAAACTGATCCCGCAGTTCGCGTCCCGACTCATCCGCAACGGCGCCACCATCGGCGGCAACCTCGGCACGGGCTCACCCATCGGCGACACTCCGCCCGCGCTCCTGGCCCTGGAAGCCCAGCTCGTGCTCACCTCGGCGCAGGGGTCACGGGTCGTCGACCTGGCCGACTACTTCCTCGGCTATCGTCAGACCGTCCGCGAGGCGGGCGAGCTGATCACGGCCATCCGCATCCCTCTGCCGCTGTCGCCGCTGACCTCGTTCCAGAAGATCGCGAAGCGCCGCTTCGACGACATCTCCTCGGTCGCGATCGGCTACGCGATGAGAGTCGAGGACGGGATCGTGGCCAAGGCCCGGATCGGCCTCGGCGGGGTCGCGGCCACCCCATTGCGGGCGAAGGCCACCGAGACCCTGCTCGAAGGCTCGCCCTGGACGCTCGAGACCATCCACGGCGCCGCAGGCACCCTTGCGGCAGAAGGCACCCCGATGGACGACCACCGGGCGAGTGCGAAGTACCGGACCGCGATGCTGCGGTCCTCACTGGAACGCTTCTTCGCGGAACAGGAGGCAACACGATGAGCCAGCTGTCACAGCGTCCCGCCGACCCCATCGTCGGCGAGACCCACCACCACGAATCCGCCTTCGGCCACGTCACCGGCCAGGCCCTCTACACCGACGACCTCGCCGGACGCTTCGCCGGACTCCTCCACGCCTACCCCGTCCAGTCCACGCAGGCGCATGCGAAGCTGACGGGCATCGACATCGACGGCGCCCATCAGGTGCCCGGCGTCGTCCGCGTGATCACCGCCGCCGACATCCCCGGCGTCAACGACCAGGGCGTCAAGCACGACGAGCCGATGCTGCCCGTCGACGAGGTGATGTTCTTCGGTCAGCCCATCGCCTGGGTCCTCGGCCACGACCTCGAGGCCGCCAAGGCCGGCGCGGCGGCAGTGATCGTCGACTACGAACCGCTGCCCTCGCTCGTCAGTGTGAGGGATGCGATCGAGGCGGACAGCTTCCACGGCGTCCAACCCGTCATCGACAAGGGCGACGCCTCGGGAGCCTTCGCCGACGCCGCGCACGTCTTCGAAGGCGAGTTCGAGTTAGCCGGCCAGGAGCACTTCTACCTCGAGACCCAGGCATCCCTGGCCCAGGTCGACGAGAACGGGCAGATCTTCGTCCACAGCTCCACGCAGCATCCGACCGAGACACAGGACATCGTCTCCCATGTCCTCGGCGTCCCCGCCCACGAGGTGACCGTCCAGTGCCTGCGCATGGGCGGCGGCTTCGGCGGCAAGGAGATGCAGCCTCATGGCTATGCCGCGCTCGCGGCCCTCGGCGCGAAGCTCACCGGCCGTCCCGTGCGCCTGCGCCTGAGCCGCACGCTCGACATCACGATGACCGGCAAGCGCCACGGCTTCCATTCGTCCTGGAAGATCGGCTTCACCGCCGAGGGGAAGATCCTCGCCCTCGACGCCACGCTGACCGCCGACGGCGGCTGGAGCCTCGACCTGTCCGAGCCCGTGCTGACCAGGGCCATGTGCCACATCGACAACACGTACTGGGTGCCCAACATCCGCGTGGCCGGTCGCATCGCGAAGTGCAACAAGACCTCGCAGACCGCCTTCCGCGGCTTCGGCGGGCCCCAGGGCATGCTCGTCATGGAGGACATCCTCGGCAGGGTGGCCCCGAAGCTGGGCCTGAGCGCCCGCGAACTGCGGCGCCGCAACTTCTACTCCGCCGGACAGGACACTCCCTACTACCAGCCCGTGCGCCACCCGGAGAGGATGGTCGCCGCCTGGGACCAGGTGATCTCCAGCGCCGAGGTGGAGGCTCGGGAAGCGGAGATCGCTGAGTTCAACGCCCGCAACGACAACGTCAAACGCGGACTCGCCCTCACCCCGGTGAAGTTCGGGATCTCGTTCAACCTCACCGCCTTCAACCAGGGCGGGGCGCTCGTGCTCGTGTACAAGGACGGCTCCGTCCTCGTCACCCACGGAGGCACCGAGATGGGGCAGGGCCTGCACATGAAGATGCTGCAGGTCGCGGCCACCACCCTCGGCGTGCCCCTGTCCACGGTGCGGCTCGCGCCCACGCGCACGGACAAGGTCCCGAACACCTCGGCGACGGCCGCGAGCTCCGGCACCGACCTCAACGGCGGCGCGGTCAAGGACGCCTGCGAGCAGATCCTGGGTCGGCTGACCCAGGTGGCCGCCGGGATCCTCGGGGCACCCGCCCACGAAGTCAGCGTCAGCCACGGCATCGTCAGCGCACTGTCGTCGAAGAAGACCGTGACCTGGGAAGAGCTCATCAACGCCGCTTACTTCCAGCGGATCCAGCTCTCGGCCTCCGGGTTCTACCGGACCGAGGGGCTGCACTGGGACCTGTCGATCATGACCGGCGAACCGTTCAAGTACTTCGCCTACGGCGCGGCCGCGTCCGAGGTCGAGGTCAACCGCTTCGACGGCTCCTACCGGCTGCGTCGCGTCGACATCGTCCACGACGTCGGCGATTCGCTCTCGCCGCTCATCGACCTCGGACAGATCGAGGGCGGCTTCGTCCAGGGCGCAGGCTGGCTGACACTGGAGGACCTGCGCTGGGACGACAGCGACCGCGACAGCCGGGGGCGCCTGGCCACCCAGGCGGCGAGCACGTACAAGATCCCCAGCTTCTCCGAGGCGCCCGAGGTCTTCAACGTCTCACTGCTCGACAAGGCACACGAGGAGGGGGCCGTCTACGGTTCGAAGGCCGTGGGCGAACCGCCGCTCATGCTCGCGTTCTCCGTCCGTGAGGCCCTGCGGGATGCCGTGGCAGCCTTCGGGGCGTCGGTCACTCCGTCGGTCGAGCTCGACTCCCCGGCGACGCCCGAATCCGTGTTCTGGGCCATCGAAGCCGTGCGCTCGCCTGCCATGGCCGACGCGGGAACGCAGGGTCACGCCGCCGCACCGGGCGACGCCGACGCACCAGGCGACGCCGGCACGCAGAGGGACGCCGACGCACCGGGCGACGCCGACGCACAATCCGTGCCGGGAGGCCAGGAAGGCATCAGTGTCCCATCATGACCTGGATGGACACAGCCGCCGAGCTCCGCAGGGCTCGGGTGCCGGCGGTCCTCGTCACCCTCGTCTCGGTCCGCGGCCATGCCCCGCGTGAGGCCGGAGCGAAGCTCATCGTCACCGCCGATGACCTGCATGGGACCATCGGCGGCGGCAATCTGGAGATGACGGCCGTCACCCGCGCCCGCCAGATGCTGACCGGGGCTCCTGCGTCCGGGCCGGCGTCGGAGTCGGACGAGACCCCATCGGGCGAGACCCCATCGGGCGAGACCCGAGCCGAACCCGAGATGCTCACGCTGCGGCTCAACGACAAGGCGCCGGCGAAGTACGGGCGCCAATGCTGCGGCGGGGAGGTCAGTGTGCTGCTCGAGCCGCTGCCTGTGCCCGCCTCGGCGGCGATCTTCGGAGCCGGCAACATCGGACTCGAACTCACCCGGATTCTCGCGCGCCACGACATGGACGTCCACGTCAGCGACTCGAGGCCCGAGCAGCTCGAGGAGCTCGACCGTCTCGAGTCGCCGGTGGCCGCGATTCACCGCGAATTCGCCGTCGTCGGCGAAGAGGTACTGACCGCGTTGCCCGCGGGCACGCACGTGCTCATCATGACCCACGATCACGCCGAGGACCTCCACCTCTGCAGTGCGGCGCTGAGCCGCGGCGACCTGGGATCCATCGGACTCATCGGTTCGAGCGCTAAATGGCAGCGCTTCCGCAAGAACCTCATCGCCGAGGGCCACGCGCCCGAGGCCGTCGACACCATCGACTGCCCCATCGGCCTGCCGGACCTGCCCGGGAAGCAGCCGGCGACGATCGCGCTCAGCGTCGCCGCCGACCTTCTGGGCCGCATGGGCTGACAGGCTCCACCACACTTCACCTTTCAAGGAGCACCACCATGTTCATCTGCCGCGCCCGTGTCTTCGACACACCGAGTGACCCCTTCGCCGGGGGCACCCTGCGCTCCGATTCGGATATCGCGCTCGTCGTCGACGAGGGGCTGATCATCGCCCGCACGGACTATGCGAGCGCCGTCGCCGCGCACCCCGACGCCGAGGTGCTCGACCTCCGCGCCGGCGTCCTCATCCCAGGACTCATCGACACCCACGTCCACTACCCGCAGGTCCGCGCCATCGGGTACCTCGGCATGCCCCTGCTCGACTGGCTCGACCACTGTGCCCTGCCGGAGGAGGCCGAACTCGGGGACGATGCCTATGCCTCGGCGGTGGCCGGGGAGTTCCTGACCGGGCTGACCTCGGCGGGGACCACCTCGGCGATGGTCTTCGGTTCGCACTTCGCCTCTGCCGTCGACACCCTGTTCTCCCAGGCCGCCGAGGTGGGTCTGCGGATCACATCGGGCCTGGTCACCAGTGACAGGATCCTTCCCGAGGAGCTGCTGACGAGTGTGGAGAGGTCCGTGGCCGAGAGCCAGGACCTCATCGACCGGTGGCACGGCACCGGGCACCTGAGATACGCGATCACCCCGCGCTTCTCCTTCTCCGCCGGGCAGGAGCTGCTCGCCGCAGGCGGGCGGCTGGCGGCGGACAACCCGGGTGTCTGGGTCACCTCCCACCTCAACGAGAACCGCGACGAGGTCGCCGGGGTGGCCGAGATGTTCCCCGAAGCCCTCGACTACCTCGACACCTACGACCGCGCCGGACTGTTGGGCCGACGCACGATCCTGGCCCACAATGTCCACCCGAGTGAACGCGAACTGGCGCGGATGGCCGAGGTCGGGGCCGCCTCGGCGCATTGTCCGACCTCGAACTCGAACCTGGCCAGCGGCTTCTTCCCGCTGCGCCGACACATCGAGGCCGGGGTCCGCGTCGCGCTCGGCTCCGACGTGGGTGCGGGGACAGGGTTCTCCCTGCTCAAGGAGGGCGTCCAGGCCTACTTCATGCAGCAGCTCGATCCCTCGGGAGGCCTGCCCCTGAGCTCGGCGCACCTGCTGCATCTGGGCACCACGGCCGGCGCCGAGGCATTGGACCTCAGCGATCAGGTCGGGGATCTGTCCGAGGGCAAGCGCTTCGACGCCGCTTATATCTCACCCACCGCGGGCGAACCGCTCGACGTGGGCATCAGGAACGCGAGCAGCGACGAGGACGCCCTGGCCAAGATCTTCGCCATGGGCACACCGGCCGACATCTCCCAGGTGTGGGTGGACGGGGACCTCGTCAAGGGCTAGGAGCACTGTGCCCCCAGGCGGCCTGCCGCGCTGAGCACTCCCGCGTCGACTTCCGCCGCCCTTTTAAGTTTCAGCAACCCTTCGGTCGCTGAGCAACCTCGCTACGGGTTGCTCAGCGACGGGAGGGTTGCTTTCGTCGTTGTGCGGTGGGCCGATGCGCGTCGTGGGGAATTTCGTGGTCGGGGTTGACTCCCTCTCATGAGCCTGCCTATGCTTGATTTCGTCAATCGGAAATAAACTTCCAGGATACGGAAAAAACGAGAAGCCGTACTCGCAGCGACGCGAAGGAGAATCCCATGGCGACATTCGATTTCACCAATGCCGACAGCTACATCCTCAACTGCTCCACCCTGCTCACCGAGCTGCCCGTCATGGAGCGCGCCCAGGCCGCCAAGGACGCCGGCTTCAGCCAGGTCGAGTTCTGGTGGCCCTTCGACGGGAACCCGAGGCCCACCTCGGCGGAGGTCGATGAATTCGTCGCCTCACTCGACAATGCCGGCGTCGAGCTCAAGGGCCTGAATTTCTGGGCGGGCAACATGGCCGGCGGCGACCGCGGCATGGTTTCGATCAAGGGAGCCGAAGCCGACTTCGCCGCGAACGTCGACGTCGTCGTCGAGATCGGTCGCCGCACCGGCTGCCGTGCCTTCAACGCCCTCTACGGACTGCGCACCGAGGGTCAGAGCCCCGAGGAACAGGACGAGGTCGCACTCGAAAACCTCAAGCTCGCCGCCGACGCCGTCGCCTCCATCGACGGCACCGTGCTCGTCGAACCCGTCTCCGGTGCCGAGGACTACCCGCTCAAGCGGGCGTCCGACGCCGCCGAGGTCGTCCAGCGGGTCCGCGCGCAGGGCGTGGTCAACATCGCAGTCCTCGCCGACTTCTTCCACATGTCGATCAACGGCGACGACGTGGCCGCGGTCATCGAGGCCGACGCCGCGAAGTTCGGTCACATCCAGATCGCCGACGCCGCCGGCCGTGGAGCACCCGGAACGGGCTCGCTGCCGCTGCAGGACTGGATCAACCGCTCCTACGAACTCGGCTACACCGGGTCCATCGCCCTCGAGTACAAGCAGGACCGCGAGACAGCATTCGAGTGGCTGACGAACTGAACCGACAGCACCGAAACACAACGTCACAGGCACAGCACTTCACCGACACAGCAGTAAGGATACGAAAATGAGCAGGACAATCGCATTCATCGGACTCGGAATCATGGGGCTGCCGATGGCCAAGAATCTCGTCACCGCCGGCTTCACCGTCCGCGGCTACAACCGCTCACCCGAGAAGGCCGCGGAATTGGCGAAATCGGGAGGGCAGGCCGCCGGTTCCATCGCCGAGGCGGTCGACGGTGCCGATGTCATCATCACCATGGTCCCGGACTCGCCCGATGTCGAAGAGGTGCTGACCGGAGAGACCGGCATCCTCGCGAACGCCAAGTCCGGTGCCTACTGGATCGACAATTCGACGATCCGCCCCGATGTCGCGAAGAACCTGTCCGCCCAGGCCGCAGAGAAGGGACTCAAGCCCCTCGACGCGCCTGTCTCCGGCGGCGAGGCCGGCGCGATCAACGGTGCGCTGTCGATCATGGTCGGCGGCGAACAGGCTGATTTCGAGGCCGTGTCCGATGTATTCGATGCCGTCGGGAAGACGATCGTCCTCGTCGGTCCCTCGGGTTCGGGGCAGACGGTGAAGGCCGCGAACCAGCTCATCGTCGCCGGCAACATCGAACTCCTCGCCGAGGCCGTCGTCTTCCTCGAAGCCTACGGAGTCGAGACCGACTCGGCGCTGCAGGTCCTCGGCGGGGGGCTGGCCGGATCGAAGGTCCTCGATCAGAAGGGCCAGAAGATGCTCGATCGCTCCTTCGACCCCGGCTTCCGACTCGAACTGCACCACAAGGACATGGGCATCGTCACCGCCGCCGCCCGCGAGGCCGGTGTGACGATCCCACTCGGATCGGCCGTCGCGCAGCTCGTCGCCTCGACCGTCCAGCAGGGCAACGGAGGGCTCGACCACTCGGGGCTCTTCACCGTCGTCGAGGCTCTCTCCGGCAAGAACCGGGACTGAGCCACCGCCTCGGCGAGGCTCCGCCCCACCACGAACCGGGTCGGCGACAGCGTCGTCGCCGGCTCACTGAACTCGGTCCGTTCGCGGGCCACAGACACGAAGGAAGAACAATGACACGTATGCGCGCAGTCGACGCGGTGGTGCTCATCCTCGAGAAGGAAGGTGCCACCGAGACATTCGGCCTGCCGGGCGCGGCCATCAACCCGCTGTATTCGGCGATGAAGGCACACGGCGGAATCAACCACACCCTGGCCCGCCACGTCGAAGGGGCCTCCCACATGGCCGACGGCTACACACGGGCGGCGGCCGGGAACATCGGCGTCTGCCTCGGCACCTCCGGGCCCGCCGGCACCGATATGATCACCGGACTCTACGCCGCGGCCGCGGACTCGCAGCCGATCCTGTGCGTCACAGGTCAGGCTCCCGTGGCGGTTCTCGACAAGGAGGACTTCCAGGCCGTGGACATCGCCTCGATCGCGAAGTCGGTGACCAAGATGGCCAAGACGGTGCTCGAGGCCGGGCAGGTCCCCGGAGTCTTCCAGTCGGCCTTCCAGCTCATGCGCTCGGCCAGGCCGGGTCCGGTGCTCATCGACCTGCCGCTCGACGTCCAGCAGACGGAGATCGACTTCGACATCGACACCTACGAGCCGTTGGTGCCGTCGAAGCCGGCGGCCACCTCGGCGCAGGCGGATAAGATCCTCGATCTCATCGCAGCGGCGAAGCGCCCGCTCATCATCGCAGGCGGCGGAATCCTCAATGCGGATGCTGCAGACCGGCTCGTCGAATTCGCAGAACTCACGTCGATCCCGGTCTCACCGACCCTGATGGGGTGGGGCACGATTCCCGACGATCACCCGCTGCAGGCGGGCATGGTGGGCATCCAGACCCACGTGCGCTACGGCAACGCCTCGTTCCTCGAATCCGACCTGGTCATCGGCATCGGCAACCGCTGGGCCAATCGCCACACCGGCGACCTGGAGGTCTATCGCCGGGGGCGCACGTTCGTCCACATCGACATCGAGCCCACGCAGATCGGGCGAGTGTTCTCACCCGACTACGGGGTCACCTCCGACGCCGGCGCCGCACTTCAGGCACTGATCGGTGCCGCCCGAGGTCGGTCCGGCGGTTCGGCGCTGCCCGACTTCACCGGCTGGGCAGGCGAGTGCACCGACCGGAAGTCCACCGAACACCGCAAGACCAACTACACGGACATGCCGATCAAGCCGCAGCGCGTCTACCAGGAGATGAACGCGGCCTTCGCTGAGGACGTGACCTATGTGTCGACCATCGGCCTGAGTCAGATCGCCGGCGCCCAGATGCTGCACGTCTACAGGCCTCGGCACTGGATCAACGCGGGCCAGGCGGGCCCCCTGGGCTGGACCGGACCGGCCGCGCTGGGCGTGGCGAAGGCCAAGCCGGACGAGACCGTGGTCGCGCTCTCCGGCGACTACGATTTCCAGTTCATGCTCGAGGAGCTGGCCGTCGGTGCGCAGCACAGGATTCCGTACCTGCACATCGTGGTCAACAACTCCTACCTCGGTCTGATCCGGCAGTCGCAGCGCGGCTTCGACATGGACTTCGAGGTGTCCCTGGCCTTCGACAACATCAACTCCTCCGGCGGTGCGGCGGGCTACGGCGTCGATCATGTGAGTGTCGCTCAGGGGCTCGGCTGCAAGGCGCTGCGCGTCGAGGACCCCGAGCTCATCGGCGAGGGACTGCGCGTGGCCAAGGAGCTCATGGACGAGCACCAGGTACCTGTCGTCGTCGAGGTCATCCTCGAGCGCATCACGAACATCTCGATGGGCACCGCGCTGGATGCGATCAACGAGTTCGACGTTCTCGCGCAGACCCCGGCCGATGCGCCCACCGCGCTGACTCCGATGAGCGAACTGGCTGCGGCGAAGTAGACTCTGCCCCGGCAGGCTCGACGGCGGCAGCCCCGATGTCGGCTGAGTCACAATTGGTATACCATGGCCCCGGGGGAGTCGGCTGCACGAATCCGACGCTCCCGGGGACTGGTCTGATATGCCCGGTGCCGACCGCCGGAGCAGGGCCCTCGGCATCGAAGCCGAGCTGAATTGCCGGCGCGAGGCCCGGGCGAAGAGCTCGGCCGGAGGGCTGAGTGAAGAGTTCGGCCCGAGGGCTGAGCGAATGAGGAGGATGCATGAACGCTGAAACACAGGACTTCGATCTGGTCATCCGGGCACAGCGAGTGGTTCTGCCCGAGGGTGTGAACGCCGCCGAGGTTGGTGTGCGCGAGGGCAAGATCGTCGAGATCGCCACCGGGGGAGCGGTGCTGGCCGGTGCCGCCTCGGCGAATACGGAGACCGTCGACGTCGACGAGACCCAGGTGCTGTTGCCCGGTCTCGTCGATTCGCACGTCCACGTCAACGACCCCGGCCGCAGCGAGTGGGAGGGTTTCGCCAGCGCCACACGCGCCGCGGCCGCCGGCGGGGTGACGACGATCGTCGACATGCCGCTCAACTCTCTGCCGCCGACGGTCGACATCGGATCCCTCGACATCAAACGTGAGGTCGCGGCGACCAAGGCCTTCGTCGACGTCGGCTTCTGGGGCGGTGCGATCCCCGGCAACACGGAGGAGCTCAAACCGCTCTTCGACGCCGGTGTCTATGGCTTCAAGTGCTTCCTCGAGGACTCGGGCGTCGAGGAGTTCCCTCCGCTCGAGCCCGAGGAGCTGCGTACCGATATGGTCGAACTCGCGAAGTACGACGGGCTGCTCATCGTCCACGCCGAGGATCATTCGATCCTCGCCGATGTGCCGGGATTCACGGGCCGCAGATTCTCCGACTTCCTCGCCTCGCGCCCACGTGAGGCCGAGAACGTTGCGATCGCCCGCGTCATCGAGACCGCCCGGGAGACCGGATCTCGCGCTCACATCCTGCACCTGTCGTCGGCCGATGCGCTGCCCCAGATCGCGCAGGCCAAGGCCGAAGGGGTCAAGCTGACCGTCGAGACCTGCCCCCACTACCTCGTCTTCTCCGCCGAAGAGATTCCCGATGGAGCGACGACGCACAAGTGCTGCCCGCCGATCCGCGAGGAGTCCAACCGCGAAGCCCTGTGGCAGGGGCTCATCGACGGCACGATCGACTGTGTCGTCTCCGACCACTCGCCGTCGACCGCCGAGCTCAAGCTCATCGACACCGGTGACTTCGGCGCTGCGTGGGGCGGAATCTCGTCCCTGCAGTTGGGTCTGTCTCTCATGTGGACCGAGGCCGCTACGCGCGGAATCGACCTAGCCGAGGTGGTCTCCTGGATGTCCTCGGCGCCGGCGGCGGTCGCCGGAGTGGCGGGCAAGGGCGCGATCGCACTCGCCAATGACGCGGACTTCGCCGTCTTCGCTCCCGACGAGGAGTGGACGGTCGCCGCGGCCGAGCTGTATCACCGCAATCAGATCAGCGCATACGACGCGCGTGCCGTCCGCGGTGCCGTCAAGAAGACGATCCTCCGCGGCGCTCCCGTGGACTTCGACACGCCCCAGGGCCGCCTGCTGCGAGCCCGCTGACCTACCTCGCCTCCGCACTCCAGCGTCCTACCTTCTCAGCAACCTCAAGGGCGTCGAGCAACCTGTACTCGGGTTGCTCGACACCCTTGAGGTTGCTGGCCGTTTTCGATCTCACCTTTCAGGTTGCTCGATGGCCGAATGGTTGCTGGCGAGAATGTCTCTGTACACAGGTTTATCCACAGATGTTCGTTGGCTGTTGCAGTTTGTTGCGCAATGGTGCAGTTTAATAGCTATGTATGCACATTTCACCGCTGCCCGTCTGATGCGTCTTGGATTCTCTCGCGCCGAGGTGAGACGTGCGCAGAGCTGTTGTCTGCAACGCGTGGCTCGAGGGAGGTATGTCACCGAATTCGTGTGCACCGATCCGGGGCATAGTCGGCTATGGGAGTCGATCAAGACCGGCTCGAGAGGCAAATTCGCTCAGTTCGGTGATATCAGGGACCGTGTTGAGCGGCTCAAGGTGCTCATCCGAGCGCGAGCAGAGCATCTTCAGGACGCTCAACTCAAGCAGTCAACACCTCGCGGAGGAGAGGCGTTCAGCCATCTGTCCGCTGCACTTATCCACGAGCTGCCGGTGAGCGGGTTCAACGCAAACCGAGTCGAGGTCGTTCGGCCGGGAGTCAGTCGCACCTACGCCCACCTGCGAGTCCGACGTCGGGTGGTCCCCAAGGATCAGTTGGTCCGGATCGGCATCTATCCTGTCACGTCGCTGGAGAGGACACTCGTCGACGTCGCTCGAGACTGCCCTCTCGAATTGGCTGTGCCGATGCTCGATCACGCACTGCGCGGCCAATCGACGACCTTGCCCGCGCTCGGATCTGCTGTTGAGCGGTGCGCCGAAGTCGTCGGCACACGAATGGTGGAGACGGCCCTCGAGCTCGCAGACGAGCGCCGAGAATCCGTGGCCGAATCGATCTGTGCGGTGAGATTCTTCGAGCACGGGGTGGTCGGCTTCGTTCCCCAGGTGAACATCTTCGACGCCGAACACTGGTTGGGCAGGGTCGACTTCTGCTGTGAGGAGGCGAAGGTCGTCGTCGAAGTCGATGGGATGGGCAAGTACAGCCTCGGCTCGGGTGATCCCGGTCGAGAGCTTGAGAAGGAGAAGCTTCGCGAGTCGGCGATCACTGCTGCGGGGTACCGGGTTGTGCGCCTGACGTGGAGGCAGCTGTTCAGGTCTGAACCGTTCGCACGCATTCGCAGCGTGACCGCAGAGAGGCTTGCGTCGATCTGAGCAACCCTCCGGATGCTGAGCAACCCGTCTGAGGGTTGCGCAGCGCCCGGAGGGTTGCTGAGAAGTGGAGGTGGAAGCTGGGGTTCAGGCGCCGAGCCTCGCGCGGAGGCGGGCGACGTGGCCCTCGGCGTCGACGTTGTATTCGACGCTGGACAAGGTGCCGTCCTCGTCGATGACGAAGGTCGAGCGCAGGGTGCCTTCGAAGGTGTTGCCGCCCACCGTCTTCTCTCCGTATGACCCGTAGGCCTTCGCGAGTTCTGCCCCCGGGTCCGAGAGCAGCGGGAAGGTCAGATGCTGGTCCTCCGCGAACGACTGCAGCGCCTCGGCGTCATCGGGGGAGACCCCGAGCACCTGGAAGCCGGCGCCGGCCAATGCGGAGAGGCTGTCCCGGAAGTCGCAGGCCTCGGTCGTGCAGCCGGGCGTCGCGGCCTTGGGGTAGAAGTAGAGGATGACCTTCTGCCCGGCGAAGTCCGCCTTCGAATAGGTCTTCCCGTTTGCGTCGCTCAGTGAGAAATCCGGTGCGTTCTGTCCGACTTCGAGCTGTATGCCCATGATTGTTCCTTTCGTAGATGAGCGTGTGTGTTGGTGATGAGCTCAGTTCCCTTCCGCGTCCGCAGCGCGTGCGCCCGCGAATTCCGCAGCGCGTGCGTCCGCGAGGTCCGCAGCGCGTGCGTCCGGTCTCGCGCCGAAGCCCGCGAGGTCCTCGCCGGCCACCATGAGCGCGCACGCGTGGGCGGCGGTCGCCTCGATGAGCTCTTCGGCTCGCTCGGAGAGCTCATCGAGGCCGGCCGGGCCCGGCGCGATCGACAGGGCCGCCGTGATTCCTGCCTCGCGGCATTCGGCGGGAGTGAGAGCGACGTGTCCCGCGACGACGATGACCCTCGCCGAGGCGGGGGCGCAATCCCGTACTGCCGCGACGACTTTGCCGCCCAGCGACTGCGAATCGAAAGAGCCCTCGCCTGTGAGGACGATATCGGCCCCGGCCAGTGCCTCGGACAGACCCACGGCCTCGGCGACCATCGTCGAGCCGGGCACCACCTCGGCGTCGAGCAGCGTCGTCAGGGCCAGGGGGATCCCGCCGGCGGCACCGAATCCCGGCGTTGCGGCCAGGGTCGACGCGTCCGCCGGCGACCCGGCGAGCACCTCGGCGAGGTGGGCCAGTCCGGAGTCGAGGACGGACACGGATGCGGAGTCGGCGCCCTTCTGCGGGCCGAAGACGGCGGCGGCACCGTCGGGGCCGGTGAGCGGGTTGTCGACGTCGACGGCGATGCGCCAGCGGACAGCGAGGGCGCGTGGATCGAGTCCCGAGACGTCGACCGAGGCCAGGGCCGCCAGCCCACCGCCGCCGGGGGAGATCGGTGAGCCCGACGAGTCCGTGAAGGCCGCGCCCAGGGCGGAGGCGATGCCGGCTCCACCATCGGTGCTCGCGGACCCGCCGATGCACAGCAGGATCTCCTCGACGCCCTGGTCGAGGACGTGGCCGGCGATGAGGCCGACGCCGTACGTGTCGGCGCGCTCCGGCGCAAGCGCGACGTCGGAGACCTGGGGGAGGCCGTTGGCCTGGGCCGCCTCGATGACCGCGGTCCTTCCGTCGGCGGAGATGCCGAACTGTGCGCTCGTCAGCCGACCCAAGGCGTCGACGACGTCGACCGAGCGGGCGGGGGTGCCCCACACCGCCAGGAGGGCGTCGAGCGTGCCTTCGCCGCCGTCGGCGAAGGGCAGGTCGGTGATCCGAGAATCCGGGAACACCTGGCGTGCGCCGCGGGCCAAGGCGGCGGCGGCTTCGGGGGCACCGGCCGATCCTTTGAAGGAGTCGGGCGCACAGACGATCGTGGGGGCTTCCTTGCTCATGACGTCATTCAACCTCATTGTCGTGAAATCGATGGCCGGGTGCTCAGTACGCGGACGAAGCGACGAATACTGCGCCCATTATCCACTCTGTGGAATAGTTTTTCCAAATTTGACATCGACAGCCGCTCACGACAGACTCGAGTCAATTGAATGGAAGTAATATTCCGAGATGCGAAACGTCCGCAGTGGCAGTGCTGCGCGACTCCAGATCTCGATTCTCAAGGAGGTCAGTGTGGACCTGAACGAGTTCAATTCGCTGTCGACCGACGAGGCCCGCGAGCTCCTGCGCCCGTGCCTGGACGTCGACCGTTGGATCGACGGAGTCGTCGCGGCACGTCCGTTCTCCACCGTGGACTCGGCCCTGACGTCCGGTCACAGCAGCGCGAATCCCCTGACCGACGAAGAGATCTCGACCGCGATGTCCCACCATCCCAGGATCGGTGAGAAGGCGAAGGGCTCCTCCGCCGAGGCGGCCCATTCCTCCCGCGAGCAGGCGGGCCTGGGTGTCCTCGAAGGAAATGTCCAGGATCGTCTCGCCGCCGGCAACGCCGCCTACGAGGAGCGCTTCGACCGCGTCTTCCTCATCCGCGCCGCCGGGCGTGACCCCGAGGAGATCCTCGGCGAGCTCGAGCGCCGCATGGCCAACACCGAGAGACAGGAACTCGCCGAGGTCGGCGAGCAGCTGATCCAGATCGCAACACTGAGACTCGAAGGAATACTTGCATGAGCTTCATCTCCGCCCACGCACTCGACTCCACCGTCGGCACCCCCGCCGCCGACCTCGAGGTCACGCTGTACTCCGGCGCCGAGGCTATCGCCAACGCCCGCACGGACGACAACGGTCGTGTCTCGGAATTCGGGCCGGACCACCTCGGCGCCGGTGACTATCGGATCGTCTTTGCCACCGGTGCTTACTTCGAAGCGCGGGGATGGGATCACTTCCACCCCCAGGTGACGATCGACTTCACGGTCAAGGCGGGAGAGGCCCACTATCACATACCATTGCTGCTGAGCCCGTTCGCGTACAGCACATACCGGGGAAGTTGAGAAGCTGAGCGGGCGGCACCACCCACAGACATCAGGGGAAGCAGGCCCCCTTACAGGATGAAGATCCTCAACAAACCGCCGAAGTTCGCCAGGCTCCGCGTCCGGCAACCTCGCAAATCAATTGGTCACAGCGACCGAACGGCCCTCGGTGACGAGTGCTGCGCGGACGCTGGCTTAGGCAACAGGAGCAAGAAGATGAGCAAGGTGAGACTGACAACGAATCAGTACGGCAAGGCGGAGAACCGGTTGATGCGGGTCTATCGCGACTCCGACCGTCACGAGATCCGCGACCTCAATGTGACCTCGCAGCTGTGGGGTGACTTCGAGACCGCCCACACCGAAGGCGATAACGAACACATCGTCGCCACCGACACCCAGAAGAACACGGTCTTCGCCAAGGCCAAGGAACTCGGCGTGAGCTCGCCCGAGCAGTTCATCCTCGGCCTGGCCGACCACTTCACCTCGAGCTTCGACTGGGTCACGGGCGGACGCTGGGCGGCCGAAGAGTACGGTTGGTCGCGCATCAACGACCACGACCATTCCTTCTTCAAGTCCGCGCCCGAGACCCGCACCGCGGTCCTGACCCGCGACGGTGACAAGGACACGCTGATCTCCGGCTTCTACGGACTCACCGTGCTCAAGACCACCGAATCGGGCTTCGTCGGCTACCCGAAGGACGAGTACACCACACTGCCGGAGACCGACGATCGGATACTGGCCACCGATATTGCGACCCGCTGGATCTACAACACCACGGATCTCGACTTCGAGAGCGTGTATGGAAAGGTCAAGAAGATCATCCTCGACGCATTCACCGACCACTATTCGCATGCCCTGCAGCACACCCTGTACCAGATGGGTGAGAAGGTGATCGACGCCGTGCCGGAGATCGACGAGATCCGCTTCTCCTGCCCGAACAAGCACCATTTCCTCTACGACATCGAACGCTTCGGCCTGGAGAACCCGAATGAAGTGCTCATCGTCGCCGATCGACCCTACGGTCTGATCGAAGCCACCTTCACCCGCGACGGCGTGGAGGAATCCAAGGAGGCCTGGGCGCAGATCGCCGGCTTCTGCTGATACACACCGCAGTCGGGTCCACGGGGAACACCTTCCCGTGGACCCGACGTGTTTGAGAGGGAGAACTATGACCCAGACCACAACCTCGGCGATCCCGAGGGGATCAGGTGACGAAGAAGTCGACGAGTGGCTCGAGTCCTGGGAAGGGCTCGTCAGCCAGCGTGGCACCCTGCGCGCGGCCGAGATCATGGAGGCGCTGCGTCAGCGGGCCGCAACGAACTCGGTCGCACAGCCCAAGGTCACGACCACGGACTACGTCAACACCATCCCGGCCGATCAGGAACCCGCCTACCCCGGCGACGAGCGCCTCGAGCGCAAATACCGCAAGTGGCTGCGCTGGAACGCCGCGATGCTCGTCCACCGTGCTCAGCGTCCCGAAACCTCGGTCGGCGGGCACATCTCGACATACGCGGGGGCTGCGACCCTGTACGAGATCGGGTTCAACAACTTCTTCCGCGGCCAGGACCATCCCGGCGGCGGCGACCAGGTGTTCTTCCAGGGCCACGCCTCACCGGGGATGTATGCCAGGGCCTTCCTCGAGAACCGGTTGAACGAGGCCCAGCTCGACGGCTTCCGCCAGGAGGCCTCGAAGGCTCCGAACGGGCTGAGCTCCTATCCGCATCCTCGCCTCATGCCCGAGTTCTGGCAGTTCCCGACCGTGTCGATGGGGCTGGGCCCGATCAACTCGATCTACCAGGCGCAGATGAACCGCTATCTGCTCAATCGCGGCATCAAGGACACCTCCGACCAGCGGGTCTGGGCCTTCCTCGGCGACGGTGAGATGGACGAGCCCGAATCACGCGGCGCCCTCCAACTGGCCGCGAACGAGGGCCTGGACAATCTCACCTATGTCATCAACTGCAACCTGCAGCGCCTCGACGGGCCCGTGCGCGGCAACGGCAAGATCGTCCAGGAGCTCGAAGCCGTCTTCACCGGAGCCGGATGGAACGTCATCAAGGTCCTCTGGGGCCGCGAATGGGACTCCCTGCTCGACGCCGACCACAGCGGCGAGCTGGTCCGGATCATGAACGAGACCCTCGACGGCGACTACCAGACCTTCAAGGCCGAGTCCGGCGGGTTCATCCGTGACAACTTCTTCGGCCGCTCGCCGGTGACCAAGGGGCTCGTCGAGCACCTGTCCGATGACGACATCTGGAACCTCAAGCGCGGCGGCCACGACTACCACAAGGTCTTCGCCGCCTACCAGCAGGCCGTGAACACCACAGGCAAGCCGACCGTTATCCTCGTCCAGACGGTCAAGGGCTATGGCCTGGGCACGACCTTCGAATCGCGCAACGCCACGCATCAGATGAAGAAGTTCACGGCCGCCGACGTCAAGGCCTTCCGCGACCGGATGGACATCCCGATCACCGACAAGGTCATCGACGACGACCCCTACGCCGTGCCCTACTACCACCCGGGCAACGACGCCGAAGAAATTCAGTACATGCTTCAGAAGCGGAAGGAGCTCGGCGGGTTCCTGCCCAACCGCAAGCCCGAGAACAGCACGAAGACCCTGCCAGCAGTATCCGACAAGGCCCTCGCGCAGACGAAGAAGGGTTCGGGCCATCAGCAGGCCGCGACCACGATGGCCTTCGTCCGCCTGCTCAAGGACCTTATGCGTGAGAAGGGCATCGGCAACCGGATCGTGCCCATCATCCCCGATGAGGCCCGCACATTCGGCATCGACGCGTTCTTTCCGACCGCGAAGATCTACAACCCGAACGGGCAGAACTACCTGGCGGTCGACCGTGAGCTGTTCCTGTCCTACAAGGAGGCGACCAGCGGCCAGCTGCTCCACGTCGGCATCAACGAGGCCGGTGCGGCAGCGGGATTCACCGCCGCCGGAACGTCGTACTCGACCCACGGCGAACCGATGATCCCGATCTACGTCTTCTACTCGATGTTCGGCTTCCAGCGCACCGGAGACGCCTTCTGGGCCGCCGGTGACCAGATGACCCGCGGGTTCATCATCGGCGCCACGGCCGGACGCACGACGCTGACCGGTGAGGGCCTGCAGCACGCCGACGGACACTCTCCTGTGCTGGCGGCGACCAACCCGGCGGTGCGGATCTACGACCCGGCCTACGGCTACGAGATCGGCCACATCATGCGTGACGGCCTGCATCGCATGTACGGCGAGCACGACCTCGGCGATGACGCCCGCAACGTCATGTACTACCTGACCGTGTACAACGAGCCGATGCTCCAGCCGGCCGAACCCGAGGATGTCGATGTCGATGGGATTCTGCGTGGGATCCATCGGGTCGCGGAAGCGGGTGCTGGTGCCGAGGCGGGTGCGGATGCAGGATCCGGCGCCGAGGTGGGTGCGGGCGATCGTCCGCAGGCGCAGCTGCTCGCATCCGGAGTCGCAGTCCCGTGGGCGCTCGAGGCCCGTGGGCTGTTGGCTCAGGACTGGGGCGTGGATGCCGCCGTGTGGTCGGTGACCTCATGGGCCGAGCTGCGCCGCGACGCCCTGAAGTGCGAGGCCGAGAAGCTCGAGAACTTCGAGGCCGAGCCGCGGGTGCCGTATGTGCGTCAGCGTCTGGGCTCGCAAGCGGGGCCGATCGTGGCCACGAGCGACTTCGACTCCACTCAGCCGGACCTCATCAGGGCCTTCCTCAGCCAGGACTTCGCGACCCTGGGGGCAGACGGGTTCGGCTTCTCGGATACGCGGGCCGCTGCCAGGCGCCACTTCAAGATCGATGCGCACTCGATGGTCGTCCGCGCGCTGCAGCTACTGGCCGACCGCGGCGAGATCGAGCGTTCCGTGCCGGTCGAAGCGGCGAAGAAGTACCGCCTGGGCGAGGTCAACGCAGGGACCTCGGGCACCGCCGGAGGCGATTCCTGAAGCACTCACTGCCGAGACGACGACGGAGCGCCGAGACCATTGTGCATGCACTGTAGTCTCGGCGCTCCGTCGTCGTCTCGAGGGCGTCGTCTCGAGGGCGTCGTCTCGAGGGCGGCTGGCTGCAGACGCTCAGGCGCCGCCGCGCATGTCTTCCGAGATCGCCTCGGCGGCCGAGCGCAGCAGCGGAATCGCGCGATCCGAGAACGCCTGGTCGACTCGACTGATGGGTCCCGACACGGAGATCGCCAGGGGAGCAGGCGCCTCGGGGATCGACATCGCGAAGCAGCGCACTCCCAGCTCCTGTTCCTGCTCGTCGATGGAGTAGCCACGCTCGCGAATGCGCTCCAGCTCGGTTTCGAGGGCCTCGACCGTGCCGATGCTGTATTCGGTCGGCGTCGGCATCCCGGCGGTCGACACGATGTGGCGCACCTGCTCGGAGTCGAGGCCGGCGAGAATGGCCTTGCCCACCCCGGTGTCGTGCATATGGGTCCGCCGCCCCACCTCGGTGAACATCCGCATCTGCCGCTGTGAGGCGACCTGATCGACATAGACGACCATGTCGCCGTCGATGGTGGCGACGTTCGCGGATTCGCCCAACTCCTCGACGATCGTCCGCAGGTAGGGGCGGGCGATCGCACCCAGCTGGGAACCGGCGAGGTTGCCGAGGCGAATCAGCCCCGGACCCAGCGCGTAGCCGCGATTGGGCAGCTGGCGCACCACGCCGAGGTTGACCAGGGTGTTGAGCAGCCGGTGGATCGTCGGGAGCGGGAGGCTCACTTCGGCGGCGATGTGGCTCAGCGTCGCCGAGCCCGAGGAATTCGCGATGCATTCGAGGAGCCCGAAGGCGCGTTCGACGGACTGGACACCGCCCTTCGTCTGACGGATCGCGGGGGCATTCGTGTCGTTGCTGGTCATCCGAGTTCCTCTTCCTCGTCCAATGAGATTCGTGTTCGCTGGCATCTGTGGCAGGCTCGACGCTGAGTGCTGCCGTCATGACAACCAGGATCGCTCAGCGAAACTGCCACTCAGTCTAGTCTCAAAATGGAAGTAAGTTTCCGTTCATGAAGATCCGGGCTAGATTTTCCACTATACAGAAGATAGTATCCATACTACGGAAAAGACATATCAGAGAGGATATCTCACATGGCGTCTCCAAGCCCCGGATACTCAATCACGCTTCGCGCGGCCACCGAAGTCGGTCGGACCTCGACCTCCGATCTTGTGGCCGCTGCCGCGGCGACCGGTGCCGCGATCACGGCCCTCGACGTCGTCGAATCCACCCCGCACAGCGTCATCATCGACGTCAGCGCCGATACGCGCGACCTCGACCACGCCGATGAGGTCGCGGCCGCACTCGGCGAGCTCCCCGGCGTCGAAGTCCACAAGGTCTCGGACCGGACGTTCCTCCTCCACCTCGGCGGCAAACTCGAATCCGCACCCAAGGTACCGCTGCGCAACCGGGACGACCTCTCCCGCGCCTACACCCCGGGCGTGGCCCGAGTGTGCAAAGCCATCGCAGGGAACAAGGACGATGCGAGGCGGCTGACGATCAAACGCAACACCGTCGCGGTCGTCACCGACGGCACCGCGGTGCTCGGCCTCGGCGACATCGGCCCCGAAGCCGCGATGCCCGTGATGGAGGGCAAAGCCGTCCTGTTCAAGCAGTTCGCCGGTGTCGACGCCTGGCCAGTCGCCCTCGACACGAAGGACACCGAGGAGATCATCTCGATCTGCAGGGCTCTGGCCCCGGCCTATGGGGGCATCAACCTCGAGGACATCTCCGCGCCGCGCTGCTTCGAGATCGAGGCCAAGCTCCGCGAGGAACTCGACATCCCGGTCTTCCACGACGACCAGCACGGCACGGGCATCGTGACGCTGGCCGCGCTGAAGAACGCGCTCAAGGTCGTGGGCAAGAACCTCGAGGATCTGCGCATCGTCGTCTCCGGCGTGGGGGCGGCGGGCAATGCGATCATCCGGCTGCTCCAGGTAGCGGGGGCGAAGAACATCATCGCCTGCGGCCGGGACGGCGCGATCGGACCGAACTCGACAGTCGACACCGAACACAAGGTGTGGCTGCAGCGCAACACGAACCCCGAAGGCTTCGACGGCACACTGAAGGAGGCCGTGGTCGGCTCGGACGTATTCATCGGAGTCTCCGCCCCGAACGTGCTCGACGGCAGCGACATCCAGGCCATGAACGAGGATGCACTCGTCTTCGCGATGGCCAACCCGGATCCCGAGGTGGATCCCGCCGAAGCGCTCAAGCACGCGGCCGTCGTCGCCACCGGACGCAGCGACTACCCGAATCAGATCAACAACGTGCTGGCCTTCCCCGGCATCTTCCGCGGCCTCCTCGACGCCGAGGCGACCGACATCGATGAGAACATCATGGTCGCCGCCGCCGATGCGATCGCCTCGTGCATTCCGGCCGAGGAGCTCCACCCGGGCTACGTGGTGCCATCGGTCTTCGACCCCGAAGTGGCGAAGAAGGTCGCCGAGGCGGTCGCGGCAGTCTCATCGTGACCGCCGACCGGTCTCCAGGAGCAGGGATCGGTCGCTGCCTTATGAGAGACAATGGTCGAAGACCACCCCGCCCGTGCGACGAAAGAGAATGTGAAAGTGGATCAATCAACGTTGGCCGACATCGATGCGCTCCTGTCGGATACGGACGAGCTGCTGAGCACGCGTTACCCCGGCGAGCGCGATGTCCGCCAGCCCGTGCACACCGTCTACGTCCCCGGACACCACTCCACGCCGACCCTGCCCCGCGAGTGGGGTGAGCAGGCCCTCGAATGCGTCGATGCCAACGGCGGCATGGTCCAGCTGGCCGAACGCGTCATCGTCGCGTCCCGCAAGGAGACCGTCCCTCCCGACAGCCAGTCGATTCCGAACCTGCACCAGGTCGCTCGGGAAGCCGAAATGCTCGCCGAGGCGGTCACCCGGAAACTGTCGACCGAACCGATCGAGGACCTGCGTCTCGACTTCGAGGACGGGTACGGCGACGCCGACGACGAGACCGAGGACGCCTGCGCACGCCAGGCTGCGCGCAACGCGATCGCCGGACTCGACGAAACGGGCGCACCGGCGTTCTTCGGCATCCGGTTCAAGTGCATGGAGGCCGATACCCGGGCACGTGGTCTCCGGACCCTGGACATATTCCTCGCCGAGGTGATCGCCTCCCACGGAAGGCTTCCGAAGCAGCTGGTCCTCACGCTCCCGAAGGTCAGCACGGTCGACCAGGTCCGTGCCATGGTCATCGCCTGCCGATCGCTCGAGGCCCAGCATGACCTGGCCGAGGGTGCGATCACCTTCGAGGTACAGGTCGAGACCCCGCAGCTCATCCTCGGCGCCGACGGCAGGGTGCCGCTGGCCCCCGTCCTCGATGCGGGTGCCGGACGCATCACCTCCCTGCACTACGGCACCTACGACTACTCGGCTTCGATGGGTGTCGCTGCCGCCTATCAGGCGATGGACCACCCCGTGGCCGACTTCGCGAAGAACCAGATGATGCTCGCGGTCGCCGGCACAGGAGTCCATCTCTCCGACGGCTCGACGAACATTCTGCCGGTCGGCGAGCCCGAGGAGATCCACAGGGCGTGGGGCCTGCACGCCGGGCTGGTCCGCAGACACCTCAAGCGCGGCATCTACCAGGGCTGGGACATGCATCCGCATCAGCTGCCCACCCGTTTCCTAGCCACCTTCCGCTTCTACCGCGAAGGCGCGGAGAGGGCGGCGACCAGGCTGCGCAACTATGTGTTCCACGAGGACTCCGCCGTCCTCGATGAGCCGGCGACCGCCCGGGCGCTGGCTCGCTACCTGTCGCGCGGGCTGTCCTGCGGGGCACACACCGAGGAGTTCGTGACCGACCGGACGAAGATGTCGATCGAGACCCTCAACCACATCGCCCGCACCGGCGCGGCCTGATCACCGGCTTGTGCTGACCGCGGGCGGCTGATCACCGGCGGTTGAGCACCGGCTTGTACTGAACAGCGACTTGTGCTGACCAGCACCGAATCGAAGGAGACTCTGCACCCATGACGACGACCGACCCCTATACCTATTGGGCGCCGACCGGCGGGCACCCGCCCCAGTCGGACCTGCTCACCGACCGTGCGATCGTCACCGAGGCCTACACTGTGATCCCGCGCGGGGTCATGCGCGACATCGTGACCTCGAACCTGCCCGAATGGACGGGGACCCGATCCTGGGTGCTGAGCAAACCGGTGGCCGGGGGAGCGGTGACCTTCTCTCAGACCATCCTCGAAGTCGTCCCGGGCGGCGGCTCGGACGAGCCCGAACCGCAGGCCGAGGTCGAAGGGTTCATCTTCGTCATGGCCGGTGAGCTCGAGATCACCCACGAGGGTCGGGCACACACCCTGGCCCCGGGCGGCTACGGTTTCCTGCCAGCCGGTTCGACCTGGAGCGTGAAGTCGACCGGCGCCGAGGCGGGCCGTTTCCATTGGGTGCGCAAGCGTTACCAGCCGGTGACCGGACTGACCGCCGAAGCCGTGTTCGGCAACGAGTCCGACGTCGAGCCGGCGGCGATGCCGGGCACCGACAACCGGTGGCGGACGACCCGCCCGCTCGATCCCGGCGACCTGGCCTACGACATGCATGTCAACATCGTGACCTTCGAACCCGGTGCCGTGATTCCCTTCGCCGAGACCCACGAGATGGAGCACGGCCTCTACGTCCTCGAGGGCAAGGCCGTCTACCGCCTCAACGGCGATTGGGTCGAGGTGCAGGAAGGCGACTTCATCTCGATGCGCGCCTTCTGCCCCCAGGCCTGCTACGCCGGCGGGCCGGGCCGCTTCCGCTACCTGCTCTACAAGGACGTCAATCGCCAGGTCGAGCTCTAACAGCCCCCGACCCGCACTGGCGCTGCTGCCGCACCGGCGCTGCCAACTGGCGGCGCGTTGGCGTGAATGCAGTCACCGCTTGCTGGAAGGGCGTAGGTGGCGCACAAGTGATGCGCACTGACACTTCCAACAAGCGGTTAGTGAATTCCCCTGCTCAGATGAGCTGCAGGGTGCGAGCGGTGTACTCGGAGAGCTCCTTGAGCAGGGTCTCGTCTTCGGCGAGGCTGTGGCCAACTGAGGGGACCATGTCCTTGATCGCAGGCTCCCAAGTGCTGTACTGGCGGGGGAAGCAGGTCTTGAGCAGGTTGAGCATGATCGCCACAGTCGTCGAAGCGCCGGGGGAAGCGCCGAGCAGCGCCGCGATCGAACCGTCGGCAGAGGAGATGAGCTCGGTGCCGAAGCTGAGGACTCCGCCCTTCTTCGGGTCCTTCTTCATCACCTGAACGCGCTGTCCGGCCTGGACGAACTCCCAGTCGGCGGGGTCGATGTTCGGGATGAACTCGTGCATCGACTCGAAGCGGGCCTTCTTCGACGCGGCCAGCTCGGAGACGAGGTAGGTGACGAGATCGGTGTTGTCCCTGGCCACATTGAGCATCGTGGCCAGGTTGTTCCCGCGCACCGAGAACGGCAGGTCGGTGAAGCTGCCGCCCTTGAGGAACTTCGGCGAGAAGCCCGCGTAGGGGCCGAACAGCAGGTGGTCCTTGCCGTCGACGACACGGGTGTCGAGGTGCGGCACGGACATCGCCGGGGCACCGAAGGATGCCTGGCCGTAGACCTTGGCCTGGTGACGGTCGACGAGATCGGAGTTCGAGGTACGCAGGAAGATGCCCGAAACGGGGAACCCGCCGTAGCCGCGGCCCTCGGGGATGCCCGACTTCTGCAGCAGCGGCAGTGCTCCGCCGCCGGCCCCGACGAAGACGAACTTCGCGTTGACCTTGTGGGTTTCGTGGGAGAGCAGGTCCTTGACGGTGACGACCCAGCCGTCGGAGGAGCGTTCGAGGTCGGTCACCTCGTGACTGGTGCGGATCGTGGCGCCCTTGTCGCCGACGTAGCTGAGCAGCTGTCGAGACAGCGATCCGAAGTTGACGTCGGTGCCGATCTCCGTCCGCGAGATGCCGTTGACCTGGCCGGGTCCGCGGCCCTCGAACATCAGCGGCAGCCACTCGGCCTGGGTATCGGGATCGTCGGTGTACTCCATCTCGGAGAACAGCGGGTTTCGCACCATCTGCTCGTAACGGTTCTTGATGTAGTCTCGGCCCTTCTCACCTCGGCCGTAGCTGATGTGGGGGACCTGGCTGATGAAGGACTTCGGGTCCGGCAGGACGCCGTTGTCGACGAGGTGCGACCAGTACTGACGCGAATGATGGAACTGCTCATTGATCTGCGAGGCCTTGGCGAGATCGATGTGACCGTTCTCGTCTTCGGGAGTGTAGTTGAGTTCGCACAGGGCGGCATGACCGGTGCCGGCGTTGTTCCATGGGTCGGAGCTCTCCTCGGCGACATAGTCGAGCTTCTCGTAGACCCGGATGTCCCACTCCGGCTGAAGCTCGGTCAGCATGGCGCCCAGAGTGGCACTCATGATCCCGCCGCCGATCAAGACAACGTCAACCTTTTCCTGCGTGGAGGGCATTTCGACTCTCATTCTTCGTCAATGACTGACTGACTCTTGGTATCCGACTCTCAGACTACTCTTAGCCTCAGGCGAACCAGTAACCCGGGGAGTGCCGGGCAGCGAGGGTGCGAGCATTCTCACAGAGAACGATCGTCCGTCCGGAGCGGCCTTTTCCGACCATTCGGACGTTTAACCCGCGGACATCTTGTGTCGGATGACACAGGGTGTGCAAATATGGGCATATGTCGAATCGCTTCCGTCTCCGTGATGCCCTGGCCGAGTTCCCGCCCTATGTGCCGGGCAAACCCCCGACCACGGCCCCGGGGCTGAAACCGTACAAGCTGTCGTCGAACGAGAATCACCTGCCGCCCCTGCCGAGCGTCGTCGAGGCGATCGCCGACGCGGGGCAGGCGCCGGCGAACTATCCCGACCCGAAGGCGACGAAGCTCGTGGCCGATCTCGCGGCCCACCTCGACGTCGATCAGTCCGAGGTCGTACCCGGTGCCGGCGCCTCGGAGATCCTTTCGGCGCTGACGAACATCACCCTCGAGGCGGGGACCTCGGTGGTCTACCCCTGGCCCTCGTTCGAGATGTACCCGATCCTCGCCTCGGCACGCGGTGCCGAGAAGCGCCCGGTGCCGCTGCTCGACGACGGCCGCCACGACTTTCCGGGACTGGTCGCGGCCATCGATGACACGACCCGACTCATCATGCTCTGCTCGCCGAACAACCCGACGGGCCCGTCGATCAGCGCCTCCGAGCTCGAGGGCTTCATGGCCGAGGTCCCGGCCGAGGTCATCGTCGTCCTCGACGAGGCGTACTTCGAGTTCGCCACCGCCGCCGAGGTGGTCGACGGGATGGCGGCGTACCGGAAATTCCCGAACCTGGTGTTGGCCCGGACCTTCTCCAAGGCACATGGTCTGGCCGGTCTGCGGGTGGGCTTCGGCGTCGCCGATCCGACGATCGCGACCGCGCTGCGTCAGGTCATCGCACCCTTCAGCGTCACCTCGGCGGCCCAGGTCGCTGCCGTGGAATCGCTCTCGCGCAATGACGAGGTGCTGGTGCGGGCGAAGGAGGTCGCGGCCACCCGCGACCAGTTCGAACAGGACCTGCGCGATGCGGGTCTCACCGTCGCCGATTCCCAGGGCAACTATGTGTGGGTCAACCTCGACGACGATGCTGCGATAGCCTTCGAGGAGGCATGCGCGAGGCAGGCCGTTGCCATCCGACGCCTGAGCGGGGGAGTGCGGGTCAGCATCGGAGCCGACGAAGCCCTCGACCGGGTGCGCGAGGTGGCCAGGTCGTTCGAGCAGTCACGGATCGCATGAGCGTGACAACTGCGGCCCCGATCCAGGCGCTTGAAGGTCAGCTCAGCCCCGGAGCCCTCGTCACGGACCTCGACGTCGTCGACAGCTACGCCTTCGACAAGGCGCTGTTCTGCTCCGCCGGTCAGGCAATGGGTCTGGTCAGGGCGCGAACGGTCGACGATGTCGTGGCCGTCATGCGCTTCGCCACCGAACACCACATCCCCGTCGTCACCCAGGGAGCGCGGACCGGACTCTCGGGCGCCGCGAACGCGATCGATGGCAGCCTGCTGCTCAATGTCACGACGATGAACGAGATCGTCGAGGTCGATGAGGTCAACCGGACGTGCCGGGTCCAGCCCGGAGTCATCAATCAGGACCTCAAAACGGCGCTGGCCGATCACGGTCTGTCCTACCCGCCCGATCCCGGCTCGGTCGCGATCTCGACGATCGGCGGCAATGTCGCCACGAACGCCGGCGGCATGTGCTGTGTGAAGTACGGCGTGACCAAGGACTATGTGCGGGCCATGACCGTCGTCCTCGCCGACGGCACCGTGACGAAGCTGGGCCGGGCGACGGCGAAGGGCGTCGCGGGCCTCGACCTGGCAGCCCTCCTCGTCGGCTCCGAGGGGACGCTGGGCACCATCGTCGAGGTGACTCTGGCCCTGAAGCCGGCACTGCCCCCGCCGATCACCGCCGTCGGGATCTTCCCCGACACCGAGTCAGCCGGCCGCACAGTCACCGAATACATGAGCTCCGGTGCCGCTCCCTCGCTGCTCGAGCTCATGGACGGGCCCACCGTGGGAATGGTCAACGCCTACGGTCACTTCGGTCTGCCCGACGACCTCGGCGCCCTGCTGCTCGTGCAGTCGAATGCGCAGGGTGCGGGAGCGATGGACGAGCTCGAGACTTTCCGGCGGATCGCCGAATCCCACGGCGGCACGGAGGTCTTCGTCTCCGACGATCCGGCCGACAGTGAGATGCTCGTCGCGGCCCGCCGCGCGGTGGCACCGGCGATGGAGAAGTACGCCGATGAGCGCGGAGGCGGCGAGCTCGTCGACGATGTGTGCGTGCCGCGGTCGGCGCTGGGCGAGTTCTTCGAGAAGCTGGCGGACATCGATGCTCGCTTCGACGTCGAGGTCGCCACCGCGGGGCATGCCGGTGACGGGAACATGCACCCGTCCGTGGTCTTCGACGCCGGTGACGAGGACCAGGCGAGGCAGGCGCAGGAGGCGTTCGCCGCGATCATCCAGCTGGGTCTGGACCTCGGCGGCACGATCACCGGCGAACACGGTGTCGGGTTCCTCAAACGTGAATGGCTCGGGCATGAGCTCGACGCGGGTGCGGCGCTGATGCACCAGCGGATTAAGGAGGCCCTCGACCCGCTGGGGATCCTCAATCCGGGGAAGATGCTCGGCTGATCTCCTTCGCCGAGGCGGCAAGCCGGGCGATGTCTTCGGGCGCCGTCCGGCAGCAGCCGCCGAGGAGGCGGGCACCTGCGTCCCTCCACCCGGCGATCGTGTCCACTCCGGGTTCGAAGTGCGGCCCGTCCCGCCACTCCATCGAGTCCGCGTCATAGGCCTCGCCCGAGTTCGGGTACGCGATGAGCGGCAGGTCCGTGACATCCGCCAAGGTTGCCAGCGCTTCGGACACGAGCGAGGGGCGCACACAGTTGACCCCGACCGCCCGGACCATCGCCGAGGCGGACGCCACCTCCGCGACATCCGCCAGGTTCGAGCCGTCGGCCAAGTGCCGACCATCGGAGAGCGTCACGCTCAGCCAAGCCGCGATGTCGTATTCCTCGGCCAGGCCGACCAGCACGCGGATCTCCGGCAGGCTGGGCTGAGTCTCGATCGCCAGCAGGTCGGCACCGGCTCTGACCAGGGCCTCGATGCGCGAACGGTGGAAAGTCCTCAGCTCTGCATCGTCGAGGCGGTAATCGCCGGTGTACTCGGCCCCGTTGCCGAGCGCCGCGCCGTAGGGACCGGCGGACCCGGCGACGAGACTTCTGCTCGCGGCTGCTTCGGCGGCGATCTCAACGCCGGCTGCGATGAGACGTCGCCCCTCCTCGGCGGGGATCGATGCTGCCTCGAAGCCGAGCGGGGTCGCTTGGTAACTGGCGGTCGTGACGATCCGGGCACCGGCGCGGATGAACTCTGCGTGCACCTCGGCGAGGGTGTCCGGGGACTCACGGAGCAGGGCGGCCGACCACAGCTCATGGCCGAGATCGATGTCGCGGGACTCGAGAGCGGTGCCCAGGCCGCCGTCGATGATGATGGGCTCGCCGGTGCGTTCGGCGGCCTCGATCATCTGGGTGAAGGTCCGACTCATGCTCCCAGTTAAACTTGTCGGGTGACTCGAATCGAATCCTCCGCAGAATCTGAGACAGCCTCGGCTCCCACCGATGCACCGCCCATCAACGACCGCTCCCGGTTCGGGTTCGAGGTCGGCACCCGACTCGAGTCGGGCGGGCGCACCGGCGTCATCCACACCCCGCACGGCGACATCGCGACCCCGGCATTCATCCCCGTCGGCACGAAGGCCACGGTCAAAGGCGTCCGCCCCGATGAGGTGGCCGAACTCGGCGGCCCGGCGGTGCTCGCCAACGCCTACCACCTCTACCTGCAGCCCGGGTCCGAGCTCGTCGACGAAGCAGGCGGGCTGGGGAAGTTCATGAACTGGCCCGGCCCGACGTTCACGGACTCGGGCGGATTCCAGGTGATGAGTCTGGGCTCGGGGTTCAAGAAGGTCATCTCGATGGAGTCGACGGGCCAGCGCAGCGACGAGCTCGTCGCCGTGGGCAAGGAGAGGCTCTCGAACGTCGACGACGACGGCGTGACCTTCAAGTCTCACCTCGACGGGAGTATGCACCGGTTCACCCCCGAGATCTCCATGCGAGTCCAGCACGAACTGGGCGCCGACATCATGTTCGCCTTCGACGAGCTCACGACCCTCATCAATACCCGCGGCTACCAGGAGACGTCCTTGGAACGCACCCGCCAGTGGGCGATCAGGTGCATCGCCGAACACCGGCGACAGACGGCCGCGCGCACGCACCGCCCCTATCAGGCGCTGTTCGGAGTGCTCCAGGGGGCACAGTACGAGGACCTGCGACGCAAGGCCGCCCACGATCTGGGGGCGATGGACTTCGACGGCTTCGGCATCGGGGGAGCCCTGGAGAAGGAGAACCTCGGCACGATCATCCGCTGGGTGTGCGAGGAGCTGCCGGAGGACAAGCCCCGGCACCTGCTGGGCATCTCCGAGCCGGACGACCTGTTCGAGTCGATCAGGACCGGCGCCGACACATTCGACTGCGTCTCGCCCTCACGGGTGGCCCGCAATGCCGCGATCTACACGCGCGACGGCCGCTACAACCTCACCGGCGCCAAATACCGGCGGGACTTCGGGCCGCTCGATCCGGACTGTTCCTGCCACACGTGTGAGAACTATTCGCGGGCGTATCTGCGTCACCTGTACAAGGCGAAGGAGATGCTCTTCTCCACCTTGTGCACGATCCACAACGAGTACTTCATCGTCAACCTCGTCGCCGAGATCCGGAAGGCCATGGACGAGGGCCGCTTCGCCGAACTCGAGACCGAGGTGCTGGGCCGCTATTACGCCAAGGCGCGCGGCTGAGCCTCGGACCTACTGTGCCCCGGGCAGCTCGTAGCTGGGCTCGTGCCTCTTCACGAGCTTGATCACCCGGTAGGTGACGGGCATGAGGACGACTTCGACGGCGACCTTGTAGACGAAGCCGAAGACGATGTAGCTGATGAAGTCGAGTCCGGGGATGACACCGGCGAAGGCGATGATGCAGAACAACAGGGTGTCGACGAATTCGCCGACGCCCGTCGAGGTCAGCAGCCTCACCCACAGCTTCTGCTCGCCCATGCGCTTCTTCACGGCCACGAGCACATAGGAATTCAGCAGCTGTCCGAAGAAGTACCCGACCAGCGAAGCCGCGACGATGCGCGGATAGAAGCCGAGGACCGCAGCGAAGGCGTCCTGGTTCTCATAGCCGGGTCCCGGTGGTGAGATGAGCACGAGCCAGAACACGAGAGTGGCCAGGATCTGGAGTCCGAAGCCGGTGATGACGGCCTTGCGGGCGGCCTTGAAGCCGTAGACCTCGCTGATCACATCGCCGAGGATGTAGGCGATGGGGAACAGGAACGCGCCGCCGTCGGTGACGATCGGACCGAAGCCGATGACCTTGGTCGCGGAGATGTTGGAGATGATGAGCACCGCGGAGAACACGGCGAGGAGGACCGCGTAGTAGCGTCCGCGCGAGGACGCGAAGGCCGCCAACCTGCCCGCAGGGCTCAGCGAACCCGAACCCTGCGAACTCGGCCCGTCCGAGTTCTCAGCCTTCGACACCTTCTTCGACAACGGTGATTTCCTTCCCTCCGGTGATCGCCAGCAGCTGCTCGTAGGTCAACGGCATCATCGAGTTCGGTGTGCCGGCGGCAGCCCAGAGAACAGGATAGTCCTTCAGCGCCACGTCGACATAGGTGGGAACCGGCTTCGGGTGACCGCAGGGAGCGACCCCGCCGATGACCTGTCCCGTCGCGGTGCGCACCAGCTCCTTGTCGGCCCGGTCAAGGGAGTCCGCGCCGATGAGCCCGGCCACGTGCCCCGTGTCCACCCGGTGCAGTCCGGAGGTCATGATGAGCACAGGGTCGCCGCCGGAGGAGAAGATGAGGCTGTTGGCGATCGCGCCGACCTCGACACCGATCTTCGCAGCCGCCGAGGCGGCCGTGGGCGTGGCGTCGGTGAAGAGCTTGATCTGTGGTTCGATCCCGTGCGCCTCGAGGACCTCGGCGACCGCCGCGTGGTTGCGGTGCTCCTTCGGTTCGGCCTCGGGCAGTTCATCGGCGGGAGCGGTGGGCTCTTCCTCTGCCGAGTCCTCCGATTCT